>JAFMMO010000180.1 GCA_017859655.1 Pseudomonadota bacterium | reverse complement strand
TGGGGCTGGAGGCGCTCTTCGCCGGGAGGCGGAGCCCGGGGAGGCGTCCGGGGGGGCCCCGCAGCCCTGGCGCATCATAATATACCTTATCGGAACAACAGGGGGCGCGAGGAGCGGAGCAGGGGAGGAGCCCTCCAGGTAGCGCCCATGCGGGAATCTCCCACCTATCCCTGCATTCGAAGGGGCCTTATCATGGAGGGAAGATCGGGCGGGAACCTATTTCTCCCCTCCGATGGGAAGCCCGGGTCATCGTGTGGGCTGGCTTCCTTCAGCATGGGTTGGATCAAAGAAGTACCGACGCTCTGCGCTCTTTCGCTCGAGGAGAAGGGCCCGGCGCTATTCCGGGTGCGCTGCACCTCCAGCGACCTCGCCGACTGGGGCTGAGCCCTGGCCGGAGGACGGCTCGGTTGCAGGTCGGAGGCCCCCTCCAGAGGAGGGTGGCGTGGACGGCTCCCGTACGGGGGGCCACGGGAGGGATTTCACATGTCGAAGCGTCTCATCACCTTTGCCGTACTCTGCTCCGCGCTCCTGCTTGCGAGCAGCGCGCAGGCACAGTACCTGCCGTTCTCCATCCTCTCCGATGGGGACCTGAATCCTCAGACCGGTGGCATCGTCGACAACGTCGCGCACCCGAGCCTGAGCCCCGGAGGGATCCTGGCCTTCGATGGCGACGATGAGGGGACCACCCTCGACGACTGGATCTGGGTGGGAGCCGGGATCGCGATCGTCTCCGGAGAATCGGTGACGATCAACGGCGTGCCGAGCTCCGCCGTGGTCGACAACATCGACGACTTCTTCGAGCCGGGCCATGTGAACGATGCCGGCCAGGTCGTCTGGGATGGAGACCTGAACGGCACAGGAGCCGGGGGCGCGGATGACACCAACAACGACGAGGTCCTGATGCTCGGCCTCGATGTCCTCATGCAGGAGGGGACGGTCTACCCCACCATCGATCCGGTCGAGGATCCGGGTGAGTGGAACTCCACCTGCATCGACAGCGCGGGGACGGTCTACTGCGAGGTCGACCTGGACGGGGCCACGACCACCGATGAGGTGCTCGTGAGGATCGCGCCCGGCGCCGCCCCCCAGATCGTGGAGATGAATCTCTTCAGCGAGTTCCGCGAGGGTTCGACGATCGTGGGCGGCGCGCTGGACAGCCTCGTCTGGGACAGCATTGCCTTCACCGACACGATCTGGAACGCCAACGGGGACATGATCACCGACGGGAACCTCGACGAGGTGAACGGGGTGACGACGGCGGACGACGTCGTCCTCGTCCGCAAGCTGAACGGGGTCGATTACGAGCTGCTCGCCCGGGAGGGAGATGCCCTGATCCTGCCGAGCGGGTCCTCCGCGCTCCTCACCTCCTTCACCGATCCCCGGATCGCGGACAACGGCGACTGGGTGTGCGAGGCGGACACCGACGCAGCGACCACGGAGGACAACATCGTGCTCGCGAGCCTCGGCGGCGCCCCCGGGTACACGATCATCGCTCAGGAGGGAGAGGACATCTCCGCCGTCACCGGGATCACCGGGACCACCATGGGGCTGATCTCCGGAACGAACATCATCTCCTCGGGGGTGATCCTGATCCTCGCGAACGTCAACGACGACACCATCAACATCCCCCCGTACGACGAGGCCCTCTTCATGTGGGATGCGGGGACGCTCAGCATCGTCACGACCGATGAGGTCCCCGTGGCGAACGCGGCCGGCACGCTGGTCGACCTCGAGGGCGACAACGTGACGATGAACGATGCCGGGCAGATCGTCCTGGAGGCGGACAACGGCACGCTCGATGGGATCTACGAGCTCTCGATCCCCGCCGTGCTGCCGGTGACGAATGTCGCCTGCGGCCAGAACACCGGGAGCCTGACGGTCGATGTGTCCTGGGACGCGGCGCCGGGCCAGAGCTACGACGGCTTCAACATCTATCTGAACGGCGCCTTCGAGGCGACCGTGGCCGGGACGGCGAACGTCTACTCGACCGGTGCGCAGCCGGTGAACTCGATCGTCGCGCTCGAGGTCGAGGGGTTCGTCGGCTCCGACCTCGCCTCGCCGGTCCCCTGCAACACATTCGTCACGCTGCCCCGGGACTACACCCTCTGCAGCACTCCGGGCTCGGCGATCGACAGCACGCTGCCGCCGGCGGTCGATGTGATCACCTTCGCTCCGGATGTCTCGATCCGCGATGTCACCGTCTCGATCGACATCACCCACACCTTCCAGGCGGACCTGGACATCGACGTCTCCTCCCCGTTCGGGACGAATGTCGTCCTGACCACCGACAACGGTGGCGGGAACGACAACATCTCGACCACCTTCGCGGACTTCGGCAACCCGATCTCGGGGAACCTCAACGACTGGCTCTACACCCAGCCGGAGGGTCCGGGCTCGATGGCCGACTTCCAGTGTGAGACGAGCGGCGGAGACTGGACCCTGACCGTGGTGGATGATGCCGGTGGCGACGTCGGCACCCTCGACCAGTGGTGCGTGAACATCTACGAGGAGACCAACCCCGTCGTCCTCGCGGACATCTGCTGTCCCCCCCCCAGCGACTTCGTGCTCGCCAGCGCCGGCGTCTGCGCGACCGGTGGCGTCCTGCTCGAGTGGACGAACAACTTCGCGTACGGATCCCTCGAGCTCGTTCGGGACGACGGCGTGAGCCCCGTCACGATCCCCCTCGGTCCGGCCGACAGCAGCTACGACGATGCCGGGGTGGTGGACGGGACGACCTACACCTACACCCTGCAATACACCTGCACCGGTGGCGGGACGGTCCTCGCCGGGCCCTCCGGCACCGTGGTCGCCGACTCCTCGTTCGTCCCCGAGGTCTCCAACCTCGTCGCGGATGTCCAGGTCTGCAACAACCTGGTCGAGCTTGGTTGGAGCACCGCCGGGGTGGCCTACGACACGCTCGAGGTCTATCGGGCCGGGGTCTTCCTCGCGGATGTGACCGGCCTCAGCACCTACACCGATACCGCGCCCCCGGCCGGGACGGTGAGCTACTCGATCGTCGGCTCCTGCGGCACCGCTTCGCCCAGCGCCACGACGGTCAGCGTCGACTTCACCCTGCAGGGACCGTCCGGCCTCACGTGCACGACGGACACGCTCGCCTGCGATGGCATCGCGACCCTCACCTGGACCAACAACGATGCCTACGCCCAGATCGATGTCCTGATCGACGGACTCGCCGCCTCGACCCAGCCGCAGCCGACCGACACCACCCTCGTGACGGACACACTGTCGCCGGGGATCCACCTCGTCGAGGTGATCGGGTTCTGCGGAGGAAACGCGTCGCCGGCCGCCACCTGCTCGTTGGCGATCTTCGTCCCCCCCTCGGGAGAGACGGATGTCATTCTGGCCCTCGAGGGTCGTGAGACGACCACCGCCTATGATCCGGGTCTGGTCGACTCCGCCTCGGCGCTGCAGGCGGCGCTCGCGGCGAATGGCGTCTCCGCCTATGTCACGGCGCCGCCGACCGCGAGCGATCCTGACTTCACGACGCAGCTTCCCTGTGGCGTGGACCTCGGGACCTTCGAGCGGATCTGGGTCATGACGGGGACCTTCCCGAACGACTACCGGATCAGCGCGGCGGAGGGCGACTTCCTCGCCTCCCTCGCCGCGGTGAGTGGCGCGCACATCTACTTCGAGGGAGGGGACCACTGGGGCTTCGTGCACACCGCCTCCCTGCTCGACGAGCGGGACGGGATCGAGCCGGACACCGGCACCAATGTGGTGGACGGTGACGACTCCTTCACGCAGACGCTCGGTCTCGACTCCGGAAACGGCGTCAACGCGACCGTCGACTTCCCGCTCCCCGTCGACTACGCGCAGGACCAGACCGGGACCGACTTCACCGACCAGTTCGCCCTGACGGGAACCACCGCGGGCGTGGCGCTCGACCTCGAGGTCGCGAGCGCCGGTGCGATCTGGGTGAACTCCAATGACGGCATCCCGAACGCGACCGACCCGGATGAGCTCCTGCCGTACATCACCGCTGTCTTCGCCGCGAGCACGCTCGGGGGATCGATGATCTCTCACAGCTTCGAGTTCGGCGGATTCGGCACCGCGGCGGATCGGGAGCTCCTCGCCGGTCTGTATCTCGAGGCGTTCGGCTACATCAACGACCCCGGAGAGCTCTTCTTCCGTGGGGACACCAACAACGACACCACGGTGAACATCGCCGATGCGATCTACCTCCTCGGGGCCCTCTTCCCGGGTCCGGGCGGGCAGAACGTGCTCCAGTGCGACGATGCGGCGGATACCAACGATGATGGCACGATCAACATCGCGGACGCGATCGCGCTCCTGGGCTCGCTCTTCGGATCGCCTGCGATCCCGCTGCCGGCGCCGAACGTCGTGGGGGGCTGTGAGGTGGATCCGACCGACGGAGACCTGCTCGAGTGCCCGAACTTCTCCGGCTGCCCCTGATCCGCGGGGAAGGCCGAAACGAGCGGGGGGAGGGGAGCGATCGCTCCCCTCCCCCCGCTTCTCATTCCGCTCGGTCGAAAGGCCGCGCGATGCGGGTTCTTCAGACCCCGTGAGGCAGCCAGACGTTCTTCACTCGGGTGGATTGGCGGAGCAGCTCCTCCCCGAGCGCCCGGGGAGAGCGGGGATCGAAACCGGCGGGGCACCAGGTGCGCTTGAGGTTGCCGGCCGAGGCCCGCTCGATGTCCCCCACCCCGGCGGCCGCCCCGGCGTACCAGAGGGCGTCGACCGCATCATGCTCGGCGAGGCTGGGGACGATCTCCTCGTGGCGACCGGTGACGATGTTCCAGACGCCGGCTGGCACATCGGAGGTGTCGAGGACCTGGTAGAGGTCGGTCGCCGCGAGGGGCGACGACTCGCTGGGGACTGAGACGACGGTGTTTCCGGTCGCGACGAGGGGCGCGACGAGGGAGACCAGGCCGAGGAGAGGGTGTCGCTCCGTAGCGACGACCCCCACGACACCGATCGGCTCATGGAGGGCGAGGACCAGGCCTCGGATCGGCACCTCGTGGATCCGCCCGTCGTACTTGTCGCTCCACGCGGCCCACCAGGTGAGCCGATCGATCGCGGTCGCGACCTCCTCGGCCGCTGCCTCCCGGGCGACTCCGGTCATCGCCGTGATGCGCCCGGCGAGCTCGTCGGCGCGGGGTCCCAGATTCTCGGCGAGGTACCAGAGGATCTGGGAGCGGAGGTGGGCGGACTTCCCTCCCCATCCCCGGGCGGCGTTGGCCGCCTCGACCGCGTTGCGGATATCCTTCCGGTTCCCCCGCCCCACTTCCCCCACCACGGCACCATCGGGTCCCCGGACCTCGAGGGAGTAGCCGCCATCCGGCCTCGCCTGCTTCCCACCGATGAAGAGCTTCGCGGTCCGATCGAGCCCCTCGCCGACGAGGGCGTCGCGCCCGACCTCGGTGAGGGTCCCTCCTGCGGGGCCGCACTCCGTCTCGTCCTCCCAGGGGGTGGCGGGCTGGAGGTAGGCGTGAAGGCCCTCGAGCCCTCCCTCCCGGCCGTAGCCCGACTCCCGCACGCCACCGAAGCCGGCCGCGGCGTCGAAGAGGTTCGTGCAGTTCACCCAGACGGTTCCGGCGTGGAGCTGTCGGGAGACATCCAGCGCGGTGTCGATGTCCTGACTCCAGACGCTCGCTGCGAGGCCGTACCGGGTGTGGTTCGCGAGGCGCACCGCCTCTGCGGGGGAGCGGAAGGTCATGGAGACGAGGACCGGGCCGAAGACCTCCTCCTGAGCGATCGAGGCGGCGGGGGAGATGTTCGGGAAGAGGGTGGGCGGGAACCAGTATCCGGCTTCGGGGAGGGGCTGCGGGGACTGCACGCAGGAGTGCCCCTCCGCCACCGCGGTCTCGCAGAGGTCGCGGACCCGCACGAGATGCTCCTCCTCGACCATCGCGCCGAGATCGACCGCCTTGTCGAGGGGGCTGCCGATCCGCAGCTTCTCCATGCGGGCGATCACCTTCCGGTGGAAGGCCTCGGCGATCGACTCGGCCACGAGGAGGCGGCTGCCGGCGCAGCAGACCTGCCCCTGATTGAACCAGATCGCATCGACGAGTCCCTCGACCGCCGAGTCGAGGTCGGCGTCGTCGAAGACGATGAACGGGCTCTTCCCGCCGAGCTCGAGGGTCAGCCCCTTGCCGCTCCCGGCGATCTGACGCCGGATGATCCGGCCGACCTCGGTGGAGCCAGTGAAGGCGACCTTGTCGACATCCCCATGCCCGCTCACCGCGGCGCCGCAGCGGCCGTCTCCGGTCACCACGTTGACGACTCCGGGAGGGAGCCCCACCTGCTCGCAGAGCTCCGCGAAGAGGAGCGCGGTGAGCGAGGTCCACTCGGCCGGCTTGAGGACCACCGTGTTCCCCGCCGCGAGGGCGGGGGCCACCTTCCAGGAGAGCATCAGGAGGGGGAAGTTCCAGGGGATGACCTGCCCGCAGACCCCCCACGGCTTCGAGCCGGGGAGGGTCTCGTCGAGGAGCCGGGCCCAGCCCGCGTGGTGATGGAAGTGCCGGGCGACGAGGGGGACATCGATGTCCCGCGTCTCCCGGATCGGCTTCCCGTTGTCGAGGGTCTCGAGGGTGGCGAAGAGGCGCGAGTTCTTCTGGATCCCCCGGGAGAGGGCGTAGAGGTGCCGGGAGCGCGCCGCGGGTCCGAGGTCCCACCACAGGGGGGCCGCCCGCCGCGCGGCCGCGACCGCTCGATCGACGTCGGACTCCGTGGCCTGGGTGATGGAGGTCAGGGTCTCCCCGGTCGCGGGGTTCCGGGTCGGGAAGGTCTCGCGCCCCGCCGGGGTCTCGAAGGCGCCGTCGATGAAGAGCGGCATGGCATCGCCCCACCGGGCGATCCAGGAGCGGGCGTCCTCGTCGGACTCAGGGGCGGGGCCGTAATCGAGGGACTCCAGGATGCTGCGCGGGTCGGACACGGTGGCTCCTATCCCATCGGGTGGTGATGCCGGGCGGAGTAGCGGCCGGTCGCGTGAAACTCCAGCTGTCGTTCGAGATCGGCGAGGAGGCTCGATGCCCCGATCCGGAAGCGGTCGGGGCGGCAGGACTCGACCCCCAGCTCCTCCTTCACGAGGAGGAGGAACGCGATCGCATCCTTGGCGGTCGAGATCCCCCCCGCCGGCTTGAAGCCGGCGAGGTGCCCCGTCCGCTCGGCGTGCTCGCGGATC
>JAFMMO010000179.1 GCA_017859655.1 Pseudomonadota bacterium | reverse complement strand
TCGGGAATCAAGTCGATCCCGCGGGGGATCGAGCGGCGCGAGGCCCGCTCAGGGGCAGGCCGGGTGACTGCCGCACCCGAGGGGGTCGGGGCTCGGATCCGCGCCGCAGATCGGGAAGGGAGCAGGCGGCACCGGCCCGACCCCGAAGGTGTGGGCGAGGCCGCTGATCACATCGGAGACATCGAGAGCGCCATCATCGTTCAGATCGGCGGCGTCCTGACAGACGAGGGGGGCGCCCTCGAAGAGGTGGAGGAGGAGGGTGATCGGATCGCTGATGTCGTGGGCGTCGTCCCCGTTCGCATCCCCCCGCAGGAACGGGGTCGGGGCGCACTCGTCGGGGATCCCGTCGCTGTTCGCGTCGGAGCTGGCTCCGGAAGCGATGTCGCAGGAGTCCGGCACTCCGTTCAGGTTGCAATCGCTCGTGGTCCCACCCGCCAGCTCGCAGCCATCGATGAGGCCGTTCCCGTCGCAGTCGAGGGCGGGGTCTCCGGCGATGTCGCAGGAGTCGAGACTGCCGTTTCCGTCGCAGTCGGAGCCGGCGCCTGCGGCGATCTGGCAGCCGTCGGGAACCCCATCGAGGTCGCAGTCCGCGGCCCCGGAGGCGAGGTCGCATTCGTCGGGGACACCGTTTCCGTCGCAGTCCAGGGCGGCCCCACCCGCGATCTCGCAGGCGTCGTCGACCTGATTGCCGTTGCAGTCCACGATCGCCGCGCCCTGGATCTGAAGGAAGAGGGACCAGGCGTGCAGGGCGCCGTTGTCCCCGCTGACCGCATCGCTTGCGGTCAGCGTCCACGCCCCGACCCGATCCTCGCCATCGAAGCCGGAGAGGGGCTGGGCGGGAGAGATGGTGCCCGGCGCGAGCTCGTCGTCGTAGGTCGCGAAGAGATCATCCGTGTTGCCGCCGGAGGTCTGGTGCAGGACCACCGAGGTGCCGGCGGGACTCGTGGTCGTCACCACAAGGTCGCCGATCCAGGTGTGGGTGATCTCGATCGCGACATCGACATCCTCGATGACCCCGGAGTCGGTGATGGTGAGGGTGTCGATGGCGGGACCCCCGTTCGAGATGATCGAGAGGGGAGGCGAGATGATCCGGTCGTGGACCTCGAGGCCGGAGGACTCGCAGATGTCGAGGACACCGTTCGTGTCGCAGTCGGCGGCCCCCGCCGCGATCTGGCAGCTGTCCGGTGCACCGTCGAGGTCGCAGTCGGTGTCGGTGCCTGCCGCGAGCTCGCAGGAGTCGAGGATGCCGTCCCCGTCGCAGTCGCTGGCGGCGCCGGAGGCGAGGGCGCAGGAGTCCGGGACCCCGTCGAGGTCGCAGTCCGCCTCGAGCCCGCCGGCGATGTCGCAGCCGTCGGGGACACCGTTGAGGTTGCAGTCCTCCTCGCACTCGTCGGGGACCCCGTTGCCGTTGCAGTCCGGGCTGTTCCCGCTGGCCACGTCATCGAGGTCGGGAATGCCGTTCGCGTTGCAGTCGAGGCTCCCGCCGGTGGGGGCGAGGATCGCCCCGGAGACGCTCGCCGTCGCCCCCGGCTTGAAGAGCCCGATGGTGGCGACGCCGGCGGCGGGGGGCACGTTCGCGTCGAAGCGGAAGTTGTACAGCGTGGACCAGCGGAGGGCGTTGGCGTTCGGATCGACCGCGAACGGGGTCGTCTGCCAGGTCGCCCCGGAGGCGGTCTGGGTGAAGCTCCAGTCGGTGAGGGAGTAGGGCTCCCCGCTGTGGTGATCGACGTCGTGGAATCCGACGTTGGTGAGGGTGACCCCCGCCGGGACCTCGACCGTGAAGCTCTGTCCGCTGCGGTCGGAGTTCATGTTGAAGACCGCGTACTCGTAGTGCCAGGTCCCGTCCCCGTTGTTCGTGACGTCGTACCCGACGATGAAGAGCCCCTCCCCCGGCACGCGGAAGTCCTCGAGGACGACCGAGGGCTGGTTGTCCTGCCAGGCCTGGATCCCCGGATCCTGCTGCCGCGTGCCCTGACCGCCGATGAACGAGAGCGTGAAGTTCGCGTCGTTCGCGATCGCGACCGGGCGGTAGGAGCAGTTGTTCTCCCCGTTCCCCGATTGGGCATCGTCCTGGGTGATGTAGTGCCCGGTGACGAAGTACAGCGCGCCGGGGTTCTGGGCGGGGTCGACATCCGCGGAGGCGACGCGGAGGCGACGCGCCACGCTCCCGGAGAAGCCGGGGGCGCTGAAGGGGTAGGGGAACTCGCCGGTGAAGGCGTTCACCTGGGACCGCGGCCCCAGGTTCGACTGGGAGCCGTTGAGGCTCGCCGAGTAGGGGTCGGAGCAGCCCACCCCCAGGGTCGTCCCGTCGGTGGGGTTGCAGGGGGCGCAGAGGCTCTGGCTCAGGGCGAAGAAGCCGTGCTTGAGCCAGCTCAGGCCGACCTGCTCGAACCGCCCGTCCTTCAGGCGGTAGAGCTCCTGCCCGATCACGGGGTGCTCGTTGGTGCCGGAGATCCAGAGGAGGTTCGTGTCGCCGATGTTGCAGCTCGTCGTGCCGACGGCGTAGGCGTGGTAGGCGCCGCTCGAGCCGTAGCTCGCGACCTGGTGGAGATCCCCGACGATGACATCGGGTCCGACCTGCCCCGCCGCGGGAGAGGCCAGGCTCACGGTCAGGAGCAGGAGGAGAGAGGCAGGGGTGAGACATCGGTTGGACATTTCGTCCCTCCTCGCGCGCGGCGTTGCGGATCCATGAGTCTCGAGATCGTGCCCGATCGGGCGAGCACGCCGAGGAGGCCCTCCCGGTGGCTCCTCTCGCGGTCTTCGCGGGGCCACCGCCCCGCGGGTCCATGGTAGCAGAGGGGAGGGGGGTGTGAGAGCACGGCTTGTCGAAGACAGTGGAGCTCACCGACCGCGCCGCGATCGAGATCGACGGGCCGAGAGACCCCTTGCTTCCGGTGGGTCTCATCGACGATACCGACCCCCATGAGCGTGGAAGATACGAGGGACCATCGATCGACGCCGGCGCGCGGAGCGGAGCGCCCCCCGTTCACCCGGTCGGTGTCGCGGTGGCTGAGCGCCCAGCTCGATCGGCGTCGACCCTCCGAGCGGAACCTTCTGCTGATCACGGCGATCCTGGTCGGCGCCCTCACCGGAGGAGCGGCGATCCTCTTCGTCCGCTGCATCGAGGCGATCTCACGGCTCGGCACCGATGTCCTTCCGGGCGCCCTGCCGGATCTGGGTCGCGGGTGGGTGATCATCGTCCCCGCGCTCGGGGGGCTCGCCGCCGGGCCGATCATCTCCCGCTTCGCGCGGGAGGCGAAGGGGCACGGGGTCCCCGAGGTGATGCAGGCGCTCGCGCTCGAAGGGGGACGGATCCGCCCGCGGGTGGCGGTCGCGAAGATCGCCGCCTCCTCCATCTGTCTCGGGTCGGGAGGCTCCGCCGGTCGGGAGGGCCCCATCGTTCAGGTGGGCGCGACCCTCGGCTCGACCGTGGCCCAGCTCCTCCGGCTCTCCCGAGCCCGGGTGAAGAACCTGGTCGCCTGCGGGGCCGCGGCCGGGGTCGCGGCGACCTTCAACGCTCCCATCGCCGGAGTTGCGTTCGCCATCGAGGTGCTCGCCGGCGAGCTCGGGGTGGGGATCCTCTCGAACGTGGTGATCTCGGCGGTGACGGCCAGCGTCGTCAGCCGCGCGTTCCTCGGGGAGCACTCCGCCTTCGAGGTCCCCTCCCATCAGCTCCACTCCGCGGGCGAGATGGGGATCTACATCCTGCTGGGACTCGGGGCGGCGCTCGTCGGCGTCGCCTTCATCTGGGTCCTGTACTTCGCGGAGGACCGCTTCGATGCCTGGAAGCGGTGCCCGCTCTCCCTCCGCCCCGCGGTGGGGGGGCTCCTCCTCGGGCTCCTCGGCTACTCCTATCCGCTGCTCCTGGAGGGGTGGGGGGTCGCGGAGTCGGTCGCCCTCGGGGTCGGGGAGGGCGTGCCCCACGTCTTCGGCTCCGGATTCGAGGCGATCGGTTTGGCCCTCGCCGGGCCGGTCCCATGGAAGCTGCTCCTCGTCCTCGTCCTCGCGAAGATGCTGGCGACCTCCTTCACCCTCGGCTCGGGGAACTCCGGGGGGGTCTTCGCGCCCTCCCTCTTCATGGGGGCGATGTTCGGGGGCCTCTTCGGCCAGCTCGCCGAGCAGCTCGCCCCGGGGATCGCGCCCGAGCCTGCGGCCTGCGCCCTCGCGGGGATGGCGGCGGTCTTCTCCGCGGCGGCCCGCGCCCCGCTCACGGCGATCCTCATCGCCTTCGAGATGAGCGGCAGCTACGGCGTGATCCTCCCGCTGATGGCGTCGACGATCGCGGCGACCCTGCTCGCCGGGCGCCTGCACCCCGAGTCGATCTACTCCCTCAAGCTGACCCGTCGCGGGGTGCGCCTCCGGCTCGGGAGAGACACGGATGTCCTCGACCATGTCCTCGTCGGCGAGGTGATGCGTCCGGACCCTCTCACGATCGAGCGGACCACGCCGCTCGATGAAGTGGAAGCCGCGTTCCTCCGCAGCCACCGCCATGGGATGATGGTCGTCGACGAGCGCGGCGCGCTCTGCGGCATCGTCACCATCACCGATCTGGAGCGGGCTCGCGCGGGGGGCGCGGACGGGAGTGGGACGACGGTCGAGGCGGTGATGGTGCGCTCCCTCCTCACGGCCACCCCGGAGGAGTCGATGGGGGAGGCGCTGGAGCGAATGGCGGTGCGGGATGTGGGGCGGATGCCCGTCGTCGACGCGAGAGACCCCACCCGGCTCCTCGGGATCCTCCGCCGCAGCGATGTCCTGCGCGCCTACCGGGTGGGGCGGCTCGAGAGGGTCGGAGAGGCGGAGCGCACCGAGCAGACGCGGATCGGTCTCCTCACGGGGCACGGCCTCGTGGAGGCGGAGGTCCGACCGGGCTCGCCGGTCGCGGGCTGCCGGGTGCGGGAGCTGAATCTCCCGGACGATGTCCTCCTCACCACCCGCCTCCGGGGCGAGACTCGGAAGCTCCTCCACGGCGAGGACACGCTCGAGCCCGGGGACCGGGTCCTGGCGCTGGTCCCGACCCCTCAGTCGGAAGCGCTCCGCGCCCTCTTCCGCCCGGGTGGAGAGGAGGCCTCGTGACTCCGACGCGACTGCACGAGCATCGGGTGACCGCCACGCCGGAGCCGGAGGGATGGGTCGTGTTCCTCCATGGGATCCTCGGGAGCGGCGCGAACTGGGCCGGCTTCGCCCGTCGCCTCGTGGAGGCGCGTCCCCATCTCGGCGCGCTCCTCCTCGACCTTCGCCTCCACGGCCGGTCCGACGCTGGCACGCCGCCTCACACCGTCGAGGCGGCGGCCCGAGATGTGGCGCACCACCTCGAGGAGCGGGAGATCCGCCCCCGCGTCCTGAGCGGTCACTCCTTCGGCTCGAAGGTCGCCTTCACCGCGGCGACCCTCGGACGAGGGACGCCCGACTCGATCTGGCTGCTCGACGCGGATCCCGGTCCGCGGCCCGAGGCGGCGGGGAGGACGACGGTGCTGCGGGTGATCGAGGCGCTCCGGTCGATGCCGAGCTCCTATCCGGAGCGCGAAGCGTTCACGAGTGAGCTGGTCGATCGGGGCTTCTCGGCGGGGCTCGCCGGCTGGCTGGGCAAGAACCTCGTGCGGGCGGGAGGGGAGCTCCACCTCCAGCTGGACCTTGATGCGATCGAGGCGATCCTCGAGGACTATCACGCCACGGATCTCTGGCCCCGCCTCCTCCACCCCCCCTGCCCGGTCCACTGCGTGGTGGGGGGGCGCTCCGATGTCTTCTCCCCGGGGGCGCGGGAGCGGCTCGAGCGCGAAGCGGGGGCGGGGCGACTTCTTCTCCACCATCTCCCGAGCGCCGGCCACTGGGTGCATGTGGACGCGCCGAAGGGGCTCCTCGACGCCTTCCTCACCGCCCTCTGAGCCGGGCGCCGCCCTCGGGCGCAGCTTCGCTGACGATCAGCGGGGGAACGCGGCGGACCCCTCGGGGTGGGCGAGGTCTCCCTGCGGGCCGAACCGCTCCGCCTCCCGGCGCAGCTCCTCGCCGCTTCGGACTCCGGGGGCCGGCAGGGGGCGCTCCGGCGTGCTCTCCAGATGGATCGACGTGGTGGGGAAGGCGAAGCCGACACCCAGATGCTCGGCGAGGCGGATGATCTCCAGCATGAAGTCCTGACGGGCGCGCAGCTCCTGCTCCCAGTCCGGCACATCGAAGAAGACGTAGACGAGGACCTCGAGGGCGCTCCCTCCGAAGTCGTTCAGGTAGACCATCGCGTAGTCCTGACGCATGCGCTCGTTCGCGCGGACGATCTGCCGGATCCCCTCGCAGAACGCCTCGATCCTCGTGCTGGGGGTGCTGTAGAGGATGCCGAGGCGGGTCTTGTACCGCCGCCAGCGGCGCCTGCCCATGTTGTCGATGGCGGAGTCGACGAGGCTCGCGTTCGGCAGGGACACGATCGAGTTGTAGAAGGTGCGGACGCGGGTCGTGCGGAACCCGATCTCCTCGACGGTCCCCTCCACCGAGCCGACGATGATCCAGTCTCCGGCCTGGAACGGCTTGTCGGCGAACACGGTCACCGAGCCGAAGAAATTGGCGAAGGTGTCCCGGGCCGCGAGGCCGACGCCGATCCCGACCACGCCGAGCCCGGCGAGGAAGCTCAGAATGTCCACATCGAGGTTGTCGAGAACGAACAGGAACGCGCCGACGGTGATGAGGACCTTGAGCGAGCGCTCGAGCATCGGGGCGAGCTGGTCGTCGAGGCGGGAGTCGGTCCTCCGCGCGGCATCCCGGAGCCACGCTCCGGCGAGGTCGGCGAGGCGATAGG
Organism: Pseudomonadota bacterium; assembly: GCA_017859655.1. Lineage (GTDB taxonomy): Bacteria > Planctomycetota > UBA8108 > UBA1146 > UBA1146 > JAFMMO01. The sequence continues at coordinate 467 of JAFMMO010000179.1, read as the reverse complement.
CGAGGACCATCCCACCGAACGAGGCGAGGACCTTGGCGGCGAGGAGCACGGCGCGGTCTCCGGCGGCGGAGAGCTCGAGGTAGGGGCGCAGGAGCCCGATCACGCTCGCCGCGGCGAAGAGCCCGATCGCCGTGCCGAGGGCGCGGACCGCCTCCGAGGTGGAGCGCCCTTCGGCGTGGCGTCCCGACCATCGGCCGAGGAGCACCCTCGCGATGAAGGTGGCGATCCGGTGCACCAGCCAGGCGAGCAGGAGCAGGGAGGCGAGCCCGAGCCACTGCCAGTGCTCGAGGAAGAGGGCCCGCTCCCGGAGCCACTCCGGCATCAGGGTTCGGAGGCTGAACTTCTGGTAGCGGACCGCGCCCTCCGCCGCGTACGCGGCGATGATCCGGGCGCTCCCGATCTCGACGAAGCTCCGCTCGAAGTACCAGCCCCCCTCGATGGCGAGCGCCACGATCGGTCCGTGCGCC
>JAFMMO010000016.1:18852-27385 GCA_017859655.1 Pseudomonadota bacterium | reverse complement strand
ATCGCGACCTCCAGATCCCGGGCGACGCGGATGATCGCAGGGTCGCAGACCGGGGAGACGAGGAACCGCGCGCCGGCCGCGACGGCGCGCTCCGCTTCTTCGGCGGTCAGGACCGTGCCGGCCCCGATCACGAGATCCGGATCTCGGGCCATCGTGGCGATCGCCTCGAAGGCACCGGGGATCGTCAGGGTGAACTCGAGCGCGCGGAACCCGGCTCGCGCGGCCGCCTCCATCGCCGGAACGGCGCGGTCACCGTGGGGGGTGCGCAGGATCGCGCTCGCCCGCTGCTTCCCGATGAATCGGACGAACTCCTCGGCCTTCATGCGCCTCCTCCGACTCCCTGTCACCGGACCTCCGGGGGTGGCGCACGCCTCGCGCCGCCGGGTGGTCATTGCCCGCGGAGTATACGCGAACCGGGTCGATCGGCGACCACCTCGGCGGTTCCGCCCCGACCGGGGGAGGTGCGGTGGCCGGCGCGGTCCGGATCGGTCATGCTGCCCGCCCGAGGTCGGGAGAGCGGCCCCGGGAGAAGGGAGAGTCTGGGATGATCCTCGAACTGAGCACGATCCTCGAGTCGGGCGGGGGACCGCTCCTCCTCGCGCAGGCGGAGGCCACGGGGGCCGGAGGCATGGAGACGGCGAGCCGGACGATCCACCTCATCGCCGCGATGTTCGCGGTGGGGTCGATCGCTCACAAGTTGCTCGCGCTCCGTCCCGCCATCCAGGTGCACCCCGCGCCGGAGACGGTCCTCCTCGCACGTCGCCGCTGGACTCCGATCACCCACACGGTGATCCTCCTCCTCATCGTCACCGGGCTCTATCAGCTCATGACGGCGGGGCTCGCCAAGGGAGAGGCGGATGGGGGCTACCACATGTGGTTCGGGATGAAGTTCCTCGCCGCGATGGCGGTCTTCTTCCTGATGAGCGTTCTCGGGGGGCGGTCGTCCCTCGCGGAGAGGCTGCGCCAGCAGGATGGGCGCTGGGGCACGATCGCGCTCCTTCTCGCCCTCGCGATCGTCGTCATCTCCGTGCAGCTCCGGGAGAACTTCGGCTGAGGGGGGCTCCTCCCCATCCCGACACGAGGGAGCGTGAACGATGGTCCTCCGGCAGCTCGGAAAGATCGCCTTCGGCGGCACCACCCCCTGGCAGCTCGTCCTCAGCTGCATCGTCGGGACGATCCTCGGGCTCCTCCCCGGCTTCGGGGTGGCTCCGGGGAGCCACCTGCTGCTCCTCGCGGTCCTCGCTCTCCTCCCTCTGAATCTCTGGCTCGCGGCGTTGATGGCGCTGGGGGCCGAGCTTCTCGGAGCGCGGGACTCGGTCGTCACTGGCGCGGGGGCTCTGCTCCTCGAGGGTCCGACCGAGGGGCTCTTCCGCTGGATCGTCTCCGCCCCCGGGCTCGCGTGGTGCGGCTTCGACTACCATCAAGTGGCGGGAGCGTGGCTCGTGGGGGCGGGAATCGGGGCCCTCGGAGGCCTGGGCCTCGTCCGGCTCGTCTCCCGCCTGCGGACGGCGCTGCTGACGCTCGACGAGGACTCGCCTCGATTCCGGGCGATCACCGGCAGTCGTGCGATCCGCGCCGTCACCTGGCTGCTGCTCGGGGCGGCCCCCCGCCGCGCCACCCTGGAGCGCTTCGGAGAGCGCCGGGCCGGGCTCCCGATCCGTCCGCTCGGGGCGGTCGGGCTCGCCGGCGTCGTGATCATCATCTGGGCGCTCCCCGGGCTCTTCGCATCTCCGGTCCTGACCGCCGCCATCCGCGGGGGACTGGAGCGTCTGAACGGAGCGACCGTCGACCTCGATCGCATTCGCCTCGATCTCGCGAGTGGTGTGGTCGAGATGGAGGGGCTGGCGGTGGCGGACCGAGCCGACCTCGGTCGGGACCTCATCCGAGTGCGCCAGGCCCGGGCGGACCTCGACCTCCGGGCGCTCCTCCGCCGGCGTTGGCAGATCGAGGAGCTGCGGATGGATGGCGCGGAGATGGGGCTCCGTCGCGCGCAACCCGGACGCGCGCTCGTCGGCGCGGGGGAGCCGCCCCCGCCTCCGCGCGAGCCGCCCCCCGCCCCTCGCCCCGATCTCGAGGAGATCCCCCTGAGCGAGCTCCTCGTCGAGGCGGAGCGCTGGGCGGAGCGCCTGCGTCAGGGAGAGGAGCTGCTCCGGCGCCTCTCGCGGACCCGCCCGGGCTCTGACGACGAGGCATCTCCGGCGAGGGAGGCGCCCCCGCGTCTCCGGGGCTCCCTCACCCGCGCCCGCGGTCTGCGGTCGGACTCCCCCCTCGTCCGGATCGATCGTCTCGTCATCGGTGGCATCGAGGCGGACTCGCTGGTGGGGAGCTCTCTCGAGATCCAGGGGTGGAACCTGTCCTCGGCCCCCTCCCTCCTGCCGGAGCGTCCCGGGCTCTCCTGCGACAGCGCGGATGGTTCCCTGCGCGTCGCCGTGAATCCCCGCGAGCTTCCCTCGGCGACGGCGGGAGCGGAGCGGCTCCTGCTCCGTCGCACCGGCATCGATGGGGACGGCGTCGCGAGGAAGGTCCGCTGGAAGGGGGAGCCGCTCCTGAGCGGGGGTGAGATCGACATCGAGATCGAGGGAGAGTTCCGTCTCGTGGACGATGCGCTCCTCTTCGAGCTGGCAGGGGAAGTTCGCCTGAGAGACGTCTCGGTGCGACTCCCCGGCTCCGATCGTCTGGAGCCGCTCGAGCGCCTCACCCTCCCCTTCACCGTCGCCTCGCCCCTCACCGCGCCCCGGATCCGTCTCGCTCCCGAGGCCCTCATCGATGCGCTCACCGAGGCCGGGCGGGGGGAGCTGGCCCGGCGGGCTCGGGCGGAGCTGGATGGGCGGCTCGAGGCGGAGCAGGACCGCCTGACCGAGCGTCTGGAGGAGAAGCTCGGAGAGCAAGTCGGGGAGCAGCTCGGGGATGCGGTCGGCGACGAGGCGAAGCGGGTCCTCGAGCGGATCGGTGGAGGGCTCTTCGGCGGGGACGACCGCTAGGTCGGTTCCCCTCCGCCTCAGCAGTCGAGCAGGTCCGGGCTCGGGTCCGCCCCCTGTCCCGGGAAAGGTGCGGGAGGCGGCGGTCCACCTCCGAAGAGGTACTCGAGGAGAGAGATCGGATCCGCGATGTCGACCGCGCCGTCATCGTTGGCATCCGCGGCGTCCGGACAGGGGAGTGGGTCCCCGCCGGAGAAGAGCGTCTCCAGGATGGTGATCGGGTCCCCGAGGTCGAGCACACCATCCTGATTCGCATCGCCCCGACGGAACGGGGTGGTCCCTCCCGCCACGACCAGAGCGCAGGTGGTCTGGGCGCTCGTCCCATCCACGGTCTGACCGACGACCGAGTAGGTCACCGCCCCCGGGGGCTGGCTCGGCTCGATGAAGACCGTGCTCCCCGCCGGCAGGGTCGCGATCGGCACCCCGTTTCTTCGCACCATCACGAGATCGTAGGGGATCGGCTCGCTCCAGGTGAGGACGACGACACCGGGGGCCCCTTCGGTGCAGTCGAGGGCGAGAGGTGGAGGGACCGGATCCGAGGCCTTCACCCTCACCATCATCGGCAGGCTCCCGAGGCTCCCCATCGCGAGGACCGAGGAGCCCTCATCGGTGATCCCGTAGATCGGGTTCATGCGGGTGTCGGTCAGGGGGATCTCGGTCCCGTTCGGGGTGCCATCCCGAGACATCTCGATCGCCTTCGTGATCCGATCGTCGAACGGACCCGCCGTCGTCGCGATCAGGACATCCCGCTCCGGGACGAGCGCGTTCCCCAGGTTGAACACGAACTGCTGATAGGGAGGCGCGGGGTGGGGGAACGCGGGGGTGATCGCGCCGTCGAGCGCGAGGCGCAGGTACTGGTCGGTGTTCCGCTCGAGGAGCAGGAAGGAGTCGCTCTCCGGATCATGGACCATCCCGGCCGGATAGGTGAGGGCGACGCTCGGGTCGGAGCCCGGGAGGGAGATGTCGAAGGGGCCGGCGAGGATCGACCCGTCGAGGGCCTGTCGGGTCAGGCGGAAGACCTGCGGAGACTGGAACGGGGCGGGCACCTCCCAGGTGATCGACCACAGCTCGCTGCCGCCCGCGGTGGGTCGGATCGCCATCGTCGCCACCAGCCACGGGTAGACCCCCGGCGCGGGGATCGTCCCGATGAAGTCGAGGTTTGCGTCGAAGCGGTAGAGGATCTCGGCGAGGGCACCGGAGTTCGACGAGACGACATAGCTCCCATCCGAGGGATCCTTCGCGACCTGGTAGGGGCTGAACGCGGGGGAGATGAAGGTGGTCTCGAGGCGGGCACCGACCCCGACCCGCAGCGAGCAGCGCGCCGGGGCGGCGTCGAGACCGCCCGTGGACGGCACGACGACGTAGTCGTGGACGCCCGGCGCGGCGTCGAGATCGAGCCACGCGGTGGCGTCTCCGGGGAGGGTCGCCACGGGGCTGCCGTCGCGGTGGATGGTGATCGAGTCGTACGGCCCCTGGTTGAGGAAGGTGATCTGCACCTCATCGACGAGCTCGGGCTGGGCACAGCGAAGGTAGGAGACCGGCAGGACGGCGGGAGGGGAGCGCCGGAGGCAATAGAGGACCGCGCGGATGTCGAGGGCGTAGGTGACCGGCTCCCCGAGATGGACGGTGTTCTCGATCGAGTAGTAGCGAGTGTTGCGCGCCTGGAGCGCCGCGGCGAGGGGCACCTCGGGCCCGTCCGGCTCCCCCGTGAGGGGGTCGACCTGCACGACGCGCGTCATGCGACGATCGAAGACGGAGCCCCCGGTGAGCTCGATGCGATCGAAGCCGCTCCCCGCGCCGGGGACCCCGCTGATCCCCAGGGAGAAGGTGTCGATGAAGCTCGGGTCGGGGGTGGGATCCGCGACCTCATCCGGGTGCAGGAAGCTGTCCAGGACGGAGCCGTCGAGGGCGAGGCGGTAGACGATGGACCTCGTCGACTCGACCGCCCAGATCTCGCCGAGGCCCCCGTTCCCGGCCGGGTCGTAGGTGATTCCGCCGAGGTAGGTCTCCTCGTCGTCGGGGACATCGATCTGCAGGAGCACGGGAGGCCCGATCGGGGTCCCTGCGACATCGAGCTCCTGCATCATGTTGTCGAAGCGATTCACGACGAGGAGCGTGCCGGTGTCGGGGCGGTAGGCGATCCCGGTCAGCTCGTCGTCGGGACCGGTGAAGGGTCCGGGGAGCTCGCCGGCCCAGGTGAGGTCGAGACCGTAGCTCTGGATCGTCCCATCCGAGGTCGTCAGGTAGATGAGCCCGTCCCCCGAGGTGAGGTCGAGGGTGAACGAGGGATCGCCCACCACCTCGACCTGATCGAGGATCTGACCCGCTCCGACCACGCCGAGGCAGGAGGCCGGCTCGGTCTCGAAGGGGCCGAGCCGCCCCTGCACCGAGTAGCGATGGACCCCATCGGGGAGGCCGGTCTCGGTGAGCGTCGTCGCCCCGCCGGGGAGGGTGGCGATGAGGCTCCCATCCCGCCGGACCTCGATGGCGTCGTAGCCCGGCCCCGGATCCCAGACGAGGGTGTGCGCGTCCGCCGTCGTCGAGCAGTCGAGAGCCTCGATCTGGGCGATCGGGGGGAGCGATCCATCGACCACGAACACCGCGTTCAGGGACTCCGACACGCCGACGATCGCCTCGACCGGGAGACCGGTGTCCGGGTCGATGACGATGGTGCGGACGATCCCGGGGATGCCGCTGTTGCTCGCGCCGATGGCGTCGAGGGTGATCTCATAGCCGGTCGCCAGTCCATCCGCATCGAGGCGGAGGACCTGAGGGAAGGTCCCGTTCCCGCCGATGAGGTCGAACCCGAGGAGCGCGCCACTCCCGTCGACGAGGACCTCGATCCCTCCGGAGGGGGCTCCGAGGCCGTTGCCCGGGAAGCCGTCGGGGTCCTGGGGATGAAGGAAGCTGCGGATCTCCACACCCGAGCCGAGATCGAACTCGTAGATCCGCGTCGCGACCGACTCGACGACATAGAGCGAGCCGAGTCCGCCATTGCCTCCGCCCGGATGCACGGCCATCCCGCGGAGGACCGGTCCCCCCTGATTGGGGACGGGGACCAGGGGGAGGAACAGGTCGAGGCCGACCGGTGCGCCGGTCCGATCGATCTCCATCAGTCGGTGAGAGAAGCCGTCGACCACGAGGAGGGTGTCGTTCTGGGGGTACCAGGCGATCCCGGTGGGGCGCCCCCCCGGTCCGAAGGGGCTCGGGATCGCCCCGAGGGGAGAGCCGTTCGGAGCGTAGTGGTGGATCACCTCACCGAAGAGGGAGGGGGTCCAGTAGGTGCCGTCGGCGCCGTCGACGGTGATCCCCTGGGCGGTCGAGCCGGGGAAGGGGATCAGCTCGATCAGGTCTCCCCCCGCGCCCGCGGCGGGGGAGAGGGTCGCGATCAGGAGCGTCGAGACCAGAGCGGGGATCCGCAGCCGCTCGGCGCCGGAGGAGGAGCTGGGCACGGGGGAGCCTCCGATTCCGACCGCTCACCCATCCGGGTGAGCCGTCAAGCAGGGAGCGACATCGTAGCAGTCCCCGGGGGGAGCGGCGAGAAGGGCTCACCTTCCCCCGGTTGGTCCGGTAGAACATGGAGCGAGGGGGAGGCGCGTCCGCCCCCGGCAACCCCTGCTCTCCGGGAGGCATCCTTGAACCCGAACCGCCGACGCCTCGACTCTCCCCTCCTCCTCTCCGCCCTCCTCCTCTCCCTCCTGGTTCCCCCCGGCGTAGACGCCGCTCCGGACGCGGGAGCGCGGGGAGAGGCGCCCTCGCCGCTCTGTCGTTCTCTCGATGATGAGGCGGAGGGCGACGACGGCGGGGAGGAGCCCGCGCCGGACGAGCCCGCGGTCCCGCCGGAGGAGCAGGCTCTCAGCGATGCCGTGTCGGACCACATCTCCATCCCCGCTCCTCCGGCCCGACGGAACCGCGTCCCGGCAAGGAGCGGGCTGGGCGACGATCGCGAGTCCCGACTGATGCAGAGCGAGCAGCGCTTCTCGGAGCTCCGCGAGACCTGGCCGGGGACGCGCGCGGCGGAGGAGGCGCTCTACTGGATCGCGGAGTGCCAGCGGGAGGTGGGGGATCACGAGATCGCCCGGGACACCTACCGGCGCGCGAGCGCGACCGAGGGCGGAGGGACGCGAGCCGCGGAGATCCGGCTCGGATGGGGGCGCGCGGAGATCGAGCTCGAGGATTGCGAGTCCGCGCTCTCCCGACTGGAGGAGATCGCCCGCATCGCGCCCGACGCCCCCGAGGTCGCCGAATCCCTCTACTGGCGGGGCATCGCGCTCCGGGAGCTCGGCCGCTTCGAGGAGGCGGAGGAGGTCTGGCAGCGCCTGCGACGCGCCCTCCCGGGCACGACCGCCGCCCGTCGGGCGGGCAAGGAGAAGGGCACCCTCCGCCCGGTGCGGGATCGGCTCGCCGAGTGGATTCCGGAGTATCAGCGCCAGCGCGCGGAGTACGACCAGACCGCGCGAAACCAGCGGACCCCGCTCCTGCGCGCCCTGGAGAACCACCTCGATGACCTCTCCACCGCGAAGGGACCGGAGACCGAGCAGTACCTGCTCTCCCTCTTCGACAAGGAGGTCGGCGAGGTCCGGGCGGCGGTGATCTCGCCCCTGCTCGCGGTCGGAGGACCCCGCGCGGCGCAGCGGATCCTCAAGGATGTGAAGAGCCTCGATGAGGGCGCGATGACCGCGCTGATGAGCGGTCTGCAGCGGAAGCACTTCAAGAGCCTGCGGCTGCGGGTCTTCGAAGAGCAGCTCCGGATGAAGCAGCGACGCAACTCTCAGAACGCCGCGATCGATCTCTTCGGGCGAGTCGGGACCGCGGAGGCGATCCGGGCCCTCGTGCTGACGATCCCGGAGGGGGATGCCGGAAACCGTCTGAGCCCCGCCGACCGCAACGCGACCACCCGGATCGAGGGCCGGCTCCGCCGAGTCCGCGACCCCAAGGCGCTGCGCTACCTCGGGAGCGTCCTCGGGGGGAAGGGGGACACCCTCCGACGGTCGGTGGTCGCGGACTCCCTCGGCTACACCGGGGATGAGAAGGCGGCGGAGCCGCTGCGCGCCGCCATGTTCGACCCCTCGGATGCGGTCGCCTCCGCCGCGGTCCGCTCGGTGGGGAGGCTGGGGATCCTCGAGGCGAGTGAGGAGATCGCACGGCTGCTCCTGCGGCGGCGGGGGGACGAGGCGTTCGTGAAGGAGGCGGTCCGCGCCCTCGGTCAGCTCGATCCCTCTCGGGCGGAGGAGGCGCTCCTCGCCGTCTCGGATGCGCGCGATCGGACGATCCGGGCCCTTGTCGTGCGAAACCTCGGTCGGGTCGGGACTCGCGCCGCCCTCGATCGCATCATCGAGGCGCTCGCCGATCCGGCGTGGCAGGTCCGCTCCGCCGCGCTGGAGGCGACCGTCGGGCGGGCCGAGCCGGAGCTCGTCGAGGGGCTGATCGCTCTTCTCGAGCGGGAGGACGGGGCGCTCCTCCCGAAGATCATCGCTCGGCTCATCGCCCTCCTCGGTGTCGACCGGGGTCCGAATGCCGCGGACTGGCGAGAGTACTGGGAGTTCGCCCGAGAG
>JAFMMO010000016.1:0-18842 GCA_017859655.1 Pseudomonadota bacterium | reverse complement strand
CCCCGCCGCGGCCCTCGCGGGTGGGGGGGGCGGGGGGCCGAAGGGGATGACCTTCGTCCGTCGCGCGAATCCGGATGCCGCCGCGAGCCCGAGCTACTTCGGGGTGGAGATCATCAGCAAGCGGATCGCCTTCGTCGTCGACATCTCCGGGAGCATGCAGGCGAAGGTCTCCGTGCCGAGCGACGACGGGGGCACGACGACCATGCGGCGGATCGATCTCGCCAGGGACGAGCTCCTCCGCGCGATCGAGTCCCTGCGCCCGGGAACGACCTTCAACATCGTGAAGTTCGACACCCAGCCCGTGAGCTGGAAGAAGAAGCCGGTCCAGCTCTCCCGCAAGAGCGTGGCGGAGGCCGCGGGCTTCGCCCGGGGGCTCCAGCCCGCGGGAGCGACGAACATCTTCGACTCCCTCGAGCTGGTGCTGCGGGCGGGGGAGGTGGACACGGTGTTCCTCCTCTCCGATGGCGCCCCCAGCGCGGGCCGTTATGTGGAGCCCGCCGCGATCCTCCGCGAGATCACCCGCCTGAACGAGGAGAGCCAGGTGACGATCCACACCATCGCCCTCGGCTTCGCCTCCGAGTTCATGCGCGAGCTGGCGGAGCGGAATCGGGGGAACTACATCCTCGCCGGAAACTAGCGGATTCGGCCGGATCGGAGCGATTCCGAGGTCAAGTCCGGGCGCGGACCGGCCGAAGTCACCGATAGGGTCCCGCCCCTCTCCACATGAGTGATCCGGGAGTATTGGCTCCCATCCGGGGAGAGGCGGGCTTGCGCGCACCGCGCGCGACGGAGACCGAGGAGGCCGCACCATGCCGGAGAGCGCGATCGAGAGCCTGCGCTCCCTCCTCCATCTCCCGGTGGGGGCGGGGGATCCGCTCGCGGACCTCCTCCGGTTCAGCGGGACCGACCCCGAGCTGACCCGTCGCCTCCTGCTGGCGACCGCGGTCGCGGCCGCCCTCTCCCTCGTCTTCTGGTTTCTGGACCGCACGAGCGACATCTGGCTCGGCTGGATCCCCGGGCGGCGTCGGCGGCGCGTCTGGGAGGCGGAGCTGAAGCGCCGCGGTCTCGGCCCGGAGGAGCGCGCCCTCGTGCTGACGGTCGCGCGGCAGGCCGAGGTGGAGGAAGTGGAGGAGCTTCTTCGCTCCCGGGTCTCCTTCGAGAGCGCGGTCCGCGGCTCCCAGAGCTGGATCGATGCGGACCCGCGCCGGTTGCGCGCCCTCGATCAGGTGCGTCGCCGCCTGAGCTGGGAATCCGCGCCCGCTCCGCGACCCGATCAGATGCCGGACCTTCTCGATCACAACCTCGAGGTCGAGGTCTTCGGAGCCGCGGACACCGCAGGGTTCTGCGTGCGAGCGACCCTCGTTCACCGCGATGTCGATGCGGTCGTCCTCCGCCTCGAGAGGGAGGTCGAGGGAGTGCCCTGGCGCGAGGGTTCCACGGTCCGGGTCTATTTCTGGCGGGAGAATGACGCCGGCTATCTCTTCGACACTCCGGTGATCGAGGTGCGGGACCTGGGGGAGATGTTCCTCTTCGTGAAGCCGCCGCGTCAACTGGAGCGGCATCAGCGCCGTCTTCATGTGCGGGTGCCGATCGAGGCGCCGGTGACCTTCCTCAGGATCCCGAACGGCGAGGCCGTGGACTGGCTCCGCGGGGAGCGGGAGGAGGGCGACGGTCCCCTCTGCAGCGGCGTCGTCGAGGACCTCAGCGCGGGGGGCTTCCGCATTCGCGCGGCGCAGCCCCTCCAGATCGGGGACTTCCTCTCCTTCGCGGAGTTCCCCGTGGTCGATGACGAGGAGGTGCTCGCGCGTGTGATCGCCGCCTACGGCGAGGAGCCCACCGAGTCGGAGCGCTACGGAGTGCAGTTCCTCGGGCTCTCCGCTCCGCAGCGGGAGCGGATCGCCCGCCATGTCTTCCGGCTTCAGCGGCAGATCGCCACCGGGCAGGAGTGGAGCGAGGGACGGGAGTCGGAGGAGCGTCGGCCCCGTGACCTCGACCCGCCGACGCGGATCGATCCGACGGGGAGCGCCCCTTCCGGGACAGCGGACTGACGGCCCCCCGGTCCGCCCCCCCGGTTCAGGGACCTAGGATCGACCAGGGACCGGAGGATCGATCGGTCAGTCGGTCAGCCGGTCGACGAACGCGCAGTGCTCTCGGGGGAATCGCCCCGGATTCATCGGTACATCCTTCGGATGACCGATCGGGACCAGCACCGCGATCGCGATCTCCTCGCGGTCCTTCGCTCCGATCACCTCCTTCACGCCGGACTCCAGGAAGCCGTTCATGAAGGTCGAGCCGAGCCCGAGGCTCTGGGCCGCGAGCGCGGTGTGCGTCGCCGCGATCATCGCATCCTTGACCGCGTACTCCCGGAGAAGCCCATTCTCCGCGAGGGCGTGCTGACCCTGCGGGCAGAACTGGCGGGCGATCTCGCAGTAGGCATCCGGCCACGCCCCTCGCGCCCGCGCGGTCTCGATCATCGGCTCGATGTCCCGCTCCCACGCGTTCAGGTCCACCGCGAAGACGAAGGTCACGGGGGCCTCGAGCACCTGGGGCTGCCGGAAGGCGACCTCGTGGAGCGCCCGGCGGCGCTCCTCATCCGTGACGAGGACGATCCGCCATGGCTGCAGGTTCCAGCTGCTCGGTGCCGCGAGCGTGAGCTCGACGATCCGGTCGAGCATCTCCGGTGCGATCGGGTCGGGGTGGAAGTGCTTCACCGAGCGTCGCTCCTCGATGGCGCGGGGCACGTCGAGCGGCTGCATTGTCAGGAGCCCTTCCGATAGCAGGTGACCACGCAGGTGCGATCATCGCCTCCCATGTTCGCGGCGATCCCTCGGTGAGGCGCGCGGGCGAGCTGGTAGTCCCCGCACAGCTGGTTCATCTGGCGGAAGATCTCGTACGCCTGCTTCACACCGGTGGCTCCGACCGGGTGCCCGAACGCCATCAGCCCCCCGCCGGTGTTCACCGGGATGGAGCCGTCGAGGGTGGTCTCTCCGGCGGCGGCAAAGCGCAGGCCTTCGCCCGGCGCGCAGAACCCGAGCGCCTCCGTGAGGAGGACCTCGGTGATGCTGAAGCAGTCATGAACCTCGGCGATCTCCACATCGGTCGCGTTCCAGCCGGCGGAGAGGTAGGCCTGCTGTGCGGCCGCCTCGGTGATTCCCATCGAGGTGTAGTCCTCGACCCGGCCGAGCGGTCCGGTGGCGACGCCGTAGGAGACGATCTCCACCGAGCGTTCCTCGCCGTGGCCGAGCTTCTCGAGCCCCGCGTCGGAGGCGAGGATCAGGGCGCAGGCACCATCGCTCACCTGGGAGCAGTCGCTCACCTTCAGCCAGTCGCGGTACTCGGGGTTGGTGAGGAAGGTGGGGTTCGTCTCCGAGGCGCAGGCCGCCTGCTCGGTGCTCATCCGCACCTCGCGCATGTGGGCGTTCGGGTTGCGGTTCGCATTCGAATAGGCCTTGGCGACGACGGGGGCGAGGTCCTCGAGCCCCCCTCCGTACTTCTCCATGTACGCCTTGGTCCGACGCGCGAACATGCAGGGGAAGGTGAACGGGTCGATCTCCCGCTCCTCCGCGTAGTGGGAGGCTCTCGCGAGGAAGTCGGCGCCGTCCTTCGCGTTGCGAGTGGTCTGGACCTCCGCGCCGGCGACGAGCACGAGGTCGGCCCCGGAGTTGATCGCCTCGATTCCGGAGTAGAGCGCGAGGCCACCGGACGCGCACGCTCCCTCCACCCGATGGAAGGGCTTCCCGCGGAAACCCGGGTCGGCCCCCGCGAGCATCGCGCCGAGGTGGCCCTGGTTCACGAAGCACTCCCCGACAAAGTTGCCGATCACCCCGCGGTCAATGGAGTCCCCCGAGAGGCCGCAATCGGCCATCGCTTCCCGGGCCACTGTATGGATCAGCTCCTCGATGGTCGGGTTCTCCCGTTTCCCGAAGTCGGGGTGTCCCTTCCAGATGAAGTCCGGATGGAACTTGCCGATGAAGGGGGTGATCGCCCCTCCCACGACATGGACGCTGCGCGTGGGCTTCATGATGCCTCCTCTCACCCCCCGTCGGGGGAGGGTCGGAAGTCCCGACCCTGACGCATGTTCGGAAGATTTTAGGGTCGCGCGTTGATGTTAGGGTTTCGTTCGGATAGCTTCCCGAACGTCGCGCAGGGCCACGAGGCTACACCAGAACGCCGGGGACTGCTTGCTGTCCTTGGGTTTGGTCTCCGGCCGAGAGAGGCCGGTCTCGAGACCCTGCGACAAGCGGAGGAGGAAGAGGAGTCTCGCACGGAGCCAGCGGTCGACCGCCCCGTCCAGCCAGCCAGCGGGGGAGCGGAGACCGATCAAGGGTGAGGAGCGGATCTCCCCACCCGATCGCCCCGGCGAATCCTCTCTCTCCCTGCCGCCGAAACCCGGACGGGAGGGGCCGTCGCCGCGAGCCCCTCCCCGAAGAATCCGGCACCGGCCCAGAGCTCCCTCGGGAGCGCACCCTGGCCCAACCGCCTTGAGGGCGGGGAAGGTCAGTGGGGGTCGGACCGGCGCACGAGGAGTGCGAAATGTCGAAGTCACTGAACACGAGCCCTGCCCTGCAGGATTCTCCGGCCTCATCCCCGTTCATGCACGGACAGCACCTCCAGGAGGGGGAGCCCTCGGTTCTCACCCTGCCCCCCGGACTGACCCAGGCGGCACCCCCCTTGGGTCCCGAACTCGAACACTCCCTCAAGGGCAAACTCTCGCAGAAGGTCGGGCTCTCCCAGAGGACCAAGGACTTCGCCCAGACCGGCGACCCGGAGAATCCCCTCTCGAGGCCGGTCTCGCCGTGGGATGGAGCGCTGGGTCGGGCTGCCCGTCGAGACCAGAAGCTCTCGCATCGAGTCCCGGGAAGGACGCGCCCGCGCGGGAGGATCCTCCCGGCCTCCTCCCGCAGCCGCTCCCACGATCCCCGTCAACTCGACCTGATGTTCTGCCTCCCCACCGAGGAGGCCGGTCCTGCATTCGAGGAGGGTTCACCCTCCACTCTCTCTCCCTCTCTTCACGGGGCACCTCCTGCACCTGCTCCCTCCCCCAAGCCGGTCATCGAGGTCCCCAGCCACTCCCCTTCACGCCACAAGTCCGCCTCGCTTCCCCTGGCGGGGCGGAACGCGTGTCTGGTGGGGGAGGGCACCCTGCCCGGAGCCACCCTCGGGGTGACTCCGGGATCGAGGATCCAGCCCGCCACCCCTCGGGCTGGATCCTCTTCCTCCCGCCCCCCTCGGGCCTGGGAGGTCACCGGGAGCCGGGGACCCTACCGACATGTCGGAAGTGTGGGGGAGCCTGCAGCCGCGCCCTCGCGGGAGGATCTCGTCCCCTCCGCGAGCGGTTTCTCCCTGTGGCACGGTGTCCGCGAGGCGCTCCGCTCCGGTCGCCGCAACATCTCCCTGCAGTTGGGGACGATCTTCCTCCCCTCCGTGGATCTGAAGGACGGCGGTCCCGAGGCGATTCTCGAACCCAGCCTCACTTCGAGAGAGTTCGGTGACGAGGCGACCGTCGAGGCGGAAGGACCCCCCATCGGTTGGGGCGAGCAGCTCCTGACCTGGTCGGGCGTGCTGCTGCTCATCGCCGTGGCCGGCCTCGCCGCCTGAAGCAAGGCCGGTCATCGGGTTCGCGCCGAGTGGGTGGACGAGGTCCGCGCGGAGCAGAAAACGAAGTGGAGCCTCGGGGAGGGCGGTGCCCGAACCTCGGGTCGGGTAACCTCCCCCGGAGTCGCGCGTCCTTGCACGAAAGGGAGCCTTGTGACCTTCTACACCGATCGTCAGGTCGCCGTCCTCGAGTTCCTCCAGCGCTATCAGCGGATGGCGGGCAAGGCTCCCACCCTGAGCGAGATCTCCGAGCACTTCGGGGTCTCGAAGGTGACCGTGCATGACCACATTCGTCAGCTCGAAGCGAAGGGAGCCGTGCGCAAGGCACCGCACCGCGCTCGCGCTCTTGAGATCCTCGACCCGGACTACATCGACCCGGACCCTGCGCAGGGGGCCACCGATGGCATCCTTCCCCTCGCCGTCCTGGGTCGGATCGCGGCGGGCCAGCCGATCGATGCCATCGAGAACCCGGAGACGATCGACCTCGCCGATCTGCTGCCGATGGGGCGGGATCATTACGCGCTCCGGGTCTGCGGAGACTCGATGATCGAGGATGGGATCCACGACGGGGACCTCGTCATCATCGAGCGTCGCAGCAGCGCCGACGACGGAGAAACGGTCGTCGCGATCCTCGATGGCGAGGAGGCTACCTTGAAGCGGCTCTATCGGGAGAAGGTCGAGGGACGATCGGTCTTCCGTCTGCAGCCCGCCAACTCCACAATGGCGCCGATCTACGCGGAGTCGGTGGAGGTGCGGGGGGTCGTCATCGGAGTGGTCCGAAAGTACCCCGCCTCCTGAGCCTCCGGTCCGATCATCCTCGGAGCCGCGGAGCGGGAATCGCCTCTCTTCGACGCTCGTTCCTTCCTTGTCGTTCCCCGCAGCAGCCGGTTCGTTCGGGGCACCCCCCGCCCGGTCGACGGGGCGTTCGAGCCGTGAGCCCTGCTCGTCCCCCCCGACGGGTCGGCCCATCCAGGAGAGGTCCCCGCGGTGCGTCCCCTGCGTCGAGCTCATCCCCCTCCACCGAGACGACCGAGTGAGGGAAACCACCTCCTCACGACGCTCCTTGTCGCCCTGATCCTCATCAATGGTCTCCTCCTCCTCTTCCCTCGAGGGGGAGCCCCCGGGGGAGGTCAGGGTCGGCCCGAGAGTGGAGCGGGCTCCCTCGCGTCCCCGGCCTCCGAGGCGCCGCGGAGCACCGGGAGCGCAGCCCGGCCAACGCCCACCCCGGACCCTATGGACGGGGCTGCGCCGGGAGAGGCAGCCGGGACCGCAGCCGGGACCGCAGCCGGGAACACCGGGGGTGACCTCCCCGGGACAACGGCGAGTCCTGACCAGCCCCGTCCGCGATCGTCGGCGCCGCCTCCGCTCCCTCCGGGAAGTCGGGGCTTTCCTCGTCCCACTTCGCCGGGGGGGAGCGCGTCCTCCGAGCCTGCGGTCAACACACCCGCGGTTCCCGCGCCCCCGGAGCCCGCGCCCACGGAGCCCGCGCCATCCGATTCTGCGCCGTCGGAGCCCGACGACGGGGGGCAGCCAGGCACCGGTGAAACGGTCGATGATCCATCCCTTCGCCCTGCGGTCCGGGAGGCTCGGCTCCTCCGCCCTCACCGCTTCGATCCCGCCCTCCTCCCCTCCCTCCTCGCGCGCTCGTCGGAGGCCGGACTCGATCGAAGCCTCGTGCTGCTCGCCGGGTCCCGATGGGGAGGGCCGCTCTCAGAGATCTCGGGGTCACTGCTGATGCGCGAGGCACCGCGCCTCGCGTCCGCCCTCGTCGAGGCTCTACCGGTGGGGGATGAGGATGGCGCGCTCCTTCTCGCAGTGCCCGGGGAGCCGGGGGCGCGGGGAGCGCGAGTGGCCGGGAGCGAGCTCACTGCCATCGAGGCGGTCTGGGAAGCGCGGTGGTCCCAACTCCTCGACGCGGTGCTCGG
The DNA here is from genome assembly GCA_017859655.1 of Pseudomonadota bacterium. GTDB lineage: Bacteria > Planctomycetota > UBA8108 > UBA1146 > UBA1146 > JAFMMO01. Next base: position 11,322 of record JAFMMO010000016.1, on the reverse strand, counting down.
GGACCCCGCGACGACCTGGCGCCGGGCCGTTGCCGAGGCGCGCTCCCCGGGGCCGGTCGACCTCGTGCTGCTCGTCGATCTCTCGGAGAGCATGTCCGAGGAGATCCCGGCCCTGCGGGCCTCCCTCGCCCGGGTGGTCCCTCCCCTGCTCCGGGCGCGACTCGATCTTCGCATGGGGTGGATCGGCTATCGCGATGAGGTCGTCGATCGCGAGGACCTCGGCGCCCTCTCGGGAGCGCTCCTCCCGAGCTTCGAACGCTGGCGCTGTGAGGGGGGCGGCGATGTTCCGGAGGGGGTCGACGAGGCTCTCTTCGAGGCGCTGCGCGTGGGGGGCTTCGAGTGGCGAACCGGGGCGGAGCATCGCCTGCTCGTCCTCGGGGACGCCCCCCCGCCCTACGAGCGAATCGCCGACCTGGTGGAGCTCGGGCGCGCGGCTCACTCCGCGCCGGAGCGCTTCACCATCGACACCGTGGGGCTCATCCGCGAGCCGGAGCGACCCGAAGTCCCCGGATTCCGCTCTCTCGCGAAGATGGCGGGGGGTGAGGCCCGATTCCTCCCGAGCGGGGCGATCGAGGACTCGATCCTGTGGGAGCTGCTCCTCGGTGCCTCGGGGCCCCGCTGGGAGGACCGCCCGCGCCCCTGACCCGGCCGATCGGAGCCAGCGGGGGGAAAGTACGCCGGAATTCACCGCGCCCCTCGATGCCGGGCGGGAGCGGATGGTATCGTGCCCGGCCCCGCCCGGTGGTCCGGCGCGGGGTCATGGAGGAGCCCGCTGCGACGCCCCCCCCGTCGCCGTCATGCGGCTCCCGCCGACGCCCCGGCCCGGGTGATCCGGAGCCCCGTCGTCGGTCGACCCCCCCAGTTGTGGAGGAGCCTCCCCTGATCGACGACCCGTCCAGAGATGGATCCGGCCGAGGAGCGCCCCGTCGTGGGCGCCGGGGAGGGATGGCCCCCCGGGGTCGCGCCCGGGGGAGCGGTCGGGGCGCGGAGGATGAGGGGGCTCCCCGTCGCCGCCGTCGCCTCTCTCCGGAAGAGCTCCTCGACATCGTCATGGCGGACGAGGCGGAGGAGGTCGAGCCTCCTCGCGTCGTCGATCGCTCGGAGCATGAGGTCTCCCGGCGGGACATCGATCCCGATGCCCTGAAGATCCTCTACCGACTGCAGGACAAGGGCTTTCGCGGCTACCTCGTGGGGGGGGGAGTCCGCGACCTGATGCTCGGACTTCGCCCGAAGGACTTCGACATCGCCACGGATGCGAGTCCTCGCCAGCTGAAGCGGCTCTTCGGCAACGGCCGGATCATCGGGCGTCGCTTCCAGCTCGTGCACATCCACTATCCGAACGGCAAGATCATCGAGGTCGCGACCTTCCGCTCCACGGGGGAGTCCGACCGAGTCGAGCGCAACGGGGAGCTGATCCACCGGGACAATGTCTTCGGGACGCCCTCCGAGGATGCGTTGCGACGGGACCTCACGATCAACGGCCTCTTCTACGACATCGCCACCTTCGCGATCATCGACTACGTCGGGGGCTTTCAGGACCTGGAGGACGGGCTCGTTCGAATGGTCGGAGACCCCGTCTACAGCTTCCGCGAGGATCCGGTGCGGATGCTGCGGGCGATCCGCCACGCGACGCGCCTGGGCTTCGAGATCGAGCGGGAGACCCGTCGCGCGCTCGAGAGCGAGCGTGAGGAGATCCTCAAGGCGAACGAGGCCCGGCTGCTCGAGGAGTTCTACAAGGACCTGGCGAGCGGTCGGAGCCGACCCTACTTCGAAGAGCTCGATGCGACCGGGTTCCTCGAGCTGCTCCTCCCTTCCCTCACCGCGACCTTCCGCCGGCGGGGGGCGCGGCGAGGCCGGGCCCTGCTGCAGGAGAGCCTCGAGCGACTGGACGAGCGGCACGCTCGCGGGGAGGAGATCTCCCACGTGCTCGGACTCGCGGCGCTGCTTTCCCCGCTCATCGTCCCGGTCACCGAGACCCTCGGAGGGAGCGGCAACGAGCCGAACCCCGAGCCCTTCCGCGAGGCCCTGATGCCCGCGCTCGAGAGGGTGCGGGTCTATCGGCGCGACGCGGAGCGGCTGTGGCATGTCCTCGGGGCCTGGGGGCGATTGGAGAGAGCGATGGAGCGGGAGTCGATCCCGAAGTCTCTCTCCCGGCGGCACTACTTCCCCGAGGCGCTCGATGTCTTCGAGCTCCTCTCCGAGCCCTCCGACGAGCTGGACGCCTTCCTCGAGCTGGGGAGAAGCCTGCCGCCGCCGACCGAAGAGCCCCCGGAGCCGAAGCGCCGCCCCCGTCGGGGGGGGCGAGGCCGGGGCCGGGGCGGTCGGGGTGGAGAGGGGTCCGGGGGCGCGGCGCGCGCGCGCGGAGCGGCGCGAAGCCCGGCGGGGGGGGCCGAACGCACCTCCTCGCAGGAGTCCGACGGGGGAGGGGGACGGCGCCGTCGTCGGCGCCGTCGTCGAACGAGCGGAAAGCGCTCCTAGAGCCAATTGGTGCCGATCTGGCGGCGATGACCGTCGTGTGACCGGCAGAGGTTGTCCTTGCATCCCGGAGGCGGTTGCGAGTACCTTCCCGCCTTCCTCGGAACGATCCGGAAAGGGGATGGGTCCCAGGTTGGGCCCCTTCGGAGCCGTCTCGAGTCTCACGCATCTTCGGCCCGGGTGCTCCGGCACCGGCACCACCCACTCGCACCGAGCCTTGTCTTCGCCGGAGGGATCCTCCCCCGCGTGGAGCGGGCGGTGCGACCTCCGGTGTCCCGGGGCCACGGTCCCCCTCGCGGCACTCGCCCGCGACGACCTCAGCGCGAAGATGCGTCCGCGAGCCCGCGACCCCGCAAGGCGCGGCCGAGAAGGAGAGTGGAAGCATGTCCCGGTTCTTCGAGAGTGAGTGCGACATGGGAACGAACGGCGTCCGGAGTCCGAGAGCTGCGGCGTGGGTCGTGGCGATGGCCCTCTCCCTCTTCCTCCTGAGCGGGTGCGTCGCCCCCGGCTACAGCGAGGAGAAGGAGATGCTGTTCGAGGACACGATTCACATCGAGCCTCGCATCGGAACCTTCGTGCCGAACGATGGGAACTTCGACTCGGGCGCGGTGATCGCGACGCGCGTCGCCTACCAGTACGCCTACGGCTCCTACATCTCCTTCGACTACTCGGTCACCGAGAATGTCACGGCGGGATCCGGGGCGGCGGACGCGAGCGTCTCCCCCTCCCTGAACGCCTATGTCCGGGACGCGGGGAGCGCCGCCCTCAGCGAGGCGGATCGCCGGGCGCTGGTGCTCAGCTTCGACTGGGACTACCCGCTCTCCACCGACGAGACGAAGCCGTACCTCCGCTGGGGGCTCGGGGTCGGCATCCTGAACACCCTGACCGGAACGAACCCGGACTTCGAGGAGGAGCTCCTCACCGACTTCCCGGGGGAGGCCTCCGTCCCGATTCGCGCGAAGGACCAGGCGATGTTCCTCGTCCGTCCGACGATCGGCGCCCACTGGAAGCCCTCCGAGAACCTCGCGCTCTTCGCCGACCTGCAGCTCGACATCGCGGAGCACAAGACCCGGATCACCGTGAACGGCGAGGACTTCCGCACCGAGATCATCGACTTCGGCGGTCTCAACCTCGTGTTCGGAATGAGCTACAGCTTCTGATCCCGCTCGACTCCCACGATCCTGTGAGGACGGCGTGACCCTTCGCATCGCTCCGATCCTCGTGGCGCTCCTCGTCCTCCTCGTCTCCGACGGGTGGGCGAGGAGCGCCGCGCATCCCGAGGGTGCTCGACGCCTCTCCTCCCTCCTCGCGGTGGAGCCTCCGGAGGGGCTCGCGATCTCCGAGATCCAGCTCGCCGCTCCCGGGCGGGGGGAGGGGTCTCTCCTGCGGCTGGTCCAGGTCGGGAACCCCGTCCGGCGACCGCCTCCCCCCGATCTCTCCCGGGAAGGGGAGAAGCCCTTCCCCGGTCGGCTCTCTCTCGAGGTGCCTCCTCCGGGGATCGGCTGGGGGGACTCCTGGCTCCCTCCCGGGATCTACCGACTCTCGCTGCACACCGATGGCCTCCTGGTGACCCTCCGCGCGGAACCGCTCGCCACCGCGGGATCGATCGATCTCCCCGTCGAGCTCGGCACCATGACCGGTCCGGGCTCTCGCTTCGAGGCGACCCTCTCCCGGCGCACGGTGGAGGAGGAGGCCACCGGGAGCCTCACGATCCGGTGGGGCGCGCTGCTCATTCGGGCCCGCCTCTCCACCCCGGAGCTCCGCCGCACCGCCGAGGAGGACTGGACCCTCGCCGCGGTGCCGCGTCTCGTCTCTTCGGAGGATGAGACCTACCTCGGCACCCTCTCGGGGAAGGTCGTGGGGAGCGGAGCCATGGAGGCGCGCTGGGTGCGGGAGGCCTCCGACGACCACCGCCTCCGCCTCGAGCTCTCCCGGCGGCGCCGGTTCCTCGAGGGGTCGAGGGAGGTTGCGGCCCGCGCCGGTCGCCTGCGCACGGTGGCGGAGCAGCAGGCGGGGGCAGGCCAGGAGGAGCGGGCCCGCCGCACCCGCAGTCTGGTGCAGTCTCTCGAGGAGGACGCGGCTCGTCTGAAGTCCCAGGCCGCTGCGCTCGCGCGCACCAGCATCGAGGTCGTCGGGCGTGCCCGCCCGGCCACGCCCGGGGGCGACCCGGAGGTGCGGCTCGATCTCCGCGAGGGGAAGGTCTTCCTCGTGGTGGAGGGGCCCGAGGGGGGCGCCGAGTTCCAGCTCCCGGACTCCTGATCTCGCGGCGCGAACGCTCCCGGCGAGGTCAGCGCTCCTCGGACTCGAGGCCGTAGGCCCGCGCGGCGAGCGTGACCGGGTGCGCCACCTCCACGCCGGGCTCTCGGCGGAGGAGAGACTCCCATCGCAGGAGGCACCCGGGGTTGCCGGTGGCGAGTGTCTTCACCCGGCCGCCTCTCTCCCACCTCTCCTTCGCGCGCTCCCCCAGCTGTCGTGACTTGGCGGGCCGACGCAGGAAGTAGGTCCCGGCCGCTCCACAGCACTGCTCCTCTCCCGGCAGGAGCACGACCTCTCCCTCGGTGATGTGCTCGAGGAGGCTTCGGGTCGCCTCGGTGGAGCGCGTCCCGTGGCTCTGATGGCACGGGGGGGCGAAGACCACCGGGCCCGGAATGGGATGGGGGGGCGGGGGGAGCCCGATCGTGGCGAGGAGGCTCGGCGTGTCGGTCCCCCTCTCCGCCACGGCGTGAAGCTCGGGGGCGTCGGAGAGCGGCTCGTGGAGGGCGCTCCCGCAGCCCGCGCTGTCGACCACGATCGCATCCGGCTCCCCCGAGAGGAGGTCGCGCGCACGCTCGAGGGAGAGCTCGCGGGCGAGGTCCACGAGGCCGGAGTGTCGCTGGAGCGCCCCACAGCAGCCGGGAGCGGAGATGCTCACCTCGAAGCCGAAGTGAGAGAGGAGGCGGGCCGCGAGGCGGGTCTCCCGGTCCTGAACGCGGTCCGCGATGCACCCGCGGAGCAGGACGGCCCGTCCCTTCGTCTCCGTCGAGAGGCGGCTCGTCGCTGCGGGGGGGGAGGCCGCCCGGGCGGGGCGGAGTCGTGAGGGGCCCGGGGTGTCGGGGAGGAGAGCGGCGGGGAGGAGGCTCCGCCCCAGCCGCGCGACCCCGAGGAAGCGGTCGAGCACCCCGGGGGAGGAGACGACCGCGCGGAGGAACCACCGCTCCGCGACCGTCCGCCCGTCCGATCGCGCATCCGAGGTCCGGGAGCGGTGCTCCATCATCAGCCCCTCCATCGAGATCCCGGAGGGGCAGGCGCTCTCACAGGCCCGACAGACGAGGCAGTCGTCCAGGCCCCGCAGGAGTCCCGGGGTCGGCGCGCTCCGCCCCTCCTCGATCGCGCGGAGCGCCGCGATCCGACCTCGAGGGTTCTGCGACTCGCGACGATCGATCGCGTAGGTGGGGCACACCGGGAGGCACAGCCCGCAGTGCACGCAGTCATCCAGACCCGGCAGCGCGCTCATCGGGGCGCCTCCTCTCCGGTCCAGAGGTTGCCGTGCGGATCCCACGCCTCCCTCACCCATTGATCGATGGAGTGGAGCTCTGGTGGGGGAGACGCGACGGTCGAGGGCACGAGCGCGCCGAGCCCGATCCACGGGAAGAGCACCCCGCGCGCGCTCGGACTCCGGCCGGCGAGCAGGATCGCCTCCGCCCACTGCCGGACGGTGGCGCGGCGCAGCGCGGATCCGCCGCCGAGGTCCGGGAGCTCGGCCCGGAGGAAGTCCGGGAGCGCCGCGCGGGGCAGCTCCTGTGCCTCGCTCCGGAGCTGGGCCTGGGCCAGAGCCTCGCGGATCCGGCCGATCCGGCTCTCCACCGGAGGGCCCCCTCCCTCGACGAGAGCTCGGAGGGTCACGCGATCGCCGACGAGCTCGACGCGCAGCGCCGTGGCGTCCGGTGCGCCCCGAAGCGCCTTGAGGGCGTCGAGGAGGCGGAGGCAGGGGAGCTCGGCCCGCACCTCCTGAAAGCGCTCCGGGTCCCGGCGGAGCCGCCAGTGCAGGCGTGTGATCACGCCGAGTCTCCCCCGCGCTCCGCACAGGTAGCGGGTGAGATCGTATCCGGTCACGTTCTTCACCACGCGGCCGCCACTCCGCAGCGGGCTCCCGCCCCCAGTCCACCCCTCGATGCCGAGGACCGCGTCCCGGAGGCGACCCTCCTGAGGCGCCGCCGGGCTCTCGATCCCGCTGGAGTAGAGACCACCGAGGGTGCCGCCGATCCCCTCCGGGAGGAGAGGGCAGAGGAGCAGCCCGTGCACCGCCGCGGCGCGCGCGACCTCGTCGATCGATGTACCGGCGAGGGCGGTGCAGACCATCTCCTGCGGGTCGAGGTCCTCCACGCCCGAGAGGGAGTCGAGAGGGAGCGCGCGTACGCCGGAGGGGAGGTGCCCGCTGCGGGTCCCGCGACCGACGGGAGTGAACGGGGTCGTCTCCGGTCCGCGGGAGGTGAGGCGGGCGATGAGCTCTCGACCCGGGATCATCCGAGCACCTCCTCGATCCGGCGGGCGGTCCGCTCCCCGCTCCCCGGAGGCCCCCGGTGTCCCGCCTCGACGCACCCCCGCCCGCCGGGGATGACCTTCCCCGGGTTTGCGAGACCGGCCGGATCGACCGCCGCGCGGAGGCGCTCCTGGGTGGCGAGCTCGCCGGCATCGAAGACGAGATGCATGTGATCCCGCTTCTCGAGGCCGATGCCGTGCTCTCCCGAGAGGGTGCCGCCCGCCTCGACGCAGATGCGCAGGATCTCATCCCCCGCGGCGAGGACCCGCGCGCACTGCTCCGGATCCCGGGCATCGAAGCTGAGGTTGGGGTGGAGGTTCCCATCCCCCGCGTGGAAGACGTTCGAGAGGACGAGGTCATGCCGCTCACCGACCTTGGTGATCCTCTCGATGACCTCGGCGAGGCGGGTGCGCGGGACGACGCCATCGAGCACATAGAGGTCGCGCGCCACCCGGCCCATGGCGCCGAAGGCCCCCTTGCGCCCGCGCCACAGTCGTTCGCGCGCGACGGGGTCGTCCGCCGTCTCGAAGGCGAGGGCGGCCTCCGCCTCGCAGGCGGCCTGCACGACGGCGGTCTCCTGCTCGATCTCCTCGGCGCTCCCCTCCGCCTCGACGAGGAGGACCGCCTCGGCGTCGAGGGGGTAGCCGGCCCGGAAGACGCTCGCCTCGACCGCCTTGATCGTCAGGCGGTCCAGGATCTCGAGAGCGGCGGGGCGCGCCCCGGCTGCGATCACCCGCGAGACGGCGCGGCACGCCGCCGCGAGGGACGGGAAGCTCGCAAGCTGGGTGCGGACCGCCTCGGGACGGGCGACGAGGGCGACGGTCGCTTCCACCGCGATGCCGAGGGTGCCCTCGGAGCCGACGAAGAGCCCCCGGGGATCGGCGCGGCCGGGGGACGGAGCCGCGAGGATCGTCCGCGTGCCGTCGGGGAGGACGACCTCGAGGCTCTCGATGTGCCGGGTCGTCATGCCATGGCGGAAGCAGTGGGGTCCCCCGGAGTTCTCCGCGATGTTCCCTCCGACGGTGCAGGCGCGCTGGCTGGAGGGATCGGGAGCGTAACGGAGGCCCTGGGCCGCGGCGGCCCGGTCGAGATCGAGGTTCACGACCCCCGGCTCGATCCGCGCCGTGCGCTCGAGGGGGTCGATCTCGAGCACGCGGTCCATCCGGGAGAGATCGAGGACCCAGGCGTGGTCGAGGGGGATCGCTCCGCCGGAAAGGCCGGTCCCCGCCCCTCGCGGGACGAAGGGGACGCCATGGGAGACGCAGCAGCGCACCGCCTCCTCGACCTCGTCCGCGCTCTCGAGGAGCAGGACCCCGCCGGGAGGGGCGCGATGGAGGGTCAGGCCATCGGTGTCGTAGAGGGCGCACTCCCCCGGATCGCGGATGATCCGCGACGGGGGCAGCCATCGCTCCAGAGCTCGCAGGAGCCTGCGGTCATCGCGGCGCCTTCGACGGATCGGCGTCATGTCGGCCTCCTCCGGCCGGAGTTTCCCCGAGCCGGGGGGCGGGAGCCAACCGAATCCGTCGAGGCAGCGGCGATGCGATTCCTGCGCCCCTCGGCGAAAGTCCTTCAACGCTCCGGCGGGAGCGGGCATCCTCGGAGGTCGCGACGATCGCTCTCCCGAGGCCCGTTGGGGTCGGGGGCGCGCCCATCGCCACCGGTCGTGAACCAGCGTCGCACCCACGAAGGGGGGCTCGTCATGGGACTGCTCGACAAGCTGCGCGGGGAACTCGTCGACATCGTCGAGTGGATCGACGACAGCCGACACACCCTCGTCTGGCGCTTCCCGCGCTACCGGAACCAGATCAAGAACGGGGCCGTTCTCATCGTCCGCCCCGGGCAGGTCGCGATCTTCGTTCACCAGGGGAAGCTCGCGGATGTCTTCGAGCCGGGGACCTACGAGCTCACCACCGGCAACCTGCCGATCCTCTCGACCCTCGCGGGCTGGAAGCACGGATTCGACAGCCCGTTCAAGGCGGAGGTCTACTTCGTCTCGACGAAGCAGATCACCGACATGAAGTGGGGCACGCCGAACCCGGTGGTGCTCCGCGACCCGGACTTCGGTCCGGTACGGATCCGGGCCTTCGGGAGCTACGCGCTGAAGGCGGTCGATCCGCGCGCGCTCCTCACCGAGCTCGTCGGCACCGACGGCAGCTTCGAGGGGGACGAGGTCGCGGAGCTGATGCGGTCGATGATCAACACCGCGTTCGCCGACCTCATCGCCTCCGCGAAGGTGGCGGTCCTCGACCTCGCCGGGAACTACGGCGAGTTCTCCGAGCGGCTCCGAGGGGAGGTGGAGTCGAGGGTCGACGACGAGTACGGGCTCTCCCTCCCGCAGCTCTTCATCGTGAACATCTCCCTGCCGGAGAACGTCGAGAAGGCCCTCGATACCCGGAGCTCGATGGGAATCATCGGCGACATGCAGCGGTACCAGCAGTTCCAGCTCGGTCAGGCGATGACGGAGGCGGCGGGAAACCCCGCCGGAGGGGGAGCGGGGGAGGGGCTCGGCCTCGGCATGGGGTTCGCCATGGCGAGCCAGATGATGCCGTCGGGCGCTCCTCCGACCGTCACCGCGCCCCCCCCGATGCCGACCTGGCACATCGCGCAGGGCGGGAAGTCGATCGGACCGATGGGTGTCGAGCAGCTGCGCGCGATGGTGGCCGATGGCTCACTCCGCTCCGACACCTTCGTCTGGTGCGAGGGGATGACGGGCTGGGTCGCGGCGGGAGAGGTGCCGGCCCTCGCAGGCCTCTTCCGGCCATCGGCGCCGCCCCCGCCGCCCCCCCCGGCGTGAGAAGACTCGGGTCCCGCGTGCGGTTGCTTCTCCGCCGGAGGGGCGCCCGCCTCGCGCTTCCGCGCGCTCACTGCGCCGGCGGATCCCTCGGCAACCCTTCGGCCGCCTCCGGCTCGGCGCTTCCCGTCCCCGCCTCCGACTCCGGAGGGAGCGGGATCGTCGTGAAGCGGGCGCGCCAGAGATCCACGCAGAGGACGAGGGAGATCACGGCGAGCCCGAGGCAGAGACCCCACCACAGCCCGGGGAGCCCGAGCTCACCGGAGAGCCACCTCCCGGTGGGGAGCCCCACGAGGTAGAAGGCGAGGATCACCGCGAGGCCGGTGATCATCGTCCGGCCGGCGCCGCGGAGGGCACCGGCGGCCGTCACCTGGATTCCATCGAACACCTGGAACGCGGCGGCGATCGGCAGGACGGCGCTCGTGAGTGCGAGCAGCTCCGGGTCGTCGGTGAAGATCCGGCCGAGCTCGTGGCGCATCGTGACGAAGAGGAGCCCCGACGCGGCCATCACGAGGACGCCGAGCCCGATGGCGGTCCAGGCCGCGCGCTTCGCCCGCTTCAGCCTCCCCTCCCCGATGAGGTTCCCCACCCGGGTCGTCGCCGCCGCGCCGATGCCGAGGGGAATCATGAAGCTGGTGCTCGCGATCTTCAGGGTGATCGTGTGCGCCTGGAGATTCCCGTCCGGGAGCTGCCCCGCGAAGATGCTCGCCGTCTGGAACGCCCAGACCTCCGCGCCGACATGGAAGCCCACCGGGACTCCGAAGCGGAGGATCTCGGCGAACCCGCGCCGGTGGAGGTTCTCCCGCCGGAGGGGGCTCCACGCCCCCTCGTGGAGGCGGAAGCCGAGGGTCCAGCCGAGGAGCACCGCGAACATCACCACGCGGGAGGACGCGGTGGCGATCCCGGCGCCTTCGACTCCCATCGGCTCGATCCCCAGCCCCCCGAAGATGAGGACCTCGTTCGCGGCGACATTGAAGACGTTCGCGATGAGGATCGTCCAGAGGGCCGGGCGCATCAGCCCTCGGCCCTGCAGGTACTGCCGCAGCGCGGTGAAGAGCAGGAAGAAGGGGAGGCTCCACCCCTGGACGGAGCAGTAGCGGGCGGAGATCCCGGCGTGGACCGGGTCCTGGTCGAGGGCGAGCCACACCGGCTCCGAGAGGAGGAGGATCCCCCAGTTGACCGTCCCGAGGACCAGCGCGAGGACGCAGCCCCGCTGGAGCGCGCGCCCCGCCCGCGGTCCGTCCCCCGCGCCGTGGGCCTGGGAGACGATCGGATCGAGTCCCTGCAGGATTCCCATCCCGAGGCAGGTCGTCCCCCAGACCCAGAGGTCCCCGAGCGCGACGCCCCCGAGGGCCTCCTTGCCGAGCCGTCCGACCATCCAGAGGTCGACGAGGCCCATCGACATCATCCCGAGCTGGGTCAGCGCGACGGGGACCGCGAGCCGGGTGAGGGCGCGGATCTCCCCTTCTCCGCTTCGCACGGGGGAGGGGGAGTCTCGGGCGGGCTTCATCTCGGGCAGCTGCACGGGGGGCCTCCA
>JAFMMO010000178.1 GCA_017859655.1 Pseudomonadota bacterium | reverse complement strand
GAGGGCCCCCCCCGCCTCGCCATCCCGGGTGTGGCCCGGCCCGGCATCCCGCACGCGAAGCGCCCACCGCGGCGACGCGACGTGGAGCTCGATCTCGATCGGGCGTTCGGGAGAGACGCCGGCGTGCTCGCAGGCGTTGGTGATCGCCTCGTCGATGCAGAGGCGCGCCGCGAACCGGTCGCGCTCGCCGAGGACGAGGGAGGCATCGACGGAGTGGAGGATCGAGTCGACGGTGACGGCGCGCTGCCCCGCTCCGTGGATCCACCAGACCCCGGAGGAGGGGAGCTCCACCTCGGGGGAGCTCTCCTGTCGCTCGATCGTCACGGCATCACCAGCCGGGCCGGCATCGGTGCCTCCATCCGCGAGGGGGCGCGACGACCCGCTACGCCTGGGGGCAGAGGTAGGCGAGGAGGCGGATGAGCGCCTCGCGCAGGTCCTGGCGATCGACGATGCGATCGATGAAGCCGTGCTCCAGGTTGAACTCCGACGACTGGAACCCCGACGGCAGGTCCGCCTTGATCGTCTGCTTGATGACGTTGGGGCCGGCGAACCCGATGAGCGACTTCGGCTCGGCGAGGGTCACGTCGCCGAGGGCGGCGAAGCTCGCCATCGCGCCCCCCATCGTCGGGTTCGTCAGGATCGAGACGAAGAGCCCTCCCCCATCGCTGAAGCGCTGGAGCGCGGCGGAGGTCTTCGCCATCTGCATCAGGGAGAACATCCCCTCGTCCATCCGGGCGCCGCCGCCGGAGCCGGAGACGAAGATGAAGGGGCGGCCGAGCTCGTGGGCGAGGTCGACGCCGCGGGTGAACTTCTCCCCCACCACCGAGCCCATGCTCCCCATCAGGAAGCGCGGGTCGCTGACCCCGAGGACGACCGGGGTCCCCCCGATGTCGGCGGTGCCCACGACGCACGCCTCGTTCAGCCCGGTCTTCTCCTTCACCTGCTCGAGGCGCTCGCGGTAGGAGCGGCGGGCGACGAACTCGAGGGGGTCGACCGACTCGAGGCTGCCGAACTCCTCGGAGAAGGAGTCGGGGTCGCAGAGGAGGCGGATCCGCTCCTCGCTCGTGATGTCGAAGTGGAAGTTGCACTCGGGGCAGACATTCCCCCGCTCGAGGACAAGGCTCTTGTAGACCATCTTCGAGCAGCCGCTGCAGCGCATCCAGAGGCCGGTCGGCATCTCCTTGCGGCGGCGGAAGCGGCTCCCCTCCCGGGGTCGGCTCTCCTCGGTGCTCATCGCGCCTCCTCTCCGACGCGAGCGAGCAGCTCGCGGAACGCGCCGACGCGCGCGGTCACATCGTCCGCGCCGTAGACCGCGGAGCCGGCGACGAAGACATTCGCCCCCGCCTCGGCCGCCACCGGCAGGGTGTTCAGGTCGATCCCGCCGTCGACCTCGATCTCGATGGTCTTCCCGGCCCTCTCCGCCGCCGCGCGGATCGCGGCGATCTTCCCGAGGGGCTCCGCCATGAAGGACTGCCCGCCGAAGCCGGGCTTCACCGTCATGACGAGGACGATGTCGCACGCCTTGACGAAGGGGAGGACGCTCTCGACCGGAGTCCCCGGGCGCAGCGCCACCCCCCCCTTGCGACCCGCCTGGTGGAGGCGGTCGAGGAGCGGGAGCGGATCAGGCTCCGCCTCGATGTGGAAGGTGACCCAGTCCGCCCCCGCCGCGATGAAGTCATCGAGGTAGCGGCCGGGCTCGGCGATCATCAGGTGGACATCGAGGGGGAGGTCGGTGCGCGGTCGGAGGGAGCGGACCACCGGGGCGCCGATGGTGAGGTTCGGGACGAAGTGCCCGTCCATCACATCGACATGGATCCAGTCCGCTCCCGCCGCGGCGACGCGGTCGACATCCTCCGCGAGGCGGGAGAAGTCGGCGGAGAGGATGCTGGGCGCCAGGCGGCCGGGGAGGGTCGAGCCGGGTGCGGTCACGGGGGTCCTTCCTCTGGGGGTCCCCGCGCCGGGATCGCCGGTCCGAACGCGCGGACAGAGCGGGGGCACGGGTCAGGAAGGATGGTAGATCGTCCCCCCCCGGTGTCAACGGAGGCCCGCCGGAACCTCCATCCCGGCGCCCTCCGCTGAGGGAGGAAGAGGGCTTCGGGATGGGAAGCGGGGTGGGTGGCGCGCTGCGCCACCCACCCCGCAAAGGCTCGAGAGCCCATCCGTCGTGAAAACGGATCTAGTTGTCGATCGGATCGCTGTCGGCGGTCGCGGTGCCAGTCGTAGCGAAGCGGATCACGCCGGTCTGATCGACGAAGAACGAGCGACGGCCGGTGTTCTCGGACTGCGGGACCGCGGTGCAGGACCACTCCACCACAGTCTCGTCGGTCGTGCTGGCCTCAGCGGAAGCCCAGGTGAAGGAGTATCCGGACTTGCTGCCGGAAGCGAGCTGCGAGTCGATGAACGGAGTCGGAGTGAGCTCCGTACCATCGGCCGTTCCCTCCACGGAGTAGAGGTACCCGAGATCGGACGGGTAGCCATCCCCATACCCGCCGGAGTTGTACTGCTCGCTCACCGTGCAGAGCGTGCGAAGCGACGAGACCGCGCTGGCCTCGTTGCCGGAGACCCGAGCGCTCATGAGGCTCGGAATGGCGATGGCGGAGATGATCGCGATGATCGCGACGACGATCATGAGCTCGATGAGGGTGAAACCCTGCTGCTTGCGGTTCTGCATGAACTGCGTCCTTTCTGCGGACGAGACTGAGTGCAGTGAAAAAGAGCGCCGGGCCGCACCTCGCGACCCGATCGGTCCCGCTCACGGCACCACGCCGCGAAGGGACTCCCCCGAATCACCAGACCTATGGCAAGGCGGGGGCCATGCCATGGGCTCCTCTTCGGAAATCGAGCAAGTCGAGGTGAAGGGGTGAGTTGCGGGAATCGCCGCAAGCGGCGGTTTCGGCCGGAGATCGGGGAGGGGACACGGAGCGTCACCAGAGGGTGACAGGGAGTGTCATTCGAGTGACCGGGAGTGTCACTGCGGGGCCGCCTCTCCGCTCGGAGCGGCGGTTCCTGCCGCTTCGCTGCCTCTCCGCTCGGCGCGGCGCAGCGGCTCCGGTGGGGAGTCAGCGACAGAGGTCGACGACGCGGAGCCGCAGGCGGGGCACCCCGCGATAGTGATCCTCGGAGATCTCCCCCACCAGGGCGAAATCCCCGGTCCGATCGCGCTCGAGGAGCTCCGCCGCGTGCTCCGCCCCCCGGAACCAGATCGCGGGGATCAAGCCGCGGGAGTGCTTCAGCTCCAGCATCATGTGCTCCTCGTTCCGACCGACGAGGCGCGGCGGACGGGAGAACTTCAGGCGATCGATCCGGAAGAGGGGCTCCGGGTTCCCCTGCCCGAAGGGGGCGAGGCGACCGATCTGCCGGGCGAGGGGGAGGGTCACCTCCTCCGGCTCCAGCGCGAGGTCGTAGTGACGCGGCGGCGGCTCGGCGCCGGCGGGATCACCCTCCCCCGCCTCCGCCAGCACCTCCCGCAGCCGCTCGATCCGGTCGGGGGCGATGGTGATCCCGCCGGCGCAGGCGTGGCCCCCCACCGCGATGACATGAGGCCGCAGGCGATCGTAGAGGTCGGTGAGGGGTCGCTCCGGGATGCTGCGGCCGGAGCCGCGCCCGATCCCATCGCCGAGCGCCACCACGAAGACCGGGCGGGAGACGCGCTCGGCGACCCGCGCCGCCACGATCCCCGCGACCCCCGAGCGCCACCCCTCCCGGGCGAAGAGGAGGGGCCCCGTCTCCGGGTGGAGCCCGCTCGTCTCCAGCTCCTCGATGCAGTCCTGCACCATCCCCTGCTCGACCCCCTTGCGGCGACGGTTCAGCTGGCCGAGCGACTTCGCGACCTCGCGTCCCTCCCCCGGATCCCGGGTGCGGAGCAACTCGAGGGCGCGCTCCACCTCGCCCATGCGACCGGCGGCGTTCAGGTGCGGCCCCAGGTGGAAGGCGATGTCGGTGGCGGTGAGGCGGGCGGGCTCGATGCCGCACATCTCGAGGAGCGCGCGGAGGCCGGGACGAGGGGAGCCGGCGATCGCGCGCAGCCCATGGGCGACGATGGCGCGGTTCTCCCCTTGCAGCGGGACGACATCCGCGACGGTGCCAAGGGCGGCGAGGGCGAGCGCCTCCCGGAGGAACTCACGATACCGGGGGGAGACCCGCTCCCCCCCTCCGTGGGCGCGCCCGAGGCCCCACGCGAGCTTGTAGGCGACCGCCGCTCCGCAGAGGGAGGCGGAGGGGCTCTCCCGGTCCGGTCGCCCGGGGTGCACGAGGGGGAAGTCGGTCGGGATCGCGCCCTCGATCGGGTGGTGGTCGGTGACGACGAGGTCGACCCCGAGCTCCCGGGCGACGGCGTGCTCCGCGCGATCGTTCGAGCCCCCGTCGACCGTGATGAGGAGACCGACCCCCTCCGCGTGGAGGCGGCGGATCGCCTCCCCGTTGAGGCCGTACCCCTCGTCGAGGCGATGGGGGATGTAGCTGCGCGCCTCGATGCCGAGCTGGGCGAGCGCCTCGACGAGGATCGTCGTGCCGGTCACGCCGTCGACATCGTAGTCCCCCCACACGCAGATCGGGGTCCCCTCCTCTCCCGCTCGCAGGATCCGCTCGATCGCCTGCTCGAGGTCGGGGATCACCTCCGGCGGATGGAGCCCGAGGAGAGAGGGAGAGAGAAACGCTTCCGCCGCCTCCGCATCCCGGATCCCGCGCTGGGCGAGGAGGACCCCGACCGGCACCGGGACTCCGAGCGCATCGGCGAGCGCCTCCGCGGTGGGGCGGTCGACCTCCCGTCCCAACCAGGGTCGATCGGCGGTGAGGCCGCTCACGGCGCCTCGCTCCCGCCCCCGGTGGCGATGCGATAGAGCCGCTGGGCTTCCGCCTCATCCACCGCGCCTCCGTGATACCACTCCTCGATCTGTCGCCGGGCGTCCGACTCGACCCTCTCCTCGGACCCAGCCCCGCCCCGCGCGCCGACCCGGGAGAGGGACCGCGCCCAGCGCTCGCGCGCCACGGCATCGGCAGGATCGAGGGCCGCGGCCCGCAGATACGACCGGGTCGCCTCGGCGTCCGCGCCGCTCCGGGCGAGGATGTCCGCGAGGTTCCGATGCCGGAGCGCGGTCGGCTCCAGCTCCAGCGCCCGCTCGAGGGAGCGCCGCGCGCGCTCCGGGTCGACCTCGATGGAGATCACCGCGAGGTCGTTGAGGAGAGCGGCCCGCGCGCGATCGGAGAGACCGATGGCGAGCCCGCCCTGCAGCACCTCCGCCGCGAGATCGATCCGCGGAGGCGCGCCGAGGAAGTGAAGGCGGGCGAGGGCGCGGCGCAGCTGCTCCCGTCGCGGGTCCTCCGCGAGGGCGCGCTGGAGGGTCTGCACGAGCGCGCCGCGCGCCGCCTCCAGGGACGGAGTGGCGCCGCTCGCGCGCCGCTGCTCCTCCCACGTCCGCACCTCCGCGACGAGGGTCCGCTCCCGGAGCCCGGGGTCCGCCTCCGGGTCGACCCGGAGCGGGACGACCCCCCCACTCAGGGGCCGCTCCCCCGTCGGCCCCACCTCGATCCGGTACTCCCCCGCGCGCTCCGGGGCGCGGAAGCTGACCCGATCGGAGCGGGAGAGGGAGCTGCGCCCGACGACCCGGTCGCTCCCCTGCTCGTGGAGGCGCAGCTCGAGCTCCTCCACGCGGCTGAAGCGGGGCGAGATCGGGACCTCGATGAAGATCTCGTCCCCGGGGGGCACCGCCGTCCCCGCGGGGTAGAGCACGATCGGGCCGGAGAGCGCGGGCTCGACCTCGATGGGGATCTCGCACGCGGCCCGATTCCCGGCCGCGTCGAGCCCCTCGAGGCGGAGGATGCCGCCTCCAGGGGCGAGCCGGTCGACGCGGACCGATCCGACCCCGGACGGCTCCTCACGGAGCTCGACCTCGATCTCCCGGGACTCCCCCTCCACGAGATGGAGCACCCGCGCGGCGGCGAGGGGCTCGCTGCTCTGGAAGACCGCGCCGAGGGGCACCCCCTCGACCCCGCTCGTGGTGGGCGCGAGCCCGGCGCCGAGGACCGGGGGAGTGCGGTCGATGCGGACCGCCCCCGCCTCGATCGGCTCGGCGAAGAGGCGCCCGTAGCGATCGCGCAGGAGAAGGCCGAGGTGCCAGCGCCCCTCCCCCCAGGAGGTCGCGTCGATGACGAGCTCGCGGTCCCCTCCCTCGAGGGAGCGCTCGGTCCACGGAGAGTCCGCCTCGCTCCACTCCCCCTCCTCCCCGCGCCGGTGGAGCAGAGCCGCGACCTCGAGGGGCTGCTCCCCCTCGACCTCCTCCTCGATCAGCACCGCGAAGCGATCGCGGGCGACCGGTGCCGCGAGCCGCGCGATCGGCCGGCGGGGGGAGGAGTCGATGGCGAACGCGGGCTCGAGCACCCGGCGTCGAGGATTCCCCTGGGGGTCGGTCCACTCCAGCTCGGCGACGAACCGACCGTCGACCGGCGGGACATCCCAGAGGACCAACCGCGCGTCCGCCTCGATGAGACGGGTCTCGATCGGGGCCCCCCCCGACTCAGCCCGGATCTTCAGCTGGACCGCTCCCCGCACGGAGCCCCGCTCGATGAGGAGGTAGCGGCTCATCCCGCCGGGGAGGACACGCCCGGCGAGGTCGCGGATCCCGGGAGGCTGCTCTCCCACGGTGAGCGTGCGGGGCCCGTCGACCCGCTCGAAGCCGCGGGCGTCGCGCGCGCGGATGGTGAGGCGGTACTCCCCTCGCGGCAGCGGGAGGAAGCTCGGTGAGGTGAGGAGCGGGAGCGGGACCCCGGGGGCGCCGACGCCCTCGAGAGCCGCGATCACCTCCACGCCGCCGGGCTCCTCCGGCTCCGCGAGACTCCAGGTCACCCGCACTCCGTCCTCGCCGGCCTCGATCCCGAGGCGCTCGAAGGCGGGCGCGCTCGCGTCGATGGAGAAGGAAGGAGAGCGCTCCCCGCGGGCGCGCAGCGCCGCGCCGGCGACATCCACCGAAGGAAGCCGCAGGCGGTTCCCCTCCCGCTCGAGGAGGAGAACGGTCCCCGACGCATCGATGAGCTCGACGACGCCGCGGATCGGAGCGGGCAGCTCCGAGCCGCCGCGGAGGATCTCCCCCTCGCTCACCGGCCAGGGGATCGGCGCCCCTCCGCGGGGCGCCGCCTCGACCCTCTCACCCGCGGGGCTGCCGACCCCCCGGACGATCGCGGGCTCCGGGTCGGTCGGAGCGGGCGGGGTCGGGGGCGTGGACACCTCCGGGGGGCGCGCGACCTCCGGACGATCGACCGGTCTCCGTGAGGCGGTCCCGGCGCTCGGCCCCCGCGGGGCCTGGGCCGGCGGGTCGGAAGCCGCGGTCGCGACCGTCGAGGGCGCGGCGGGCGTCCCTCCCGGTCGCGGAGCGGG
>JAFMMO010000177.1 GCA_017859655.1 Pseudomonadota bacterium | reverse complement strand
GCTGGACGACCCCGGTGCGGGGGTCCGCGTTCCCGGCGCTGCGGGTGAGGCGACGGGAGATCCGGATCGTGATCCGGTCGAGCGCGTGCTTGTGCCGGGGATGGTCCCGCCGGGTCTCGGCGAGGATCCGCAGCGCCTCCCGCCGCAGGGCATCCGCGTCCCGACTCACCGCTCCGCGTCCCCGCTCCGGGCGCTCAACTGCCGCAGCGCCAGATAGAGGGCCTGCGTCCCGGCGCGTCCGTGCCCCTGCGCCCGCACCGCCTCGTAGAGCTGCTTGGCGAGCGCGAGCCCCGGCAGCGCGAGCTCCATGCGATGCGCCTCGTCGAGGGCGATCCCGAGGTCCTTGATGAAGTGCTCCACGAAGAAGCCCGGGGCGAAGTCGCCGCGCAGGATGCGGGGGGCGAGGTTCGCCACCGACCAGGAGCCCGCGGCGCCCCCCCCCACCGAGGCGAGGACCCCCTGGGGGTCCAGCCCGGCGCGTTCCGCGTAGAGGAGCCCTTCGCACATCCCGATCATGTTCGTGGCGATGAGGGTCTGGTTCACCATCTTCGTGTGCTGCCCCGCGCCCGCCGCGCCCTGCCGCACGATCGTCCGGCCGAGGACCTCGAAGGCGGGGCGGGCCCGCTCGAAGGCGTCGAGGTCCCCTCCGACCATGATGCTGAGGGTCCCCTCGCGCGCGCCCACATCCCCGCCGGAGACCGGCGCATCGAGCGCGCAGGTGCCACGCTCGCGGGCCGACGCATCGACGCGGGCCGCGAGGGCGGGGGCGCTCGTCGTCATGTCGATGAGGAGCGGAGCCTCGCTCCTCTCCAACGCGGGCACGAGTCCCCGCTCCCCGAGGTAGACCTCCTCCACATCCGCCGGATAGCCGACCATGGTGAAGACGAGGTCGCTCGTCGCGAGGAGCTCCCGCGGATCGTCGACCCAGCCGATCCCGAAGTTCCGGAGCGCGGCCGCCTTCTCGGGGGTGCGCGTGTGCACGGTGACCCGCGCCCCCGCCGCGTGCAGGCGACCGGCCATGGAGCACCCCATGACACCGGTGCCGATCCAGCCGATCCGGGTCCCCTCGAGGGGCCTCGCCGCGTCATCCGCCATCGGTCATCTCGCTCTCGTCAGACATTCCACTCGAGCCCGCCGGAGAACTCGTCCGGCTCCGGGATCGCCGGGAGCACCCGGGGCCCCGCCGCGATGACGCGCTCGAGGCGTCCGGGGATCTCCCCCGCGGGGCCCTGCCACCCGAGGACCCGCCAGGGTCCCTCGACGAGGAGCCACACCTCATCGGCGGCCAGCGCCTCCCGCAGCGCGGGCACCGCCAGCGCCTTCGCCCGCCGAGGATCCTGATCCTCTCCGACGAGCTGGGGCCGCGGGGGGGCGACACCACCCCCGATGGGCGGAAGAACGAGAGCGCGCGCGCTCCAGATCCCGACCCGTCGCGCGAGGAGAGTGTAGCCGAGGGAGGGATCGTCCGCAGGGAGATGGACGAGGCAGTGATCCGCCGCGGACTCCGCCGCAAGCCCGTGACGCGTCCTCCCCGGCGGCAGGCTCGCGAGGAACGGGAACTCCGGCGGAACCGACCCGGGGGGCAGCTCGACGAGGGCGTCGAGTCGGGAGGCACGCCTCCCCGAGCGCCGTCGATCCCACAGTGCCTGCACCCCGACCGCAGCCCCGAAGGCGAGGAGGGTGACGCCGAGGGTGATGGAGAGCTCCTCGAACATCAGGACATCACCTCGATCCGGGTCTCCTCCTCGGTGGGAGGAGGGGGCGCGTCGCGACGGAGAGTGCGGAGGACCGCGAGGATGCCGAGCGTGGAGAGACCGAGCGCGAAGAGGAAGACGGTGCGCCCCTCCGCGTCCCCGGCCGCCGCCGCAACGGTAGTGTCGAGCCCGCCTCCCGCAGCGAGCAGAGCCTGCCGCCGCTTCTCCCGCAGGAGGAGCCCGGCGGCGAGGGACGCGAGGGCACCGATCGAGGCGATCGTGCGACCGGGGCCCACCCGCTGCAGCTGCGTGACGAGACCGGCGAGCAGGAGCAGCAGCCCCCCTCGCAGCAGCCAGCCGGGGGCACCGAGGGGGCTGCCGCTCCGGGCGCGGAGGACCTCCGCGGCGATGGCGAGGCCCACCGCCACGAGGAGCGCGAGGCGCAGGAGCGTCTCCTCCGCTCGGAATCGCTCCCCGGGGGAGAGCCGCGCGCGGCGCTGCTCCCCCTCGAGGAGCCAGACGGAGCCGATCGCCCCGAGGAGGAGGGAGACCCCGAGGAAGAGGCCGATCCCGGGGAGGGCCTCCCGCACCATTCCCTCCAGCGGGAGGTCGCGCGCGCGCGCCGACCACAGGGTCGCCTCCTCCCCGACCCGACGCGCGATCGCCCACAGGGCCCCGACGGAGGTGAGCGCGAGGAGGCCGAGGAGACGGACGGGGAAGCGGAACACACCCGGGAGCCGCCGGAAGGACTCCATGCTCTGGAGGTGGATCAGGGTGAGCCCCACGGAGAGGGGCAGCAGCATCGCGAGGCGCCAGACCCCGAGGAGCGCGCCCCCCTGGTGGTAGGCGAGGGGATGGAGGACCGGCAGGAGGAGCAGGGGAGCGAAGCCGGCGATGATCGCCAGGATCAGGGCGGGGGCGATGCGCGGGGAGACGAGGCGCTCGAGGTGCGCGATCTCCTCTCCGCGGAAGATCTCGAAGAGACAGAGGAGGAGCGCCCCTCCCACCGCGAACCCGACGAGGATGAGGTGCAGCAGCAGCCCGGCATGATGCAGGAGCATCAGCAGGTCGGCGCCCGCGGTCTCCGCCATCACCGGCCACCGTCCCGCGTCCAGAGCAGCCAGGCGACGAGCTCCTCCAGCTCCGGATCGCTGCCGGCGAAGGGCGGCATCGACGGTTGGAGGCGATGGAGCTTCGCGAGGTTCCCGATGAGCATCTCGCGATCCCAGCTCCGGGTCAGCTCCTGAATGCTCGACCGCCCCCGGGACGCGTGGCAGCGGGCGCACAGCTCACGATGCACCTGTCGGCCGCGCTGGATCTCCTCCCGGGCGACTCCCTCGCGGGGGCGGGGCCGCGCCGCGCGGCGGAGGTCGACCTCCTCCGGCGTGAGCCCGTTCGCGTAGAGGACCCCCCGAATGTCGTAGGGGAGCGCGAGGGTCTCCCGGGCGCGCTCCGCAATGACCGCGGAACCGACGACGAGCGCGGCGAGCCCGACCACGATCGATCGCCCCGGTCGAGACCTCCCCCGCACGAGCAGGGCCAGCGCCCCCCCCGCCACCAGCAGGGAGCCCAGCGCCGCGAGGCCGAGGGGCAGCGCCCAGGGAGAAGGCGCCGGGCCGTCGGCCTCCGTCACCACGCCCAGGAGTCCGATCGTCGCCATCGGCATCAGGGCGAGGGGGACGAGGACCACGAGGATGGTGCGGGCGAGCAGCCGACGATCGCTCTCATCGAGCCCCTGCATCCGCTCCACCCCGATCAGGCCCGCGACGGCGGCGAGGGCGAGTGAGGAGAGCACCCGCCTGGCGAGAGAGGGGGCGAGGGCCGCACCGAGGACCCCATCCCATGCGTCCCCCGTCCGGACCCACTCCTCGGGAGAGAGCCGGAACGCCAGGACCCCCTCCACCCCGAGCAGGGCGAGGCCGGTCCCCAGGATGAAGCCCCCGAGGAGGAGCCATCGCCGCCGAGCGGGTGCGGTCCGGGCGCGGGAGAGGTACGCCGCACCGCAGACCACCCCGAAGGCGACGCTGCAGCCGGCAGCGCCGAGGAGCCAGATGAACTCGCGACCGAGGAGGAGGGAGGCCCGGGGCGCCACGAGGCTCGTCGCGAGCCACGCCCCGACCCCGCTCACGAGGGCGAGGACCGCGGCGATCAGGATGAGCGGCGCGAGCGCGCGATGAACGAACTCGCGCAGGAGCGGCTCCCCCCACCGCTCCCCGCGCACCTCGAAGAGGGCGGCGAGGATCCCCCCTCCCACCGCGAGCTGCGCGGCGAGGGCGTGGAGGATCGCCAGCGAGGAGAGGAGCGTCTGCGGTCGCAGCAGCTCGGTCTCGAAGACGGGGAGTTGGGGGAGATCCACCGGGTCCACTCCTGTCACGGGCCCGGCGCGAGCCGGTCCTCTGTGAGGGAGAGATGGTAACCGCTCGACGCGCGGGGCGGGCCCCCGTTCCGTCCGCTCCCTCCCGGCCCGACCTGGGATGTGCCGGCGAGGGGATCCCGGGGTAGTCTTCTTGGGGTCCTGCCGCTTCTCACCGGGCGACCCCGAGGACTCGGCCTCGCGGATCTCCGCCGGGCCCGGAAGGGGGATGCGTGGAGAAGGACCCGGCGCTGGCGGGAACGGCTCACATCGAGCCGACGACGAAGGTCGTGCTCATCATCGACCACGATGAGACGCGGCGGGATCGGATCGGCTCCCGTCTCAGCGACCGCGGTTACGGCGTTCTGGCCGCGGACTCCGGGGGCTCGGCGACGCGGATCGCCCGCGAGGAGAAGCCCGACCTGATCCTGCTCGACCTCGGGCTGCGGGGGACGAACGGCCACGACCTCCTCGACCGCTTCGCCCGGGACCCCGCGACCCGCGCGATCCCGGTGGTCGTCGTCGCCGGGGACACCGATCCGGCGTCTCGAGCCCGCGCGTTCGAGCATGGCGCGATCGCCTTCATGGAGACGCCGCGCCACGCCGAGACCCTGCTCGTCATGGTGGAGTCGATCTTCCACTGAATCGGAGCGGGCCGTCGCCGAGCCGGGACCGATCGTCGGGATGGTCGCGACCGAGGCTCACTCGTCGAGATGCCCGACGTCCGAGTCTCCCATCTCCACGCCGCCGGCCGGGAAGTACTCCCCCCATCGGCGATCGACGGTCGCCGCCGTGTCCGGATCGCAGAAGAGCTCGTCCGGGTAGGTCGGCTTGAATCGGGCGTCGATCACGATCGGCGTCTCGTAGGCGGGGTGGTTCCGGATCAGCGGCGCCTCCCGAGCGTGGATGTCCCCCGCGGGCTCGAAGCGCGTGAAGGTGGTCCAGAGGAAGCGGGCATCACTCCGCACGGTCGCCCGCGCATCATCCACGAGGATCACGAGGGGCCAGCGCTCGAAGCCGGGATGCTTCGCGATGCGACCCGCGGCGTCCCGCTCCTCGGTGAAGCCGGGGCCCTCCACCACCAGGCAGCCCGGGCAGTAGACCTCCGCCCGCGTCACCCCCATCGGCAGCTCCCCCGAGAACTCCCGCGGCAGCTCCCGGATCGGATCCCCGAGCCCGAGCAGCACCCCCTTCGACCCGTCGTTCACCGCCGGGCCGGTGTAGTCGAGGGTGTCGATCGAGGTGCACGCGAAGACATGAAGGTCCCGGCGCATGTCCGCCCGGGCGAGGATGTGCTCGAGCAGCGCCTTGAAGTCGGCGAGATCGACCGCGCCATCGGTGAGCAGCAGGAACTTCGTCAGGGAGAGCTGCCCCTCCCCGAGGATGCGGAACGCGGAGACCATCGCCTCCCGCGGATAGCGATCCTTCACGATCGCCGAGGCGAGGGCGTGGTAGCCGGTCTCGCCGTAGCTCCAGAGCCGCGTCACCGCCGGCATCACGAGGGGGAAGAGGGGGCTGAGCAGCTCCTGGAGGAAGTCCCCGAGGTAGAAGTCCTCCTGGCGCGGCTTCCCGACCACCGTGGCGGGCACGATGGCATCGGCCCGATGGCAGATCGCGTCGAGGTGGAACACGGGGTAGTCGTGCCGCAGGGAGTAGTAGCCGTAGTGGTCGCCGAAGGGCCCCTCCGGACGACGCTCCCCCGGTCGGACATGCCCGACGAGCGCGACCTCCGCACCGCTGACGAGAGGGTGCGGTCCGACCGGGCCATCGACCATCCCCAGCTTGCGGCCGACGAGGAGGGAGGCGAGGAGGAGCTCGCCGACATTCTCAGGCAGGGGCGCGATCGCGGACGCGGTCAGCGCCGGCGGTCCACCGAGGAAGACGGTGACGGGCAGCGGGCGATCGAGCTTCTCCGCCTCATGCAGGTGGTAGCCGCCGCCCTTGTGGATCTGCCAGTGGACCCCGAGGGTCCGCCCGTCGTGCTTCTGCATCCGGTAGACGCCGAGGTTGTGTCGTCCGTCGTGGGGATTCTCCGTGTAGACGAGGGGCCAGGTGAGGAACGGTCCCCCGTCCTCGGGCCAGCTCGTGATGATGGGCAGGGAGTCGAGGCTCCCGTTCCGGTCGACGACCTCCGTCACGGGGCCGCGCTCCCGTCGCTTCATTCCCACCTTGAGGAGTGTGAGCGGCACATCCCGGGCGTCCCACAGCTTCGCGAAGGTCGGCGGGACGGCGGTCTCGGCGAGGTGGACGAGCCGCTCGAGGAAGCGACGGGCCCGATCGCCGAACGCCATCTCGACCCGACGGGAGCTCCCGTAGAGGTTGGTGGCGAGGGGGAACTTCGCGCCCCGGACATTGGTGAAGAGGAGGGCGGGTCCATCGGCGGCGACGACGCGCCGGTGGATCTCGGCGAGCTCCAGATGGGGGTCCACCGGGGTATCGACGGTGACGATCTCCCCTTCGCGGCGGAGATCGGCCAGGAAGCTGCGCATGTCGCGGTGCACGATCCGGGTTCCTTCCTCGGACGGCCTCTGCCCGATCGACGATGGTGGTCGAGTCCGAGGAGGGTGTCCAGAGGATCGGGGGAGCCCGGGTGGCGGGTTCTCAGGCGTGCTCGACGCCGACGCCCTCGACCGACGCGAGAGAGATCGTTCCTTCGGGAACGATCTCCCAGGTGACGGTGCAGCGGTCGAAGAGGGGACCGCGCCAGCGGTCGAGGAGCAGCGCCTCGATGTCCGCCCCGGAGCAGGGGGCGTCCGGTCCGATGTGGAGGTGGACCGAGAGAAGCTGGGTCAGCCCTCCGGCGAGGGCGGCGTGGCGGGCCGACCCGAGAATGGTGTCCAGAATGATCTCGGCCATACGAGCGGGTCTCCAGGCGGACCGGGCCTCCCTCGGGGCGACCGGTTCACGATCGGGGTTCGGTTCTTCGATCGGCGCGAAGAGCCCTGCTCGCCCCTTCCCGGGGGAGCGACTCGCTCACGCGGCGTTGCACCTTCTTCGGAAGGGAGGCGGGTGGGGATGAAGGGCGGCGTCGCAAATCACGCCCGCTGGGGTGCTTGAGAAGTGCAGCACCCGAAGATCAGCGAGGGGGGAGGTCGAGGGGCGCGGCCTCGATCACGACCCCCGCCTCGTGGCGACCGGCGATGCCCCACTCCTCCTCCGCCGCGACGATCCCCTGGCCCGGGCCGAGGACGGCGCGAGCGAGAGAGAGCAGCGCCCCCTCCTCATGGAGGAAGTGGGCGGGGGGTCGGGGGCTGCGCTCGAGATTCCGGCGGGTCGGGTGGTTCACCAGAAGAACCCCGCCGGGCCCGAGGAGAGGGAGCGCCCGCTGGAAGATCCGCGGATCGAAGTAGTGATGACAGAGGATCAGGTCCCAGGGACCGGCGGGAGGGGCTTCCTGCGAGAGGTCGATGGCGAGGGTG
>JAFMMO010000176.1 GCA_017859655.1 Pseudomonadota bacterium | reverse complement strand
AGCTTCGAGGTCACCGTCACCGACCAGACCGGCCCGACCTTCATCAACACGCCGGCGGACATCACCGTCACCGCCGACCCCGGCTCCTGCGCCGCGGTCGTCACCTGGACCGAGCCCACCGCGTCCGACCCCTGCGGGGTCGTCAGCGAGAGCGGCAGCCACGCCTCGGGAGCCACCTTCCCCGTCGGCACCACGACGGTCACCTACAGCGCGGTCGATCCGGGTGGAAGTGTCGGCGAGGTCTCGTTCACCATCACCGTCAACGACACCGATGCCCCGACGATCAGCGGCATGCCCGCGGACATCACGGTCGACGCCGACCCGATCACCTGCGGCGGCACCGCCACCTGGACCGAGCCGACCGCGGCGGACGACTGCGCCCTCGACAGCCTCGTCGGCTCCGCGACCTCCGGTGACCTGTTCGGGGTCGGGACGACGACGGTCACCTACACGGCGACCGACAGCTCCGGGAACGTCGCGACCGCCAGCTTCACCGTCACCGTGAACGACATCACCGACCCCGCCATCGACGGGATGCCCACCGATGTCACCGTCACCGCGACCCCGGGGGCCTGCTCCGCGACCGTCACCTGGACCGAGCCGACCGCGACCGATGTCTGCGGGATCGCCTCGCTCGCCGGGGATGCCGCCTCGGGCGGGACCTTCCCGCTCGGGACGACGGTCGTGACCTACACCGCGACCGACGGCAGCGGCAACACCGCCTCCTCGAGCTTCTCGGTGACGGTCCTCGACGGCCTCGCCCCCACGATCAGCGGCATGCCCGCCGATGTGACGGTCGGGGTCGACGCGGGCACCTGCCACTCGGTCGTGAGCTGGACGGAGCCGACCGCCACCGACGACTGCAGCACCCCGACCCTCACGAGCACCCACAGCTCGGGCTCGGCGTTCACCCTCGGCACGACCGTCATCACCTACACGGCGACCGACGCCTCGGGGAACACCGCCACCGCCAGCTTCGAGGTGACCGTCTTCGACGATGAGTTCCCGACCCTGACCGGCCTCCCGACCGCGCTGAGCGCGAACGCGTCGTCCACGACATGCTCCACCAACGTGAGCTGGCCGGACCCGGTCGCCTCCGACAACTGCGGCACCGTGAACTACCTCACGACCCACGAGCCCGGGAGCCTCTTCCCGGTGGGGACGACGCTCGTCGTCTACACCGTCTCCGACGGCAGCGGGAACAGCGACTCGGTCACCTTCACCGTGACCGTGGTGGACATCGCGCCGCCGACGATCTCCGGCCTCCCCGGCACCCTCGAGGTCGACGCCGACCCGAGCCTCTGCGGGGCGTTCGCGACCTGGACGAGCCCGACGATCCTCGACAACTGCGCCGTCTCCAGCAGCACCTCGACCCATGTCTCCGGGAGCTTCTTCCCGCTCGGGACCACGGTCGTCACCTACACCGCGCAGGACATCCACGGCAATGTCGGCGCCGCCACCTTCCAGGTGGTCGTCTCCGACACCGTCGCTCCGGAGCTCACCGCCATGCCGCTCGACATCTCCGTCGGCACCGATCTCGGCCAGTGCACGGCCTCGGTGACCTGGACGGAGCCGGTCGCCACCGATGCCTGCAGCGCGGCCACGCTCACCTCGAGCCACGCGCCGGGGTCGACCTTCCCGGCCGGGACGACGACCGTCACCTACACCGCGACCGACACCAGCGGCAACTCGACGAGCGCGTCCTTCACCGTGACGGTGACCGACAACGAGCTCCCGAGCATCACGGTGGGAGCCGACATCAGCGGCACCCCGAACCCGGGGGACTGCTTCCTCCTCGTCGCGGTGCCGGCGCCGTCCTTCGTCGACAACTGCCCGGGCGCGACCGTCACCAACGACCTCACCGGGACCGCGGATGCCAGCGGTGAGTACCCGTACGGAACCACGACGATCACCTGGACCGTGACCGATGCCTCCGGCAACTCCGCGTCCGGAACCCAGCAGGTCATCGTGGGCTCCGGCTCCTTCAACGACTGCAACGGCAACGGGATCGCGGACGAGTGCGACCTGCTCGACGGCACCGAGCTTGACTGTGACGAGAACGGCGTGCCAGACTCGTGCGACATCGCGAGCGGCACCGCGGTCGACGCGAACCAGGATGGTCTGATCGACGCCTGCGACGCGAACTTCGTTCGCTGCGACAGCAACGACGACCAGATGCTCGATGTGGCCGACCCGGTGTACACCCTGAACTACCTCTTCCAGGGGGGCCCCACGCCGAACTGCCAGGACGCCGGGGACTGCAACGATGACGGCCTCCTCGACATCTCCGACGTGATCTTCACCCTCGCCTACATCTTCAGCACGGGGAACCCGCCGCCGGCGCCGTACCCGGACTGCGGAGTGGATGGGACGCCGGGCGACGCGCTCCAGTGCGTCGGATCGTCGAGCTGCCCGTAGGGCAGGACTCCGTTCACGAAGAGAGAGGGCGCGTGACCTTGCGGTCACGCGCCCTCTCTTTCATCCCGGAGCCCGCCCGGCTCCTCACCCGGGCGCGGCCGGCCCCCAGCTGGGGAGCGGGATCCGCGCCTCCTTGAGCGCGGCGACGACGGCGAGGAGCACCCGCGAGCGGACCCGGGTGCGCTCCCGGACATCCTCGATCCGGTAGCGCGCCTCGAGGAGGGCGCCGGGGAGGAGGAGCCCGCGCTCCTGATCCCAGATCGAGCGGAGGACCACCTCGACCGAGCCCGAGACGACCCCCTCGGTCTCCTCGACCGCCCGGGTCGCGACCTCCATGGCGCGCGGCAGGTCCGCGTCGAGGTCGACGGAGAAGCGGGCCCGGACCCGGAGCGGCTGGGGCTCGTGGGAGAAGTTCGTGATCACCGAGCTGGAGAGGACGGCGTTCGGGTAGTTCACCACGACCCCGTCGGTGTTGCGGATCCTCGTGCGCCGCAGGCCGATGTCGATGACGTCCCCCCAGGACCCCCAGTCCCCTCCGATGCGCTCCACCTTCACGCGGTCCCCGTGCGCCATCGGCCGGTCGGTCACGAGGAAGATCCCGGCGAGGATGTCGGCGATGAACTCCTTCGCGGCGAAGCCGAGGGAGATCCCCACGATCCCCGCACCCGCGAGGAGCGGGGTGACCTCGATCCCCCAGATCCCGAGGATGAGGAGGAGCAGCAGGAAGAAGAGGGCGATCCCCGAGAACTTCCGGAAGAAGTGGACGAGGCGGTCGTCGAGGTCGTTCTCGGTGCGCTGGGCGAGGCGGTCGATCCGACGGAGCACCAGGCGCTGGAGGATGCGGTTCGCGAGGAGGTAGAGGAGAACGACGATCAGGGTCTGGACGAGCGGGGACTGCCCCCCCCAGACGGAGAGGAGCCACGAGTCGGCGGGGCCGGGGAGGTCGGGCACGGGGGGGGCGTCCCCCGGGGCGGCTGGTGTCGGCCCGACCTGTGGGGGCACGGGCTGTTCGGGCAGGGGCGCCGCCTGAGCGAGGCACGGAATCAGGCCGAGAAGCTGCATTCATCCCCCCCTTCGCGCGGCAGTCTCGACCGGGAAGGAGGCAGCGTCAAGGGAGGCTCAGGGGAAGGGGTCCTCGATCCCCCGCCGCCGCATCGCCTTCTTGACCTGCTGGATCACCTGATCGAGCCGGCCGAGGAAGATCGAGTGGTCCCGAACCGTGAAGGGGGCGGGCCCCGGAGTCGGCATGCCGAGGTCGCGGAGATGGGACATCAGCTCGCGAGTCCCGAGGGTGGACCCGATCGACTCCTCGTCGAAGATCCTCCCCTTGGGGGAGAGGACCCAGGCCTCCTGCTCGAGGCAGCGCGCCGCCAGGGGGATGTCGGTGGTGACGACGATGTCCCCCCACTCGACCGTCTCCGCGATGTAGTCGTCCGCGGCATCGAACCCCTCTCCCGCCTCGACGAGGGTGATCCACTTCTCGTTGGGATGCCGCATCCGCTGCGCGGCGACGAGCACCACGGGGAGCCGGTAGCGCTTCGCGACCTTGTAGATGTCCTCCTTGACGGGGCAGGCATCGGCATCGACGAAGATCCGGAGCACGGGCACCCTCCTCGGTCACTCTCGACGGGTCTGACGGGCGGACGCCGCCACCCCTCGGGCGGCGAGCCGGTTCGATTCGGTGGAACCGGGGGAGCCCGGAGCGGATGATCCGCCCTTCGGGGAGGGTCGGGACCCCCTCGCCGAAGGAGGAGCGAGTATGCCATCCCTGCCCGCGCATCTCGACCGCAGCCTCTACCCGTTCGAGGGGAAGGTCTGCGAGGTCGGAGGCCACCGGATGCACTACCTCGACGAGGGGGAGGGGGACCCGGTCGTCCTCGTCCATGGCAACCCGACCTGGTCGTGGATGTACCGCCGCCTCGTCACCGAGCTCGCCCCGCACCACCGCGTGATCGCGGTCGACCACATCGGGTGCGGGCTCAGCGACAAGCCCGACGACGACGCCTACCCGTACACCCTCGAGCGACGGATCTCCGATCTGGAGACCCTCCTCGAGCGGATCGGGGCGACGGAGCGGATCTCCTGGGTCGTCCACGACTGGGGCGGCGCGATCGGCCTCGGGGCCGCCTCTCGACGGCCGGAGCGGGCGCGCCGGATCGTCGTGATGAACACCTCCGCCTTCGGCCTCCCCGACAAGACCCGCTTCCCCCCCATCCTCTGGTGGTTCCGGCACACCCCCCTCGGCGGGATGCTGATCCGCGGATTGAACCTCTTCTGCCGCGGGACCATGGTGATCGGCTGCCGCCGGAGCCGCATCCCCGCCGCGGTGCGGGCAGGGTATCTCGCCCCCTACCGCAGCTGGGAGAGTCGCCGGGCGATCCTGCGCTTCGTGGAGGACATCCCCACGAATCGACATCACCGCTCCTGGCGGACCCTCCTCGAGGTCGAGGCGCGCCTCGACCGCCTGCGGGAGGTGCCGATGCAGCTCTTCTGGGGCGACCGCGACCCGGTCTTCGGGAGGACCTTCCGCCTCGAGTGGCGGAAGCGGTTCCCCGCGCTGGAGGCGACCGTGTTCCCACGAGGGGGACACCTGATCCTGGAGGATGCCGGGGAGGAGATCGCCCCACGTCTCGCCCGGTTCCTCGGAGACGGACCGGATGCCGTGCAGGCGGGACGATTCGAGCTGATTCCGTGATCGGCGCCGCGCTCGAGCCCGGTCCGCCCCGCGCGAAGACGCGGTCCCCGGACGGGAACATCGCGACCGCGCTGCGGGAGATGGCGCGGCGGCGCCCGGACGCGATCGCGGTGCAGGAGCCGATCGAAACCGATGGCGAGGGACGGATCCACTACGCGCGGTGGAGCTTCCGCCAGCTGGACGAGGAGGTCGATCGGCTCTGCCACGCCCTGACCTCGGTCGGGATCGAGCGCGGGACCCGCACGGTGCTGATGGTGCCCCCGAGCCGCCGCTTCTTCGCCCTCTCCTTCGCCCTCTTCCGCCTGGGCGCGGTCCCGGTCCTCGTCGACCCGGGGATGGGGATCCCCTCCCTGAAGGCGTGCCTCGACCGGGCGGCGCCCGAGGCCTTCATCGGCGTGTCGCGCGCACACCTCGCCCGCTGCCTCTTCGGCTGGGCGCGCCGGAGCATCCGCATCCGCATCACCGTGGGTCGCAAGCCGGGGGGCCGGCTCGGCGCGGGGCTCCTCCCCTGGCGAGGACCGACCCTCGCGAGCCTCCGGCGTCGGATCCCGCCCCGCACCGGCTTCACCGGCCCGGTCACGCAGACGGACGAGACCGCGGCGATCCTCTTCACCTCGGGGAGCACGGGGACGCCGAAGGGCGCGATCTACCACCACGGGATCTTCCTCGAGCAGATCGAGCAGCTCCGTCGGCTCTACGCGATCGAGGAGGGCGAGGTCGACCTGCCCACCTTCCCCCTCTTCGGGCTCTTCGATGTCGCTCTCGGCATGACCGCGGTCATCCCCTCGATGGACTTCACGCGGCCCGGGTCCGCCGACCCCGCCGGTCTCCTGCACGCCATCGAGCAGGAAGGGGTGACCAACCTCTTCGCCTCCCCGGCGCTCCTGCGGAACCTCGCCCGCCATGTGGAGGAGCGAGGGGTGGACCTCCCCGGGCTCCGCCGCGTGCTCAGCGCGGGCGCCCCGGTCCCGGCGGCGGAGATCGAACGGCTCGCCCGCCGACTCGCGCCGGGGGTGCAGGTTCACACCCCGTACGGGGCGACGGAGTGCCTCCCGGTGGCGTCGATCGGGAGCGATGCCATCGTCGGGGGCACGGGGATCGCCACCACCGAGGGCGCCGGGGTCTGCGTCGGTCGCATCGCGCCGGGGATGGAGGTCGGGGTCATCCCCGTCCACGACGAGCCGATCGAGCGCTGGGACCCGGCGCTGCTCCTCTCCCCCGGCGAGGTCGGCGAGATCGTGGTGCGGGGGGCGGTCGTCTCCCGGGCCTACCACGACCACCCCGCCGGCAACGCCGCCGCGAAGATCGGGCCCGCCCCCGGCGAGCCCGACACCGCGATCCGCCATCGCATCGGGGACCTCGGGCGGTTCGATGCCGAGGGGCGCCTCTGGTTCCAGGGGCGGAAGGCGCATCGGGTCTGGACCCCGGATGGCCCCCTCGACACGATCGCGGCGGAGGGGGTCTTCAACGCCCACCCCGCGGTGGCGCGCACCGCGCTCGTCGGGCTCGGTCGGCGGGGCGCCCAGGTGCCGCTCCTCTGCGTCGAGCTCGAGGCGGGGAGCGCGCCGGCGCAGGAGACTCTCCTCCGCGAGCTCCGGGAGCTCGGCGCCCGCTTCCCCCACACCGCGGGGATCGACCGCTTCCGGATCCACCCGGGGTTCCCCGTCGACATCCGGCACAACGCGAAGATCTTCCGGGAGAAGCTGGCCCTCTGGGCGGGGACCGCGTGACCGCGCAGAGCCCGGAGAATGTCCCCCCCGACGGCGGCCTCCCGCCGCAGGAGACGGTCCTCGTCACCGGCGGGGCCGGGTTCATCGGCGGGGGCATCGCCCGCCGCCTCGCCGCCGTCGGCTGCGCGGTCCGCAGCCTCTCCCGGCGGCGCTACCCCGAGCTCGAGGCCGCGGGCATCACATCCATCGCGGGCGACCTCACCGACCGGGAGGCGGTCCTCGCGGCGGCGGAGGGCTGCTCCATCGTCTTTCATGTCGCCGCCCTCGCCGGCTACTGGGGTCGGCGCGCCGACTTCGAGCGGACGAACATCGCCGGGACCGAGAGCGTCCTCGCCGCCTGCCGGGCCCATGGCATCGATCGACTCGTCTTCACGAGCTCCCCCTCCGTGACCTTCGCGGGCCGCGACCAGCAGGGGGTCGATGAGTCCGAGCCCTATCCCGATCGTCACCTCTCCGACTACCCGCGGACGAAGGCGATCGCCGAGCGGGCGGTGCGGGCCGCGGCGGACGGCAGCCTCGCGACCGTCTCCCTCCGCCCCCACCTCGTGTGGGGGCCCGGGGACCCGCACTTCCTCCCCCGCCTCGTCGAGCGCGCCCGCGCCGGTCGCCTGAAGCTGGTCGGGGATGGCAGCAGATCGG
>JAFMMO010000175.1 GCA_017859655.1 Pseudomonadota bacterium | reverse complement strand
CAGGTCGCCGAGAGAGGAGACATCCTGCCCACCGAGGGTGTAGGTCCCCGCGTCGGCGCGGTCGAGGCAGCCGAGGATCTGGAGGAGGGTCGACTTCCCCGAGCCGGACTCCCCGACGATGGCGACGAACTCGCCGGATCGGATCTCCAGATCGATGCCATCGACGGCGAGGACGGCGGAGGGTCCCTCACCATAGCGACGGGTGATCCCGTCGAGTACCGCCACCGGCTCCGCGATCATCGGATGCGCTCCCTTCGATTCACTCCTCGGCCCCCGAGCCCGAGGGAGGCCCGCCCCGTGACCGGGGCGCAGGGTAACGAGAGCCGGGACGGGGGACCACCTCCCCCGACGCGGCGCTCCGGCTCAGGCACCGGAGTGCCGCGAGAGCACGGGCCCCGGATCGAGGCGGGCGATCCGGAGGGCCGGCAGCAGATGCGCCAGCCACGAGGCGCCGATCACGACGAGGGGTGTGCCCCACCACGCGAGGCCGGGGAGATGCGGAGGCCACTCCAGGACCGGCCGGATCCCGAACTCGATGATCCCGAGTCCGAGCAGGGCGCCGAGAGGAGCGGCGGCGGCGCCGAGGATCGTCGCCTCCCCGAGGAGCGGCCAGACCACCTGCAGCCGCGTCGC
Organism: Pseudomonadota bacterium; assembly: GCA_017859655.1. Lineage (GTDB taxonomy): Bacteria > Planctomycetota > UBA8108 > UBA1146 > UBA1146 > JAFMMO01. The sequence goes on along the minus strand of JAFMMO010000175.1, from coordinate 6,871 downwards.
CCCCTCGGCCCGGCGCAGCGCCACCTCCGGGTACCTCTCCCGGATCGACACGAGGGAGATCGTCGCGGTGAGGACGACGACCATCAGGAGATCGAGGATCCAGACGAAGTGGGAGAGGTTGCTGAGTCGATCCACGATCTCGAGGAGGAACTCGATCCAGGTCTTCTGGACATGGAGGAAGGGCACGATGCCGCGCTCCTCGAAGAGCGCCTCCATCCGGGCGAGGACCGCCTCCACCTGCTCCTCATCCGAGACCTGGACGAGGACGCCGGAGGGATCGACCGCCTCCCGGTCGTAGGGGAGGTAGATGTTCTGGAAGCCGAGGCGGCGGGTCCCGACCCCGCGACTCCTCGCCTGACCATCGAACGCCGTCATGTGCTTCCGGAGGGAGACCGGGTCTCGGAAGATCCCGATCACCTCGACCTGCAGGGGGACTCCATCCCGGAGGATGCCGAGTTCCTCGCCCACCAGCCCCTCGGGGCGTTGGGGGCGCAGCATCCGGGCGAGGGACTCATCGAGCACCGCGACGGTCGGTCCCTCCGGGTCTGCGAGGGCCTCGCCGGGTCTCGGGAGGAAGCGTCCGGCGAGGAGACCGGCGCGGAGCACCCCCTCGTAGCGCCCGTCGGTCGCGATCACCGGGGCGACCACCGAGCGCGCTCCCCCTTCGGCGCCATCCCCCCGGACCACCCCGAGAGTGGCGTGGAGGGGGATCACCGCGACGACCTCGCGGCCGAGGGAGCTCTCGAGAAGATCGAGGGTCTCGTCATCGATGGTCGCCGCGCCCTCGGCCCCGGGCTCGACGATGGTGAGCGGTCCGACGGTGACGGGGTTCAGGGCGGCGATGACATCCGCCCCCAGGGCCGAGAGGTCGGACTCGATGCTGCGCCGCCCTCCCTCGATGGTGCCGACCGCCGCGAGAACGGAGGCGAACCCCACCGCGTAGGTGAGGAGGAGGAGAGCGCTGCGCCCGGGGCTGCGCAGGACCCCGCGCCCCCCGACCCGCACCTTCCCGGCCGCCCGCCGCAGCAGCTCCACCGGCGCGTGGCGGCTGGCGCTCCACGCGGGCCACGCCGCCGCCACCAGCGCCCCGATGAGGATGATGAGCGCACCCTCGGCGGCGGAGCGCCACGGCCAGATCACGGTCATCAGGGCGCTCGGATCAAGGTCGGCGCGGATCTTCGCGAGCAGCATCCCGACGAGCAGCCCGAGCGCGATCCCGATCGCGGCGAGGAGGAGTCCCTCCGCGAGGAACTGGCGGAAGATGTCTCCCCGGCGCGCTCCCTCCGCCTGTCGCAGGGCGATCTCCCTCCGCCGCTGGGCGGCGGCGAGGAGGAGGAGGTTCGCGAGAATGATGAGCCCGATGCCGATCGCGACCCAGAAGAGGATGTCGTGAAGCTGGAGGTAACCATCGAGCTCCGACTTCCCGAGGATCGACCAGGCGGTGTTCGTGTAGAGGAGCACCGATCTCCCCGCCGCGATGAGCCGCTCCTCCGCCTGCACCTCGATCGCGCCGATCGTCGTGGGATCCCCCCGCAGGATGATCCAGTCGAGTCGATCCCCCGCGATCGCGGAGCGATCGACCAGGATGCCCCGCCCCGACTCGAGGAACGGAACGGGGTTCGCGGCGATCCCCAGCGCGCGCATCAGCTGCCGCAGAACGCGGGTGAAGCTCTTCCCCTCCTCAATGCCGAAGCGGTCGACCCGCGATGGCTCCGGGGCGAGGACTCCGACGACCCGGAGCTCGACGGAGCCCGGCGGGGGCTCCTCGGTCCCGTCGATCGCGGTGAGGATCGGCGCCCGCCGGGCGCCGAGGGGCGAGGGGGAGACCCGCAGGCGTCCCCCGAGCGCGCCGGCGGGGAAGATCTCCCCCGCGATCTTCGGCTCGAGGACCACCTCGAACTCGGAGATCACGTCGGCGGCGGTGGGTTCGGGGGATTGGAGCCAGCGCCCCTCGGCGAGCGCCACCCCTCGGGCCCGGAGGTGGTCCTCATCCACCCCCACCCACCAGGCGGCCTCCTCCCGCACGCCGTCCTCTCCCGCCTCGGCACGGATGTGGTTGAGGGCCTGCACCCGGAGCGCGGTCAGGGCGCCATCCGGGGGTAGGAGCTCCCGGAGAGGGGGAAGGTCCGCCTCCCGGGGGGCGCCCCGCTCCCCCCCGGCGCGATCCGGCTCGATCTGGATCCGGTCGGTCCCGAGCTCCCCCGCCCGCTCCATGGCGTTGCGCCGCGATCCCTCGATGATCGCGGCCGGAGCCACGACGACGACCATCGCCCAGAGGATCCCCTGAGAGACGAGAAGGGTGCGGAAGGGGTGTCGGAGGCACTCCCTCGCCGCGATCGCGAACGCCCGTCTCAAGCCCGCGCCTCCTCGCACTCACCACCCGCCGTCCGTGCCCCCTCCAAAGCGGGGATTCCCCTCGACGACGGATCGAGGGAGGGCTCTAATGTGCCGCTTGACCCGGTTGGGGCCCGTTTCCGCGGGTCGATCCAGATCCGCGGGTCGCGGGGGCCCGCTCCCGTCGGATGCGCCGACGATCATAGGAGCGGAGCCGCGGCGCGGGGGGGAATCCACCCGGGAGAAGACCACCGAGAGGGGGATCGTCGCCCTCCCGCGCGCCGGCGGGGGCCCGGTCCGGACGATCGGCGGGGGACGGACCGTCGGCCCGCTGGGAAGACCTACCGCTGGGAAGACTGAGGAGGAGAAAGCAGCATGACGCACCGCACGCAGATCTTCGCCGCCTGTCACATTCGCTCGATTCTGGCCATTCTCGCCCTGCTGATCGCGCCGCTCGCCCTGGTGGGCTGCCAGAGCACGGGAGAGCTCTGGGCACCGTCGGTGACCCAGGAGCACCAGCCGGACGACATCCCCGTCCCGCGTCAGTTCACCTACGACGAGCAGGCCTCCTGGGCCTATCTCGAGTTCCAGAACGCCCGAATGCCGATGCGGTCCCTGGAGCTCGTCTACTGGGGCGAGCGCCCCGTGAACGAGCTCGTGGAGTGGTATCGGGAGCAGATGCCGATCCACGGCTGGAGCCTCGAGAGCGAGGAACAGGTGGGAGAGCGGCGTCTGGTCTTCAGCAAGGACACCGAATCGGCCGAAATCCTCCTGAAGAGGACGCCTGATGAGAACGGGCGCTACTACGTCACCCGCCTGGTCACCCGGGTGGGTGTTCGATAGCCGAACAGACAGGATGGACCGCTCGTGAAGACCCAGAGCAAGGGGACCAACGTCCCGACCCCCGCCCCGGAAGCCCTCGACGAGAAGATCACCCAGCTCACCGAGGAGGTGGCGAAGAAGGCGAAGACCTACTGGGTCCCCGTCCTCATCGCCATCATCGTGGTCTTCGCGTTCATGGCGGTCAGCAGCCTCATGAGCAGCATCACCGAGGGCCAGCAGCAGGATCTGAGCGAGAGCGTCTACGCCCTCTTCAACTCGGGGAAGACCCCCGAGGAGATCCGCAGCCAGGCGCCGCAGCTCGGCGAATCCCTCCGCGGCAAGCCGATCGAGGCCTACTTCGTCGTCACCTACGCCCAGTGGCTCTACGGCCAGGGGGAAGGCGATGATCGGGCCAAGGCGATCGAGCTCATGGAGGAGGCTCTCCCCCGCCAGGAGACCTTCGCCGGCCAGCTGCTCCTCGAACTCCAGCTCTCCGAGCACCGGTCCGCCATGGAGGTCTCCAAGGACTTCGTCCTCCCCGAGATCCCGGCTCCCCCCGAGCCCGAGGACGCCGGAGAGAGCGCCGACAGCGGCGCCGCGACCGATCCCCTCGACAGCATCACCGTGACCGGCACCTCCGGCGTCTCCGCGACGATCCAGACGAGCGACGGGACGACGATCGGGGAGACGATCCCCACCGAAGAGACCGAAGCGAACACGGACGGGGACGCCTCCGAAGGTGGCGCCGAGCCCGCCGAACCCGCCGCGACGACCGGCGGAGCGGCGGAGGCCCCCGAAGCGGGTGATGGCGGACTCTGACCGACCGGCCCCCTCCGACCTTCCGCCCCGCGCCCCCCCTCGCCCCGGGCGTCACCTCCTGCAGGTGACGGAGCCCGAGGCGGGGGAGCGTCTCGATGTCTTCCTCCACCGCCACTTCCCGGAGCACTCCCGCTCCCAGCTGAAGCGCTGGGTCGAGGAGGAGCGCGTGACGATCACCGGCCGCACCGTGCGGGCGAGCCGGATGCTGCGCCCGGGCGAGGAAGTCACCATCGATGTCCCGCCCCCGCCCCCGCCCCTCCCGATTCCCCAGGACATTCCGCTGGAGATCATCCACGAGGAGGAGAGCTTCCTCGTCATCCGCAAGCAGGCGGGGCTCGTCGTGCATCCGGGCGCGGGGAACACCGGAGGAGGCACCCTGGTGAACGCCCTCCTCTCCCACACCGATCGGCTCTCGTCGGAGGCGGGTGACTTCCGCCCCGGCATCGTCCACCGCCTCGACCGGGAGACCTCGGGGCTGATGGTCATCGCCCGCGACGACGACACCCACCGGCGAATCGCCGCGCAGTTCAAGGCACGAATGGTCAAGAAGGAGTACCTCGCCCTCGCCCATGGCGCCCCGGCCGCGTCGGAGGGGAGGATCGACGAGCCGCTCGGGCGCTCCCTCGTCGACCGGAAGAAGATGGCGATCCGCCCCGACGCGGAGGGGAAGCCCTCGCTCACCCTCTGGAGGACGGTGGGATCCCTCGGGCCGTTCCGGTGGTTCCGCTGCTTCCCCCACACCGGGCGGACGCACCAGATCCGCGTCCACCTCAAGTCGATCGGCCATCCGATCGCCTGCGACTACCACTACGGGCGGGAGCGGGACCTCACCCTCTCCGCCGCGCGGGGCCGCAAGCCGCGGGGGAAGGAGCCGGTCGTGCTGGAGCGGCACGCGCTCCACGCCTTCCGGCTCTCCTTCCGCCACCCCGACGACGGGCGCCCCCTCTCCTTCGAGGCCCCCCTCCCCCACGACCTCTCCACCCTCTGGGACGCATCCGAGATCGATCGCGAAGCCCTCGACTCCCCCCCGCCCGCCGCGCCCCCGCCGGAGGCTCTGCCCGAGGGGGGAATGGCGTGGGGAGACCCCGACCGGAGCGAGGAGTCATGACCCCCCCAGGGACGGTGCAGGAGTTCTGCCTCCGCTTGATCCAGGGCGAGACCCTCGAGGAGAAGCTCGCCCCCCCACCCCGCGACCTCCCGGATGTCGCGCGCGGAGATGGCTCCGTCCCCGAAGCTCCCGGTCGGCCGGCCACGCTTCGGATCGTCCCGGGACGCGAGGCCCGCGTCCCTCCCCTCGCCGGCTGGGGCGACCTCGACCAGCGCGTGCGGATCATTCATGCCCTCGCGAATCACGAGCTCCAGGCGACCGAGCTCTTCGCGCGGGCTCTGGTGCAGTTCCCCGATGCCCCCGGTCCCCTCCGCCAGGAGCTCCTGAGGACCCTCGCCGAGGAGCAGGTCCACACGCGGCTCTATGTCCGCCGGCTCGAGGCCCTCGGGGGCGCGTTCGGGGACCACCCCGTCAGCGGTCTCTTCTGGAACCGCCTCCGGGAGACCCGCACCATCGCCGAGTTCCTCTGCGCTCTCTCGCTGACCTTCGAGAACGCGAACCTGGATCACGCTCCGGAGATCGCGGCGACCGCCCGCCTCCACGGGGATGAGGAGACCGCTCGGATCCTCGACCGGGTCGCGAAGGATGAGGAGCGTCATGTCGACCTGGGCCGCCGCTGGGTCGATGCGTTCGCGGCGCCCGGCGAGTCGACCTGGCAGGCCTACCGCCGGCAACTCTTCTGGCCCCTCCACCCGGGGCGGGCGCGCGGCGAGGTCTTCCAGACCGAAGCGCGCCGGCGAGCCGGCCTCGATCCGGAGTTCATCGAGAACCTCCGGGCGGCCGAGTCGGAGGTGCCGGAGTCGGAGCGCCAGCGGCGACCGACCTCCTGATGGAACGCGAGGGCTCGTTGGAGTTCGCACGCATCGTCGCCAACCTCGACTTCGAGGAGACCCTGCACGCGGCCGGGCCGGGAGCGCCGCGTCGGCTCTCCGCCCAGGCTCGGATCAGCGTCCGTCTCCTCGGGACGGTGCTCCGCGTCCTCGCCTCCCCGGGGGACCGCATCTGGCTCCCCGAGGGGGTATCTCCCACCCGGCTCCCCGAGGTCCCCGGTCTCCCGCCGCCCACGCTCGAGACCGGGCCCCTCCGCGCCCTGCCGCCGGCGCGGGACTGGCTCGCATGGGGGGAGACGGCGGAGATCGCGGACCTTCGGGCGCGGGACCTCCCCCCCGGCGTCCCGCGCCTGATGCGGGAGGGGGAGGGCCTGACGGCCCGGCTCTGGCGCGCCCCGAGACCCCTCGCGCCGATCGCCCGCCACGTGCACGACCGTCGGATCCATGTCCAGCTCGCCGATCGCCTCGGGCTCGCGCTCCCGGGCCGTCGGGTCCTTCACTCGACCCGGGAGCTCGAGGCGCATCTCGCCGCCGGGGGGGCGGAGAGCTCCCCCACCGGGGAGTGGATCCTGAAGCCGCTCTTCTCCGCCGCGGGGCGCAACTGGGTGCGCGGATCCGGTCCGCGCCTCGACCGCCGCGCGCGGCTCTCGGCGGAGAAGGGGTTCGCACCCGGGCGCCCCCTCGTGTTCGAGCCGCGCCTCGAGCGCTTCGAGGACTTCGGAGTCGCGCTCTGCATCGAGGAGAGCGCGGTCGAGGTGATCGGCCTGCACGAGATCGAGTGCTCCAGCAGCGGCCGGTTCCAAGGCATTCGCGCCTCCGCCGACTCGGCCGGGGAGAGCCCTCGGCTCGATCGGATCCGCGCCGCCGCCGCGCGGATCGGCGCGGAGCTCCACGCTCTCGGGTACCGGGGCCCCTGCGGGATCGACACATGGGTCGGCCGGAATGCCGCGGGGGAGGA
>JAFMMO010000174.1 GCA_017859655.1 Pseudomonadota bacterium | reverse complement strand
GGATGCGCGTGAGAGCGTCCCGGTTCCCGGGGAGGAGCAGCTCCTCCACCGTTCCTTCCGGGAGGCGGGCGAACGCCTCGTCGGTGGGGGCCAGGACGGTGAACGGGCCGTCGGAGCGGAGGACATCGGTGAGGCCCGCCGCGCCGACCGCGGCGAGGAGGGTACCGAAGGCACCGGCCCGCTCGGCGGTCTCGACGATGTCGAGTCTCTGGGGAGCACGCATGTAGACCGGGAGAAGGACCGTGTCGATGACATGGATGATGCCGTTCGAGGTCCTGAGGTCGTTGCTCACGACCGTGGCCTCATCCACGCGCAGGGCCCCTCCCTCGAGGCGCACTTCAACCGTGCTGCCGCGCAGGGTCTCGATCGGTCCCGAGCCGAGGGCGGTGCTCGCCGTGGCGGCGCCGGAGACGACATGCCCGGTGAGGACCTCGATCAGCGCGTCCCGATTCTCCGGACGCAGGAGCTGTTCCACCGCTCCCTGGGGGAGGCGGGCGAACGCATCGTCGGTCGGAGCGAACACGGTGAAGGGCCCGTCCGCCCGGAGGGCATCGACGAGATTCGCCGCCTCCAGCGCGGCCACGAGGGTTCGGAAGTTCCCAGCGGAGATCGCGGTCTCCACGATGTCCGCCTCGGCCTCGGAAGACGAGCCCAGCGGCGGGAAGGGCTCCGCGGAGGCCGGAAGCACGAGGGTGGAGGACACCAGAAGCAGCGGCAGAAGGGTGCGCATGTTCACTCTTTCGGGTTCGGGGCATTTCTGCGGAGGGCAGCGGTTTCCCGCGGGTTTCTACCGGTCGAGTTCGGACGGGTCCTGATCGGGATTCTCTTCATCCTTGGGGGGGGGAGAGCTTGAGGAAGATCATCACGATGGAAAGAACGACGAAGGCGGACAGGGAAGCGAGGCCCGCCGGGATCAGCAGGACGAAGACGACCCCGTTCCCCAATAGATCGGACTCGGGGTAGAGCCAGACCCAGCCCATGGGGGCCAGGGTGAGGACGGAGAGGAGCAGACTGCACCACCAGAGGAGCCGGAGCAGAATCACAACGCCCTCACTCTCTCAGGACCGACCTCGGAGCTCTTGGATGCCGAGCAGCAGCCGTCCCAGCCCAACGCGGGAACTCTGGCTCTCCTTCCCCGGTGCGAGGGAACTGGTCAGCCCACGCCGCCGGATTAACCCCTAGTTTCGCTCTTGGCCCATCTTCGGATTCAGAATCCCGAGGGGCCGCTGGGGGTGGCCCTGACGCCCTCTGTGCCCCGTGACCGCTTCTCGCTATGCTCCGGCCAGAGAGGGTCCTCAGGGCCCTGAGAGAATCAGAGAGCAAGGAGGGGAAATGGCGCGGACGAAACAGATGGGGGTGCGGGGCAGCAGATGCCGGATCTTCGGGCTCGGCGGTCTCCTGCTTCTCGGCTCCCTCGGGCTGGGGGGCTGCGGGACGCTGACCGACGCCCAGCTCACCGAGCTGGGGATCGAGTACTGGGATGCGACCCCGGGCGGGGCGATCTCCGCCGACGAGGTGGGGACCGTCGGGGATCGAATCGATGTGGACGGGACCCTCTCCCTCGATTCCGAGAAGGTCTGGGTCTACCGGGCGGCGGCCCTCATGGGCCCCACCCGCCTCGAGGCGACCCTGATCGATCTCGGATACAACGGGCTCTCCGAGCTCACGGAGGACCTCGACTTCTCCGGCGAGTCCTTCCTCAGCGGTGATGTCCTCGCGAGCGACCTGGATGCCACGATCCTGCAGGTTCACAGCGACACCGGGGTCTACGACCTCAGCCTCGTGAAGTTCGGGTTCATCGCGGGACTCGATCAGCTCCGCCTCGATGCCAACCTCTCCTCGGATGGCTCCGGTGGGGGCAAGGGCGGGGGCGGCCCGGTCTCCGCGAGCTCGAGCTTCGATGAGTGGGTGCCGGTCGTGGGGCTGAAGGCGGGGTTCTCGATTCCCCTGATGGCGGTGACCGTCTTCGCGGATGGCAAGATGAGCGGGATCTTCGAGGACATCTCCCTGGGGACGATCGAAGGGGACTACCTCTCCACCGAGCTCCGCGCCGGGGTCGACATCGACGACGGCTTCCAGATCGGGCTCGGCTTCCGCTCCATCGATGCGAAGTTCGATGATGGTGGGGACAACTACGACCTCGACCTCGGGGGCGGCTTCCTCTTCCTGCACATGGTGTTCTGAGCCCCTCCCGTTCTGAGTCCATGCCGTTCCGAGCCGGGGCCGCCCGCTCCGTCGGCGACGAACTCGAGTCGATGAGAAGAGCCCCGCGCCTCCCGAGGGAGGCGCGGGGCTCCTGTCTTTTCACGGGCGCTCGAGACCGTAGCCCGGCTACGGGCAGCTCGCCTGTCCGGCACAGGGGAGGCCGCTCGGGGTGGGGTCGGCGCCGCACGCGAGGGACGGCGCCGGGATGGCCGGGCCGCTCGTGAAGAGGTACGCCAGCTGATAGACCGGGTCGCTGATGTCGAAGCTGCCGTCGTCGTTCACATCGCAGGCGTCGAGGCAGCTCGGCGGAGCCTCGCCGGAGAAGAGGACGCTCAGGCCGAAGATCGCATCGCCCAGGTCCTGACCACCGTCCTCGTTGCAGTCGCTCCGCAGGAAGGTGACCGCCTCGCAGCCGTCCGGGACCCCGTTGCCGTTCGCGTCCGGCAGCGTGCCCTGGAGGATCTCGAGGATGTCCGGGATGCCGCTCGCGTCGCAGTCTCCGAGGGACCCCTCGAACGCCTGAACGAAGAAGTCGGCGTCGACGAGGTCGACGTCGCCGTCCTGATCGATGTCGCTCACCGCGCAGGGATCATCCGGGGAGACGCTGGCGGCGCCCGACCCGGTGAAGCAGTCCAGGAAGGGGACGATGTCCAGGTCGCTGACGATGCCGTCCCCGTTCATGTCGAACTCGAGCCGGCCGAGGGAGTCGATGAAGGCGATGAGGGCCGCCTTGTCCGCCGAGGGGAGCGCCGCGTAGGCCGCGGCGACCGGCGCCGCCTCTCCCCCGTGCCAGGAGACGCACTCGTCGATCGCCTGCTCAAGGTCGAGGGCGAAGACCCGGCCGTCGTGGAGCAGCGGGCGACGGATGCGGACCCCCCACAGGGAGGGGGTGCGCATCTGCACCTCGCTCGCGGCGCCGTCGACGATCCCGTCCCCGAGGATCCCCATGTCATGCAGGAGGAAGTCGGAGTAGGGGTGGAGCTCCCGGTTGCTGAGGGCGGCCTCCGGCGCGGGACCGCTGGTGAAGGTGTCGTGGTGGCAGCTCGCGCAGCCGACGGAGTTGAAGACCGCCTCGCCGGTCATGCCGGAGCGCGGGGTCTGGGGGGGAGGCGCGAGGAAGCGCTGGAAGTCGGTGATGCGGTCCACGAAGGTGAAGCCCTGGGCGTCCGGGAGATCCTCGGGGTCGGAGACGCCGTCGCAGGTCGCCAGCAGGGCGGTGTTGCCGTTCGGGGCGTTCTCGGCGGGGAGCAGCTCGTTCGTGATCCCCATCTCCGCCTGGGCCGCGTCTCCGGAGAAGGTGAGGATCGTCGCGATCTGCGCCTTCCAGCCGAAGCGGCCCACACGCAGGGGGCCGCTCGGGTTCTCGAGGAGGGGGACGAAGTGGGCCATGCCTCCGCCCGGACTCTCGAGCGCGAGAATGTCCGCGTCGGGGATCGCCTCGACCAGACCGCTGCCGAAGATCGAGGGGGTCACGCGCTGCGCGGTGATGTTCGCGATGGTCGGGACCGTCTCCGAGCAGCCCGGATCGATGGAGAGCGCCTGCAGCAGCGTGCCCCCGAGGGCGTTCAGGGGGTCGAAGGGGGACCCCTTGTCGGAGAGGCCGAACCGGGTGACGAAGAGGACCCCGGCTCCTCCGGTGGCGGGGAGCGAGTGACAGCTGGAGCAGCTGTCGTCGTTCATGATCGGGCCGAGCCCCTCGGCCTCGGTGAAGAAGTGCTCGAACTCCGCCTTGCCGGCCTGAAAGCGGAGGAGCTCATCCGGGGTCAGGCCGTCGATCGGCTGCCCCATCTTCGGCTGGATCGTGACCTGTGCCTGCGCGGACGGGGACGCGAGGAAGGTCGTCAGGAGAATCAGGGGGACGAGAGAGCGCACCGGGATGTCGTGCATGCGATGCCTCCTTCCGGGGGCGTCTCCCCGGGTCGGGTGGACCCGGGTGGAGCTCGGGATCGTCTTTCGGCCGGGGTCCTGCCGCGGGAGAGGACCCTGCGGCGGAAGATTCTCCGGCCGGAGCCCCTCCACGGGGAGGGTGAAGACGAAGGGGGGTCGGAGTCGGATCGATCCGTCTCCGCCCCCCCTCCGGATTGCGCGGCGCACGTGCCCTAGGGGCAGCTGCCGCCGTTGTTGCAGGTCAGGCCGTCCGACGTCGGGTCGGTGCCGCAGGCGCTGCTCGGCGCGGGGATCGGCCCTCCTCCGCTGAAGAGCGTGTCGAGGATCGAGACCGGGTCCGCGATGTTGACGCTGCCGTCGTCGTTCGCGTCCGCCGCGCTCTCGCACGGGATGTCCGTGCCGGGGTCGAAGAGACCCTGGAGCAGGGCGATCGGATCGCTGATGTCACGGCTCCCGTCCCCGTTGATGTCTCCCCGGAGGAAGCTCGGGCCGGTCGCGCCGCAGCTGACCGAGCGGATCACGAAGTTGTCGAAGCCCGCCTCGGTGACCGAGTTGTTCGGGTTGTCGCTGACGACGATCCGGATCTGCGTGGTGGCGGTGGGGGCGACGACATCGCTGAGCCGGAAGCTCACCTCCTGCCAGCCCGGAGAGCTGCCGTTGCCGATCACGGTCTGGACCGTCATCCAGGTCGTCCCGTTTCCGGTGGCCTGAATCACGAGGTTGTCGAGTTCGCTCGTGATGTTGTCGTTGCTGACGAACCAGAGGTCGAAGTTGATCGTCGGATCCTGACCCGCGAGGTCGAGGACCGGCGAGGTCAGGATGGTCGGTCCGCCGTCGAGGTCCGCGGCGCCGTCGGTTCCACCGGGGACCCCGTTGCCGGTGACCCAGCAGAAGGCGTCGGTTCCGGCGCCCGCATCCTCGCTCGGGGCGAAGTTCGTGCCGTTCGGGATGGCGAGCTCCCAGCCGCCGGCGGAGACCGCCGTGTTCGTGACGGTCCAGCCCGCAGCCCCGGCCTCGAAGTTCTCACGCTGCTCGCTCAGGATGTCCCCGACCGGGATGAAGAACGGGTCGGAGGCCCCGCCGCTCGGAATCGTCTCGATCAGGCCGAGGGACTCCTGCGCGGTGAAGTAGAGCTGGGCGGAGTCGTTCGCCTGGTTGCCGTCGAGGGTGACCTCGTAGAGATCTCCGCCGAGCGAGGTCACCGGGGCGTTCACGAAGGCGCCGCCGTCGTAGGAGACGAGGCACTGGAGCCCGTTCGCGGCCGGCACTCCCTGTCCGGTGCCGACGACCTGGACGTTGAAGGTCGTCGTGTCGGTGCAGGGGACCATCGAGGGGAGGCCGCCCGGGAAGGAGATATCGACCCCGAGGGGCGGCTGGTTGATCCAGATCTCCATGCCGGTGCAGTCCCCGAGAACCATGTCGAGCCAGCCGTCGCCGTTGAGGTCGAAGACCGCGGCGTCGTGGGTGCCGGCCGGGCGCCAGGCCCCCCCGTCGTTCTCCTGGCGGAGGGTGACGTTCGGGACGTTGCCGAGGTTGTGGTAGATGTGCATCCGACGCCCGCTGTTGCAGGGTCCGATGTCCACATCGACGTCGGTGATGATGACGTCGTTGAAGCCGTCGTTGTCGAGGTCGGCGATCACGGAGTTGCCTCCGAAGCCGTCGTCGCTCCCGACCGCGAAGCTGTAGAACGAGCGGGTGAAGTTGACCAGGCCGTTCGCGTCGTTCCCCTGGTTCAGCAGGTAGCTGTCCGCCGCGTCATCGGTCACGACGACATCGAGCATGTTGTCGTTGTTCAGGTCGCCGACCGTGATGTGGTACGGCGCCATGCTCGGGAACGCCTCCTTGTGGGCGTTGAAGAGCCCGGGAGTCGAGGGGCTCCCGTAGGCGATCCCGACGTACTGCGGCGGGTTGAGGGCGCTGTCCTTGACGATGTCGAGGCGCCCGTCGCCGTTCATGTCCTCGATCTCCACCGCCATGCCGAAGGCGGACTGGTAGAACGGGTACGCCCCGCCGCCGACGATGATCGACCCCGTGAAGTTCGAGGTGGTGCCGTCGGTGAAGACGCCGGAGCCGTCGTTCAGCAGCAGACGGTCATTGAAGTCGAGGGTCTGGCTTCCGCCGGAGTCGTAGTCCCCGAAGTAGAGGTCCTGATCCCCGTCGTTGTCGATGTCCCCGGCGCGCACCGAGCAGAAACGCGGCGCGTGCGGGACCCCCTGGCCGGTGTTCCCGGCGAGGGCGGGCATGCGGAAGTCCTCGTGGATGTAGCCGGCCCAAGAGCCGCCGACCATGCCGAGGTTGCGGTAGATCCGCGGGTGGGAGATGTGCTTCGGGTACCCGTCGGAGAGGGTGGTGCAGGTGACGATGTCGAGCCAGCCGTCCCCCGTGACATCCGCGAGGATCACATCGCGGTCGTTGGTCGGGGTGAGGAAGCCGTTGTCCCCGGCGACATCCGAGGTCGCGACGAAGGTCGCGGTGACATCGGTGAGGACGCCGTTCTCGTTCAGGAACAGGACGTTGTTGTAGAGCGTCGCCGGACCTGCGGTGAGGCCGGAGGTGAAGTCCTCCTTGCGCACCACGACGAGGTCGATGTCCCCGTCCTGGTCGACGTCGCCCCACGCGAAGTCCTTCTCCGCGATGTCGCTCGTGGTGACCCCGGCCGGGCCGACGAGGCGGGTCCCCGTCTCCTGGACGAACTGAACCCAGTCCGGCTGGGCGAGCAGCGCGGGCCCGCTGAGGACGAGCATGACGAGAGCAAGCCCCGCGAGGAGCTGCCTCCCCCGGGTACGGTCGTTGGACCCAAACACTCCCAAACTCCTTTCCCTTGCCGGCGTCCCGTCTCCTTCGCCCGGATAAGGGACGAAGGCACCCCCTCCCCTCGAGGAGGTGCGCGGAGCGGGCGATGTCGGCGGTGGGCTGTGGAATCGAGCCTCATGTTCCGGGAGAGAGTCCTCCCCCGTCCCGTCATTATACGGGCGATCGCGGAGGATTGTGAGGGTGGAGGAGGAAAGTCCTCCGGGGTGGGAGCGAGACAAGAGTCTGGAAAAAAGAGATGCCGCACCCGAGAGGGCGCGGCATCCCGCGTGATTTGGAGGCGGCACCCGGATTCGAACCGGGGATGCGGGTTTTGCAAACCCGTGCCTTAGCCACTTGGCTATGCCGCCGTTTTTTCGTTCGATCGGTCGGACCCGGAAGCCCTCGGGCCTCGCAAGTGTCACCGGGCGCGGATCCTAGAGAAGCCGCGAGAAGGCGTCAACCGTCCTGATCGGCTCCCTTCGCCTCCGCCGACGGTGCCGTTCCCCCGCCTTGCAGACTGCGGAGGCGGGCCAGCGCGGATTTCACCCCTCCCCCGGCCGCGGAGGGCTCGGGGGGCGGAGGGAGGGGAGCGGGGCCAACCGCGTCTCCGGTCGACTCCGTGGCCGGGGGGTCGACCG
>JAFMMO010000173.1 GCA_017859655.1 Pseudomonadota bacterium | reverse complement strand
CGGGCGGTCCGGTCGGCGTTCGGCTCGATCGAGGCCGAGGCCTGCCGCGCCCATGTCTCCTATCTCGCCTCCGATGCCCTCGAGGGCCGGGCGGCCGGGGAGGACGGGGGGCGTCACGCTTCGGAGTACATCGCGATGCGGTTCATCGAGAGCGGCGTCGGGCCGGGAGGTCCCCAGGGGAGCTACTTTCAACGCTTCCCGATCCTCCTCCGCCCCGCTCGCGAGGGGAGCCTCCGGGACTCCAACTTCCTGCGGGTCTGGCGCCCGGGTCGCAAGGTCGACGCCTACGCCCTCGGGGAGGACCTCGTCCCGCATCCCCGCTCCGCGGAGATCGCCACCGGGGGGGAGCTGATCTACCTCACGGCAGGAGCGCTCGAGGGGGAGCTCCCTCCCGAGGTGTTCGGGCGCATCGTGGTGATCCGCGAGGAGAGCCTCGCGGCGGAGATGGCCCGGACCGGCGGGGAGCCCCCCGACGCGGAGGGCACCGCGCAGGCGGGGGAGAAGCCGGAGGGGAACCCGGCGAAGGGGGATGCCGCGTCGACCGCTCCCGCCCTCGCGCGGCTCCAACGCGCCGGGGTTCGGGGAGTGATCGCCCTCACCTCGGTCGAGGTCGGCGAGGAGGCGGAGAGGGTCCTCCCCGCCTGGCCGGAGTCCGCGCAGGACTCTCCCGCCGCGCTCCCGATCCTCCTGCTGCACCGGGATGCGGCGGAGGGACTCCTCCGGAAGGGGCGCTCTCGTCCGGATCGCGCCGAGTCGGGGGGCGCGGTCCGGTTCGCCGACCATGTGGTCTTTCTCTCCGTGAGTCGCAAGGGCCACCCCTACGGCCTCGGTCGCAATGTCGTGGGGATGCTCACTGGGGGGGATCCGGAGCGCGCCGCCGAGCAGGTGGTCGTCGGCGCTCACTTCGACCATGTCGGCCGCGCGCGGAACCCGCAGCTCACCCGGGGAACCCCGGGCGAGATTCACAACGGGGCGGATGACAACGCTTCGGGGACCGCCGGACTCATCGAGCTGGCGCGGGCCTTCGCCGGTGCCCCGAAGATCGAGCGGGCGCGCTCCCTCGTCTTCATCGCCTTCGACGCGGAGGAGCTCGGCCTCGTCGGCTCCCGACACTACGTGGCCCACTGCCCTCGACCGATCGAGAAGACGGTCGCGATGCTGAACATGGACATGATCTCCCGGAACGGCCCCCTCGAGATGTTCTACGGGAAGGATGATCGCTTCATCGGCCTCAACTCGCTCGTCGAGGCGGTGGGTCGCCAGCTCGACCTCGAGCTCGATCGGACGGGGATGGACCAGTACATGAAGCGGTCGGACCAGGCCCCCTTCATCGAGAAGGGGATCCCCGCCGTCTTCCTCTTCGGAGGAGACCACCCCGAGTACCACACGGAGCGGGATGACGTGGAGCGGATCGATCCCCGGAAGATCCAGAACGTCGCCCGGTTCATGTTCCTCTGCGCGTGGGAGTGCGCGAACCACGATGGGCCCTTCGGGGGCGATTGATGGGGACGCCCTCCCGGCGCGCGCTCCGCATCCCGACTCGGAGAGGAGAGGATGGCGCGGAGCGCCGCGTCCTTCCTGCTCCCCCTTCCCGGGGGACCGCCTTCACATGCGGGGAATCGTGATCCCCCGCTGCGCCTGATACTTGCCGCCGCGGTCTCGGTAGCTCGTGTCGCACTCCTCATCGCTCTCGAAGAAGATGACCTGGGCGAGACCCTCGTTCGCGTAGATCTTCGCCGGGAGCGGGGTCGTGTTGGAGATCTCGAGAGTGACGTGTCCCTCCCACTCCGGCTCGAAGGGGGTCACGTTGACGATGATCCCGCAGCGCGCGTAGGTGGACTTGCCCAGGCAGATCGTCAGGACGTTCCGGGGAATGCGGAAGTACTCCACCGATCGGGCGAGGGCGAAGCTGTTGGGGGGGACGATGCAGACATCCGACTTCATGTCCACGAAGGAGGACTCCTGGAACCCCTTGGGGTCGACGACGGAGCCGTAGACGTTCGTGAAGACCTTGAACTCGTCGGAGACCCGGAGGTCGTAGCCGTAGCTCGAGGTCCCGTAGCTGATCACGCGCTGCGGTCCGGATTCTCCATCGACCTCCCGCACCTGCGCGGGCTCGTACGGCTCGATCATTCCATGTTCGACCGCCATGCGGCGGATCCAGCGATCAGGGCGGATCATGTCGCTCCTCCTCAGGTGTCGGTTCGGTCGGGAATCCAGCCGAGGATCACCCCGGTGTCAAACTTCTCTCCTCCGGTCGCGCGGTCGCGGGCGTGCCTCGCTCCTGCCGGTGGGGGCGACGTCGGGACCGGAATGGAGGGAGCCGGGACCCCCCTCCTCGTCGAGGGAAGCCCCGGCTCCTCCAGATCCCCGGTCGGACCCGCTCCGGTCGATCAGGAGCAGCCGGTCGTCGCCCCGCAGCTGTCGCAGCGGAGGCAGGTGCCGTTCCGCACGAGGGTCAGCTGCTGGCACTCGTGGCAGGGGTCGCCCTCGTAGCCCTTCAGGCGGGCGATGTCGACCTCGCTCGACCGGGGCCGGACCGGGCTGACTTCCGCGAGGGTCGGCTTCGACCGCGCGGGGGTGGCACCGCTGCCGTTCGCCCGGGGCCGGGCGGGCGCGGCGGGCGCGCTCGCCCGGGGGGAGATCGGAGCCCCGTCCGCCGCTCCGTCGATCTCCCGAACCTCGAGGACCTCCTCGTCGACGAAGGGCGGGTCGTCCCCGTCACCCTGGAGGGTGCTCGGACGGAGGTCCTCCTCGGTGACATGGCGAAGGTCGTCCCGACCGAGGTAGCTGATCGCCAGCTCCCGGAAGACGTAGTCGATCACCGAGGTCGACATCTTGATGCTGTGGTTCCCGGTCACGAGGCCGTTCGGCTCGAAGCGGGTGAAGAGGAACGCATCCACGAACTCCTCCAGCGGGACGCCGTGCTGCAGCCCCAGGGAGACGGAGATCGCGAAGCAGTTCATCAGGCTGCGGAAGGCGGCGCCCTCCTTGTGCATGTCGACGAAGATCTCGCCGAGGGTGCCGTCCTCGTAGTCGCCGGTGCGGAGATAGAGCTTGTGCCCGCCGACGACCGCCTTCTGGGTGTAACCCTTCCGGCGATGGGGGAGCCGACGACGCTTCGCGAGGTAGCGGAGGACGATCCGCTCCGTGACCTTCTGCGCCGCGCCCTCGACCGTGAGGGGGGCCGAGTCCTCCGACTCGATGCCGTCCTCGTTCCAGGAGGAGAGGGGCTGCGAGAGCTTGCTCCCGTCCCGGTAGAGCGCGACCGCCTTCAGCATGTGCTTCCAGCCGAGCTCGTAGGCGTGACGCACATCCTGGAGGGACGCGTCGTGGGGCATGTTGATCGTCTTGGAGATCGCCCCGGAGATGAACGGCTGGGCCGCCGCCATCATCGTGATGTGGGCCTCGAAGGGGATGTAGCGGGTGCCGCGCCGCCCGCAGCGATTCGCGCAGTCGAAGATCGGGAGGTGGCGATCCTCGAGGTGCGGCGCCCCCTCGACCGTCATCGTGCCGCAGACGTAGTCATTGGCGGACTCGATCTCGTCGGAGGTGAAGCCGAGAGCGCGCAGGGGGTCCATCGCCCAGAGGGTCAGCTTCTCGCCGGCGAGGCCGAGGGTCCTCTCGGCGAAGCCCTCTCCGAGGGTGTAGTCGTTGAAGGGGAAGCTGAGGTCGAAGGCGCTCGGGAGCGCGGACTCGATCTTCGCGAGCGCCTCGTCGGTGAAGCCGAGCTCGCGGAGGCGCTGCGGGTTGACCCCGGGCGCGCCCTCGAGGGTCGCGCGGCCCACCGCGTGATCCACGATGTCGCGCGCCTGCTGGCTCGTGTACCCGAGCTTCACGAGGGCGACCGGCAGGCTCTGGTTGATGATCTTGAAGTAGCCGCCGCCGGCGAGCTTCTTGAACTTCACGAGGGCGAAGTCCGGCTCGATCCCCGTCGTGTCGCAGTCCATGACGAGGCCGATGGTCCCGGTGGGCGCGATCACCGTGGCCTGGGCGTTGCGGTAGCCGAAGCTCTCGCCGAGGGAGAGCGCCCGGTCCCAGACATCCCGAGCCGCCTGAACCAGCGGGCCCGGGCAGTGGTCGGAGTGGATCGGCATCGGCGTGATCGTCAGCTCCTCGTACTCGGACGGCGAGGAGGCATAGGCCGCGCGTCGGTGGTTGCGGATCACCCGCAGCATCGACTCCCGGTTGCGATCGTAGGAGGGGAACGGTCCGAGCTCCTTCGCCATCTCGGCGGAGGTCGCGTAGGATTCGCCGGTGAGGATCGAGGTGATCGCCCCGCACATCGCGCGGCCCTCGTCGGAGTCGTAGGGGATGCCGAGGCGCATCAGGACCGTGCCGAGGTTGGCGTAGCCCAGCCCCAGGGTGCGGTACTCGTAGCTGCGGCGGGCGATCTCCTCGCTCGGGAAGCTCGCCATGAGCACGCTGATCTCGAGGACGATCGTCCAGATCCGCACGGCGTGGCGGAAGGACCGGACATCGAAGTTCCCGCTCTCGTCGAGGAACTTGACGAGGTTCAGGGAGGCGAGGTTGCAGGCCGTGTCATCGAGGAACATGTACTCGCTGCACGGGTTCGACGCGTTGATCCGACCATCGGTGGGGCAGGTGTGCCACTCGTTGATCGTGGTGTCGTACTGGAGGCCGGGGTCGGCGCAGCTCCAGGCCGCGTAGCCGATGGTGTCCCACAGCTCCCGGGCGCGGACGCTGCGGATCACCTCGCCGTTGGTCCGCCCGACGAGGTCCCAGTCGGCGTCGTTCTCGAGCGCCTCGAAGAAGGCGTTCGGCACGCGGACCGAGTTGTTCGCGTTCTGTCCCGACACGCTCTGGTAGGCCTTGCTCTCCCAGTTGGTGTCGAACTCCTCGAACTCGAAGCTCCGGAACCCCTCCTCCGCGAACTGGACCATCCGCTGGATGTACGCCTCGGGAACCTGGGAGTGGCGGGCGTCGCGAATCGCGGCGCGCAGGGCCTCGTTCGACTTCGGGTCGCAGTCGACGACGAGGGGGCCCTCGTCGTTCTGGGTCATGCAGGACTGGAAGACCGCCTTCAGCTTGCTGGCGCAGATCTTCGATCCCGCGACCATCGAGGCGACCTTCTGCTCCTCGCGCACCTTCCAGGTGACGAAGTTCTCGATGTCGGGGTGGTCGAGGTCGAGGCAGACCATCTTCGCGGCGCGGCGGGTGGTGCCGCCCGACTTGATCGCGCCCGCGGCCGCGTCGCCGATCTTGAGGAACGACATCAGGCCGGAGCTGCGCCCGCCGCCGGAGAGGGGCTCCCCCTCTGCTCGAAGGCTGGAGAAGTTGGAGCCGGTGCCGGAGCCGTACTTGAAGAGTCGGGCCTCCCGCTGCCACAGATCCATGATGCCGCCGTCTCCGACGAGATCATCCTGCACCGACTGGATGAAGCAGGCGTGGGGCTGGGGGCGCTCGTAGGCGCTCGAGGCGAGCTTCAGCTCTCCCGTCTCCGGGTCGACGAAGTGGTGACCCTGCGGGGGCCCGCTGATCCCGTACGAGTGATGCAGCCCGGTGTTGAACCACTGTGGGCTGTTCGGAGCGGAGTACTGGGCGGCGAGCATGTAGCAGAGCTCGTCGTAGAACGCCTGGGCGTCTTCCGGGGTGTCGAAGTAGCCGTGCTCCTCACCCCAGTGACGCCAGCAGCCAGCGAGCCGATGGAACACCTGACGGGCGTCGGTCTCGCAGCCGGTCGGGGTGCTCTCGTCGTGGGGGAGGGGGCGACCCTCCTCGTCACAGGGAAGCGCCCCCGCCTTGCGGAAGTACTTCTGGGCAAGAACGTCGGTGGCGACCTGGGACCACTGCTTCGGGACACGGATGTCCTCGAGGTGGAAGACGAGGGTCCCGTCCGGGTTGCGGATCTCCGAGGTGCGGCGATCCCACTCGAACGAGGCGTACGGGCTCTGTCCCTTGTGCGTGAAACGACGACTGACTCTCACCGAAGCGTCCTCCTGCTTTCCGATCGGTGCCCTGCTCGGCACCCGGCGCACGCCGGCGCCCCCCAAGCCCCCTCGTGTGAGGAGCGGACGGAGGTTGCCTCCATGCAGTTCCGTTCGTGGGACCGCGCGACCGCTCGGGTCACTCCCCCGGGGGCCCAGCGCGGAGCCCACCCGAGGGGAGACGAACGAAGCGGTACCTCGGCGGGGTCCCTCCGCGTCGGGCCGGGGCCCCAGGCGCAGAGGGCCTGCGGTCGGCCCCGAACTCGATTTTCTGCCGTGGGCGAGGCCCCGCACCCGATCGGTGCATCCCTCTCGCCGGCAAGGCCGCGCTCGGGCGACGCGACGAAGGAGCCCCTGCGGGGGAGCCTTCGCCGCTCCGCTGCCGAGAGCGGCGCGGACAGCGAGAACGCCGCCCTCCGGCGCGATGCCGGACACGGGCGGAGAGCTGCACGATCGACGCGCGGCGTCGCGAGCCCCACCGGGCGCTCCCGGGGACCCGTTCACCTCTCCGCGGCGATCCTGACGAGGGGAGAGCGGGGGGTGACGATGCCGCTCCCCTCTCCCTGCCGGGAGGCGGAGGGCCTCTTGTCCTCGCTCCGAACCTCTCGCATTCCCCAGACCGGGCTGACGAGCCCGATCCCTTCCCCTGAAAGCTCCGAAGAGCTGAGAACTCGTCCCCCTCGCCGGATGGCGAGAATGGACGCTGCGCCGCCCGAGGGGCGAAGCAGGTCTCGGCGTCCAACTCTGGCCGGGTCCTGCGGACCTCGCCGGGTTGTCGGGGCCTCGCACCTCCTGCCACCCCGGGTGGGGCGGAGGGAGCCGGTCACCACAAACTTCGGTCGAACCTGCGGTGCGTCGACGAAGCGACGCCGCTCCTCGGGTCTGGGCGGCGGAAGCGGAGCTCCGAACGCCGCTCGACCCGGGATGAGGGCGCCACGAGGGCGCACCGGAGGTACGGGGCGGGTGAAGGATGTGGATCGAGGGAGGCCCTGAAAAGCCTCTCCCGTGGGGAGAGCCCTCGACGCGGAGGGCCACAATATCTAGTCCCCCCATTGGGTCAATGCCCAAGTGCTGGGCATGGAGGCGAGATCCCGCAATTCAATCTAGATGAAGGACTTCGGATTCTGTCCCCGCCTGGTTTGCCTGATGTGGAAAACCCTCCGGGGAGGAGGGCGGAGGAGGTTTGGCGGTCGGAGACGTCCCCGGGGAGCCCCCATCTCGCCCGGTTTCTTCACCCGAGACCGGCTGGAAGGAGCGAGGGATGACCCGGTAGCGGTAGGGATCCTGCCGGAAGAGGGTCTCCGGTAGCTCGACTTCGATCACAGCGGCGGTCCGCGGGCCCGTTCGGACCCATCCCGTGAGGAGACGGACCTCGCTCCCCGGGCTCCCTCGCAGGCGCTCGCTCGCCCAGGTCATCCGTCCCCCGATCCGTCGTTGGTCGAGGGGAGGAGCGAAGCTCCCCCGCCGCGGGAGGAGTGTGTCCCGGATCCAGCGGGCCTGGGCCTCGTCCTCGGGGAGCGCCACGGCGGAGCCGATCCGAATGGCGGTCAGACCGCGGTCGAGGACAAACACCGCGGACCAGCGCGGGGGGATGGGGCGGGTCCCCGGGCGCGGGGTCGTCGTCG
>JAFMMO010000172.1 GCA_017859655.1 Pseudomonadota bacterium | reverse complement strand
GGATGTCGCCGCCGGCGCACGCGACACTCGAGACTCCATCGAGATGGCCGGGCGCGCCGCGCGCTATCACTTCCTCGAGGAGGTCGCCGCGCTCCGAGGCTGCACGGTCGTCCTCACCGCCCACCACCGCGACGACCAGGTCGAGACGATCCTCGCCCGGGTCCTGCGGGAGAGCGGTCACCGCGGTTGGACGGGGATCCCGCGAAGACGGCCGATCTCGGCCGGCTCGCCGATCACGCTGCTGCGCCCCTGCCTCGACCTGACCCGCGACCAGCTCCGCGACTGGCGGACCACGCGCGGCATCGAGCACCGGGAGGACCCGAGCAACGGTCGACCGATCGCCGACCGGAATCGCCTCCGCCTCGAGGTCCTTCCCGCGCTGCGCCGGAGCCTGGGCCCGGAGATCGATGCTCGCCTCCTCGCCCTCGGCCGTGGAGCGGGCCGGGTCCTCACCCGGGAGCGGCGGCTCATCTACGACTGGGCGGATGCGGTCCTCCGGACGGGGGATCATCGGAGCCTCCCCCCCGCCATGGTCGCGGCGCTCGCGGGGTCTCCCCGCGGGCTGGGGGAGCTCGCGACCCTGCTGGGAGAGGGCTGGCCGGGGCCGCCGGGGAGTGCGGCTCCCCCCCGCTGGCGGCGCTCCCTCCACACCGCCTGGCGAGGGCTCTTCACGGCGGGCTCACCCGGCGGCGCGATCGATCTCCCCGGTCCCTGGCGCGCGCTGCGCTGCGCCGGGTGGATCCACTGGCTTCGGGTGGGAGAGGAGGCGGCGGTCCCCTCCCGAGAGTTCCATGCCGAAGATGGAGCCCGCCAGACCTGGGGGGAGCATGAGCTGATGATCCTCGAAGCCGCCGCCGGTGCGCTGCGGCTCCGTGGAGTCCTCCCCGGAGACCGCTGGGCCGAGGGGGGGCGCGCGATCCGGCTCGCCGCGCGCCTGCGCCGGCGGGGGGTCCCCTCCCGCCTGCATTCGCTCCTCCCCGTCCTCTCGCGAGAGGACGGTCGCGGGGAGCGGCTCGTCTGGATTCCGGAGGCGCTGCGCGGCGCCAATCCTCACCCCGAGCGTCCCCCGGTCGCATCCCTCCGCCCCGCCGCCGCCTCCCTCCTCGAGCACCTCCTCACCGTGATCACCCATGGTGGTCGCTGACCCGCAGGGGGCGCCACAGGCGCGGAGTGTCCGGAGGGGATGAGAGAGAGGCCGTCGTGACCCGCAGGGGTCACGACGGCCTCTCGACTTCGATCGCGACGAGCGCGTCGACTCAGCGGTTCGGGACGATGGCCTCGACCACGCCCGAGTCGTCGATGAGGAACATCCGCCCCCACCACGCCGTGTTCCGGCCCTGCTCGGCATCCTGCCCGAGCACCTGGTCGTAGCCCCCGAGATCGAGGGTCCAGTCCAGCTGGCCGTTGTCGATCCGGTACGCCTGCACGCCCTCGTTCGAGCGCGCGTAGACGTGCACGCCGTCCGCGGCGAGCACTTCACTCACCCCCGGCGCCTCCCACTGGAGCCGACCGTAGATGCAGTTGATCGCGTGGAGGCTCCAGCTCGCTCCCCCGTCTCCCATGGCCCGAGTGACGACGAAGACGCTGTCGCCGAAGGGGAAGGGCGCGGTCACGACCGGGGCACCGCAGGGGTAGGACCAGCGGGTGTAGGCCTCGGGGCCGGTGTCCTCCAGGCAGTAGACCTTGTAGTCGTGGGAGGAGACGAAGATCCGATCGCCGTAGAGGACGGGCGAGGCGGTGATCATCGAGTTCGTCTCGTAGCGCCAGGAGCGCCCCGGGACATAGCCCCCGCCGCGGGTCACGCCGTAGACGGTGTGATCCTCGCTGGCGAAGTAGACGTTCGCGTCGCCGACCGCCGGAGCCGCCGTGATCGAGTCCTCGGTGATGTAGCTCCAGGACTCGAGGCGGGACTCCTTGTCGATCGCGTAGAAGCGACGGTTCAGGGAGCCGAGGAAGACGTGCTCGAGATCCGCCACCGGCGCGGTGGACGCCGGGAAGGAGAGCCGGACGCTGAAGTTCTTGGATCCGTTCGCATCGTCGAGACCCACCAGCTCGTCGTCGATGACGAAGAAGAGCTCGGGGGACTTCACCCCCTGGAGCTCCGCCGGGTAGCTGTAGGCGGTCGGGGCGGAGTCGAGGGTGCCCTGCAGGGCGTAGGTCCAGAGAGTGAGACCCGTGACCCCATCGAGCTTCTCGAGGATGTACGGATGGTCCGCCCCGGGACGGACGAGATACAGGTTCCCGCCGCTGATGTAGCTCTGGACGATGGCTCCGCCGGTCGGGGTCTTCCAGAGGCTCCGGAAGCCGAGCTGCTCGAGGCGGGCCTCGTCGAGGCTCCCGACCATCGCGCTCGAGCCGGAGGATGCCGCGGGGCCCGGATCGTCGCGGAGCTGGGGACCGGGGCCCCCGTTGTTGCAGCCGACCGACGCGGCCAGCAGGATGGCGCAGAGCCCGAGGACTCCTCGACCCGGACGCCGGGCGCAGAGTCCCCGGCCGGAGTTGAAGCGCGTTGCTTGCACTGGAATTCCTACTTCCTTCCGGGGTCGCCGCCGGCGACCGCAGCGAGCCGGGGTTTCGACCGGAGGATCACTCCTCGTCGAGGTAAGCCCCCAGGTCGAGATTGTGCTCTTCCTCGTAGCGAGCGAGGCGAGCGATTCGCTCCAGATCCTCATCGATCCGGGACGCGAGCTGAAAGATGAACGGCTTCCCGTCCCGGCGTCCCGTGAGGTCCGCCTTCATCTCATCCCACGAGCCTTCGTAGAGCTCGTCGCGCAGGATGAGGAGGGTCAGTTCCTCCGGACCCAGCGCTTCGAGGAACTCCCGAGCGGCTGCTTCCGATCGATCGTTCACTTTCGCCAGACTTCCCGGTCGGGGACACCCGCGCAGCGAACGCGAGAGAGCCCTCGTCGATCAGTCGGACGAGGTCTCGATCACGCGCTTGGTCCACTTGCTGCCCTTGAACTCGAAGGCATCGAGGGAGGTGTAGAACTCGTCCCCCGGGCGCTCGTAGGTCAGCTCCAGAACACGCTCGGTCACGCGGAACCCGCCGCCCGGCATCTCGTCGATGCGGATGTCGTCCACGAGCCCGTGCACGAAGATCTTGATGTCATCCGCCTCCGGGTCGATCGGGTTGAAGATCGCCAGGCAGTCGAGCTTGTCCCCCGGAGCGAAGGTGCGGTAGGCGTTGAGCTTCTTCTTATCGGTCAGGAGGTCGCTCTTCGAGTGGAACTCCCGCTTCTCGAGCTTCTCGATCCGCTGCTCCACCTTGGGGAGGGCGAGGTCGCTGTAGCGCCGCCCCTTGTCGCTCGTGGCGCGGACGGTGACGAAGAAGTCGCCCGACTTGGCGCTCTTGTTCTCGAGGGTGTACGGGAGGTACCAGTAGAGGCGGCCCTTGGCGAGGGAGCTCCCGGCGCTCAGGTCCCCGTCCCCGGTCGGGTAGATCGTGATCGCCTTGGGGCGCTGGGGCGTCAGCTCGAGCCGCGCGATGTCCTCGGCGTCCTGACCGTCGAGCGGCAGCGGCGTCGAGGAGAGGGCGACCAGCGGCAGCAGCGCGAGTGCGATGAAGAGCGAGCGTCGCAGACGCAGCACGGGAGACCTCCTTCAGGTCGACCGGACCCCCTCGGGACCGGCGTTCGAATTCGAGGCGAGCGATCGAGAGGGTGGAGCCTGCGGCGCCGCCCTGCCCCTGCCGGAGCATTGCCCCTGCCGGAGCATTGCCCCTGCCGGCGCGGCCCGAGGCGAGCGGGGTCGAGCTGGATCGACGCCGCTCCGCATCAGCAACCGCGGAGAACACAGGGGAGGCCCCCGGTCCTCGCGCGCCCCTCGGAGACGCCACCCATGGCAGCCGCTTCGGCGGGGTGCACCCCGGACCCGGGGAGGCAGACGCGACGAGCCGAGCGCGGCCCGGATTCGTCAGCGGCTCCAGATCTCTCCATTCGATCCGCTCCCACCGACGGGCGGGGGCGAACTTCAAAGATCGGGCGGAGCCATCCGGTGGAGCGACCGCGCAGCGAGCGTGCTCCTCCGGAATCCTCGCGGGTAATCCGAACCCAACGGGTTCATGCCAACCGCGGTCCCCGGCTTCCGTTCCAACCTCCGAAGGGGGCGGATTATAGGACCGAGCCCGACGGACTGTCAACGACGCCGACGGGAGGGACCCCCGGGGTTCCCCGCGCACCATCCCCCTCGCCCCCCGGGTCGGGACCTCTCCCCCGCCGCGCCTCGGAGGGAGGCGGTCCCGCGAGCGGTCTCCGGTCCGGGCATGCCGAAACCGTGACGGTTCCGGCGTTTGCGAGCCAAATGCAGGGGAGTCTCCGGTGGACTTCCAAGGGTCGAGGTCTAGAATGTGACGATTCGCAGGGCGTCAGGGGTCGGCCTCCAGGGCCGGGACGCACTCGTGCGGAAGGGGCAGTTCGGATGAGCTGCCTCGCAGCCTCCCCGTCGGGAGGCACCGACCCCCACGGCCTCGTGGAGGCCCGGGGCTCGCGCCCCGAGCGTGATGAGCCTCACAGGAAGGAGATGCCATGCACACGAATCTCTCGAACGGTCCGGACCGCTCGCGCCGATCCGGTTTCACCCTCGTCGAGCTTCTCGTCGTGATCGCGATCATCGGGACCCTCGCGGGGGTCCTCCTGCCGACGATCGGAAAGGCGAAGCAGACCGCGACCCGGAACGCCTGCCTCCAGCAGGTGAAGGGGATCGGGCAGCTCGCCATGGCCTACGCCACGGAGGGACGCGGAGTCCTCCCCTTCGGCAAGGGCAAGAGTCCCCTCGCGTACGAGTCCCTGCAGGTGCTCATCGACGCCAACGCCGACCAGGTGAAGCCGGACATGTTCATCTGCGGCGCGTCCCTCGACGCCCCGGCCGAGCTCGATGAGGAGAATCGCTTCGTCATCGACGATGACTCCTGCAGCTACGCCTACCTCGCCACGAAGACCCGCGACACCGAGAGCGCCTACACCGTCGTCGTCGCGGATGAGTACGTGAAGGATTCCGCCGCCGGCCAGAAGTCGGGGCACGAGGATGGCGTGAACGCCTACTACCTCGACAACAGCGCCAAGTTCATCAAGAAGGCGGATGAGTTCCCGGACTCCGACCTGCCGAAGGGCATGGTCGGCAACGCGAACTGATTCGACCGGGGCCGGGCGAAGCTCGCCCTCCACCGGAACGACGAGAGGCTCGGAGCCCCGCGGGGCTTCGAGCCTCTTCTCTTGCCCGAGCCGTGCTCCTCGAGCCATTACCTCCAGGGAGCGGCGGTCGCTCAGTCCTCCGGGTGGATCGCCTCGTCGAGAGGGCCCGCCTCCTCGGAGCCGGCGGGAGGTGCCTCTCCCGCGATCCGGTAGCGCTCCTCGGTCCACGCGCTCAGGTCCCCGTCCCGGCAACCCGCGCAGCAGAAGGGGAAGGTCGGGCGACCCTGGACCACCTTCCGGCGACGGCACTGGGGGCAGGTGACCTCGATCAAGCGGACGCGCCGCCCTTCCCCCCGCCGGAGGAGCTGCTCTCCCCCTTCTTGCCGGGGGTCTTCGAAGCACCGGAGTCCTTCTTCGCGGAAGACTCGGTCTTCGTCTCGGTCTTCGTCTCCTTCTTCGCCTGCTCGTGGTAGCCCGGCTTCCGGTAGTCGGTCTCGTAGAAGCCGCTCCCCTTGAAGATGATCCCGGCGCCGCTGCCGATCAGTCGCCGCACCCGGCGCTTCCGACACTCGGGGCAGGTCTTCACGGGGTCGCTGCCCATCGGCTGGAAGCGCTCGAAGACATGCTGGCAGCTCTCGCACTCGTATTCGTAGGTCGGCATCGATCAGCTCTCCTTGCCCTTGGAGACGATGACGCGCGAGGCCCGGATGAGGGTCTCGCCGAGGCGGTAGCCCCGCTCGAGCTCCTGAACGATGCAGCCGGGGTCGACGTCATCCGACTCCTGATGGAGCAACGCCTCGTGCCACTGCGGATCGAACGGCTCCCCCTCCGCCGGGATCTCCTCGATGGAGAGCTCGCCGAGCAGGCCGGAGAGCTTGTCGAGGATGATGCGGAGGCCCTCGTTCGCCCCCTCCGATCCCTGCTCCTCGGTCCGAGCCGCGAGCCTCAGGTCGTCCACGACCGGGAGGATGCTCTGGAAGATCCGGACGGTCGTGCGAGCCTCCCGCTCACGAAGCTCCTGCTGGCTGCGACGGCGGAAGTTCTCGAATTCCGCCTGCATCCGCTGAAGGCGGTCGACGTAGAAGCCGATCTGCTCCTCGGAGTCGGCGCTCGCCTCCTCCCCAGCGGCGGGGAGCTCCTCCGGCGGGGACTCCTCGACCCGGACCTCGTCCGCGGCCGGCTCCCGCTCCTTCTCTCTCTTCATCGTGCTTCGGTCCTCACTCGAAGTAGTTCTTGAGCCGCTCGAAGAAGGAGTGGCGCTTCGTGCCCACCTCCTTCTCCTCGAGCTCGGCGAGGCGGCGGAGAATCGTCTCCTGCTCCTCGCTCAGCTTCTTCGGCACCTCGACGACCACCTTCACCAGCTGGTCCCCCTTGCGGTGGCCATGGAGGCTCGGGAATCCCTGACCCCGCATGCGCAGGATCTCTCCACTCTGCGTGCCCGCGGGAACCGACATGCTCGCCTTGCCGCCCAGGGTGGGGACCTCGACCTTGGCGCCGAGCGCGGCCTGGGAGTAGCTGACGGGCAGCTCGCAGAAGACATCGTTCTCATGTCTCTGGAAGAACTCGTGGGCCTCGAGTCGGATCACGGCGTGGAGGTCTCCCGGCGGTCCGCCGCGCGGTCCGGCGTTGCCCGCCCCGCTCACCCGGATGCGGGTCCCGTCCTGAACCCCCGCCGGGATGTCGAGGGAGACGTCCTCCTTGAGGCGGGTGCGCCCCTCGCCACCACAGTCGGCGCAGGGGCTCGTGATCCGGGATCCCTCTCCGCGACACTGCGGGCAGACCGAGCGGATCGAGAAGAAGCCCTGGGACTGCTGCACCTGACCCACTCCGCGGCAGAGGGAGCAGGTCTCCGGCTCGGTGCCGGGGCGCGCGCCGCTCCCCTCGCAGGTCCCGCAGGTGACGCGACGCGTCACCGCGAGCTCACGGTGCGTACCGGTCGAGGCCTCCTCGAAGGTGATGGGGATCTCCGCCCGGAGGTTCTCGCCCGGCTGGACCTGAGCGCGACCGCTCCCTCCGAAGAGATCCTCGAAGATCGAGCCGCCCCCCCCGCCGCCGAAGATGTCCCCGAACACGGAGAAGATGTCGTCGACATTGGAGAAGCCCCGGGGGCCCGCCCCCGCGCCGGAGAGGCCCGCGTGACCGAACTGGTCGTAGGTGGAGCGCTTCTGCTCGTCGCCGAGGACATCGAAGGCCTCGGCGGCCTCCTTGAAGCGCTTCTCCGCCTCCGCATCCCCGGGGTTCTTGTCCGGGTGGTGCTTCAGCGCCTGCTTCTTGTAGGCCTTCTTGATCTCGTCGACGGTGGCCTCCCTGGCCACCCCGAGGATCTCGTAGTAGTCACGGCTCACGACTGCGGTCCTTCCACCCGGAGCCCCGGGCGGCGGAGCGGGACGGCTCCGCTCCGCCCGGGAGGGCCCTCGATCGGGACGGCGCCCTCGAGCGGGGCGGCGCCGTCGATCA
>JAFMMO010000171.1 GCA_017859655.1 Pseudomonadota bacterium | reverse complement strand
TCGGCTCAGGACTCGGCGCTGAAGAAGCGTCCGGCATCAGTGGCGTCCTCCTGGATACGGAAGCGGACGATCCGCAGGCAGCGGGGACAACGGCCCTGCGTCTCGGTCTGGCCCTGCCGGAAGTAGACCCGGGTGTAGACCTGACAGCAGCGGAAGTGTACCGAGACCCAGTAGCGGTCCCTCGCGGCATCGCCCATGGGGGGAGTTTGCCCGCCTCCGCGCGCGGGTTCAACCGTGGAACCGCGAAGTCGCCCCGTCCGCCGCGGGCCCGGGGGTTCCCGTTGACCGGACCCCGCCGCGGCCGCAAACTCCGGCTCACCCCCGAGCATCCCCGGAGAGGCCCTCCCATGGTCGCTGATCGTTTCCAGCATCTGCACGTCCACAGCCACTACAGCCTCCTCGACGGCGTCTGCACGATCCCCCAGCTGGTGGGGAGCGCGGCCGCCAACGGGATGAAGGCCCTCGCCCTCACCGACCACGGCAACATGTACGGCGCGGTCGAGTTCCATCACCGCTGCAAGGAGGCGGGGATCAAGCCGATCATCGGCATGGAGGCCTACATCACGGCGGGGAGCCGCTTCGAGAAGTCCCGCTCCGGGGACGGGTCGAGCTACTACCATCTCGTCCTCCTCGTCGAGAACGAGATCGGCTACCACAACCTGCTCAAGCTCTCGAGCACCGCCTTCGTCGACGGGTTCTACTACAAGCCCCGGATCGACCACGAGGCGCTCGCCGCCCACTCCGAGGGGCTCATCGGGCTCTCCGCCTGCCTCTCCAGCGAGGTGAACCGCGCCCTCCTCCACGGCGACGACGCCAAGGCGGAGCAGTGCGCCCGCCGCTACATGGACCTCTTCGCGAAGGATCGCTTCTTCCTCGAGATCCAGGACCACGGTCTCGCCGAGCAGAAGCGCGTGCTGGAGAAGGTCCCCGACCTCGCGCGGCGCCTCGGCCTCCCCCTCGTCGCCACGAATGACATCCACTACCTGACCCGCAAGGACGCCCGGGCTCAGGAGGTGCACCTCTGCATCAACACCGGCACGACGATGGACGATCAGGACCGGATGACGTTCGACACGGACCAGTTCTTCTTCCGGTCCGGGGCCGAGATGTACGAGCTCTTCGCCGACTTCCCCGAGGCGATCACGAACACCGATGAGATCGCCGCCCTCTGCACCTTCGAGATCCCCACCGACACCCAGTACCTCCCCGTCTTCCAGGGCGCGGACCTCACCGACGAGGAGGCCGCGGCCCGCTCGGCGGAGCAGGCGGAGGAGGACAATCGGCTGCTCTTCCGGAAGATCGTGGAGGAGGGGTTCGCCGAGCGGTACCCCGAGCCCACCCCGGAGATCCGAGAGCGCCTCGAGTACGAGGTCGGGGTCATCGAGAAGATGGGCTTCATCTCGTACTTCCTGATCACCTGGGACTTCATTCGATACGCCCGGGAGATGAACGTCCCCGTCGGACCGGGCCGCGGATCGGCGGTCGGCTCGATCGTCAGCTTCTGCATGGGGATCACCGACCTCTGCCCCATCGAGTACGACCTGATCTTCGAGCGCTTCCTGAACTCCGACCGCATCTCCATGCCCGACATCGACATCGACTTCTGCATGGACGGTCGGGAGCAGGTCATCGAGTACGTCCGCGAGAAGTACGGCGATGAGAAGGTCTGCCAGATCGTGACCTTCGGGACGATGGCGGCGAAGGCGGTGCTCCGCGATGTCGGGCGCGCCCTCGGCATCCCCCTCAAGGAGATCGACGCGATCGCGAAGAAGGTCCCGGACACCCTCGGCATCAAGCTCCAGGAGGCGATCGACCAGGAGCCCCAGCTCGCCGAGTGGGCGAAGGATGAGCGGTACCGCGAGCTCTTCGAGGTCGGTCTCCGCCTCGAGGGCCTCAATCGCCACTGCTCGACCCACGCGGCCGGCGTGGTGATCTGCGACCGCCCGCTCACCGAGGTCATCCCGCTGCAGCGCAACGGGGACGACATCACCACGCAGTTCCCGATGGAGATCCTGGAGGGGATCGGTCTCCTCAAGATGGACTTCCTCGGCCTCCGCACCCTCACGATCATCGACCGCGCGCTGAAGATCATCGAGGAGGAGACCGGAGAGCGGATCGAGATCGGCGAGCTGCCGCTGGATGACGGCCCCACCTACGAGCTCCTGCAAAACGCGGACACCACCGGCGTCTTCCAGCTCGAGTCGAGCGGGATGCGCGAGCTGCTGCGCAACATGCAGCCCGATCGCTTCGAGGATGTGATCGCGGTCCTGGCCCTTTATCGCCCGGGTCCCCTGGGCAGCGGCATGCACAACACCTTCTGCGACCGCAAGCACGGTCGCGAGCAGGTCGAGTACATCCACGATGCCCTCGCCCCGATCCTCGGAAGCAGCAACGGCGTCATCCTCTACCAGGAGCAGGTGATGCGCATCGCGCACGACCTCGCCGGCTTCTCGATGAACGAGGCGGACTCCCTGCGGAAGGCGATGGGAAAGAAGAAGCCGGAGATCCTCGCCCGCTTCAAGAAGCAGTTCGCGGACGGGGCCGAGGGGAACGGGATCCCCCGCCGCTCCGCCGAGGAGATCTTCGAGCAGATCGAGCACTTCGCGAAGTACGGCTTCAACAAGTCCCACTCGACCGCGTACGCCCTGATCAGCTACCAGACCGCGTGGCTCAAGGCGAACCACACGGAGGCGTTCATCGCCGCGGTGATGAGCTGCTACATCACCACCGTCGACAAGATGGTCGAGTACGTCGAGGAGGCGCGCCGGCTCGGGATCGAGGTGCTGACGCCCTCGGTGAACGCCTCGGGGCACAACTTCACCGTGAAGGACGGTCGGATCATCTACGGCCTCGTCGCCCTGAAGGGCGTCGGCAGCAAGGCGGTCGAGGCCATCCTCGACGAGCGGCGGAAGGGGGGCGAGTTCACCTCCCTGTTCGACCTGTGCGCCCGCGTCGACCTGAAGGCGGTGAACAAGACGGTCCTCGAGCAGCTCATCAGCGCCGGCGCCCTCGACGGCCTCGGGCCATCCCGCGCGCGGATGTCCGCCGCGGTCAAGGAGGCGATCGACGAGGGGCAGCGCGTGCAGGCGGAGAAGCGCGCCGGTCAGCTCTCCCTCTTCGGAGGGGAGGGCGGGGAGCCCCAGCCCGCCACGGAGAGCTACCCCGAGGTCCCGGACTGGTCCGAGCTCGAGCGTCTCTCCGCGGAGAAGGGCTCCCTCGGCTTCTACCTGACGGGACATCCCCTCGATCGCCGGGACGGGGAGCTCCGCCCCTTCCGCACTCACCTGATCCGCGACCTGGCGCCCTCGGACGACGGTCAGAAGCTGTCGCTCGGGCTGATGATCCAGAAGGTGCGCCAGCGCCAGACGAAGCGGGGCGAGCCGATGGCGATCGTCCACGCGGAGGACCGCACGGGGGCCATCGAGGTGGTGATCTTCCCGAAGATCTACGCCGAGGTCGCCCCCCTGCTCGCGGAGGATGGCGTGATCATCGTCACCGGGGTGGCGGAGGTGACCGAGGACCGGACTCAGATCCGGGCGGATCAGATCACCCCCCTCGAGGAGGCCTGCCGGACCATGGGCCGGCGCGTCGGGCTGCGGTTCGATGTCGAGTCCACCACCGAGGACCTGCTCTTCCGGGTGAAGGACCTCCTCCGCCGGAACCGCGGCGACGTGCCGACCTCCCTGATCTTCGATGGTCCGGGGGACCACCGCTGGGTCATTCGGAGCGACGAGAACCTCTCGGTCTCCCCGTCCCTCGAGCTCCTCGCCGAGTTGCGCGCCGCGATCGGCGAGGAGTCCGTCCTGATCGACCGGGGCTGAGGCGTGGCCACCCGTCTCCCGCTCGACCTCGAGCTCCTCCGGCGTCGACTCGGTGAGATCGAGGAGGAGATCGCGCGTCGCGCCGCGGGCCCCGTCCTTCCCCGCGTCGTCCTCGTCTCCAAGTACCTCTCTCCCGAGGACTGCCGGCGACTCCGGGATGCCGGCCACGGCCCGCTCGGAGAGAACCGCGCGGCGGACCTCGAAGAGAAGGTGGACCCCGGGGAGGATCGCGACGGGTGGCACTTCATCGGCCACCTCCAGCGGAACAAGGCCTCGATCGTCCTCCCCCGCATCTCCTGCCTCCACTCCCTCGAGTCGGAGCGCCTCGCCGGGGTCCTCGACCGCTGGCAGGAGGAGCGCTCCACCGCCCCGCTCTCCGTGCTCGTCCAGGTCAACATCGCGGGAGAGGGGAGCAAGAGCGGCCTCGCCCCGTTCCAGGCGGAGGAGCTGCTCCCCGAGTGGATCGACCGGTTCCGCAACCTTCGCTTCGACGGGCTCATGGCGATGGCGCCGATCGGCACGCCGGAGGAGAGCCGCCCGGTCTTCCGGGCGCTGCGAGAGCTGCGGGACCGGGTCCGCGCCCACCTCGATGACCCCTCGGCGGAGAGGTTCCGGGAGCTCTCGATGGGGATGTCCGGAGACTACCCCGTCGCGGTGGAGGAGGGGGCGACCCTCCTTCGGATCGGCCGCATCCTGTACACTCCCGAGGCGTCCTGAGTCCCGGCGGGATCTCCGCCACCCCCCCGCCGCACCAGCTCCCGACGGGGGCGAGGAGAGCTCCTCTTGGCGAAGATCGTCATCGAGAACGGACCGGGCCGGGGGCGGACCTTCGGGCTCCTGTCGAACGCGGTCATGGTCGTCGGCCGTGACCCGACGGCGCAGATCTGCCTCGAAGACGAAATGGCGAGTCGCCGGCACTTCCAGATCCGGCCGGTGGAGGGTCGCTACCAGCTCGAGGATCTCGGCAGCAAGAACGGGCTCCACCTCAACGGCCGACGCCTCGAGAAGAAGGTCGTCACCCTCGCCCCGAACGACCGGATCCAGGTCGGCGGCACCCTCCTCACCTTCGTCGGCAAGGATGCCCACCCGCTGATCGGGCGGGAGATCTCCGGCTACCGCATCGAGGAGCGGATCGGTCGCGGCGGGATGGGGACGGTCTACCGGGCGATCCAGCTCTCCCTCGACCGCTCGGTGGCGCTGAAGATCCTCGCTCCCCACCTCGTGGAGAATCAGAACTTCATCAACCTCTTCATCCGGGAGGCCCGGGCGGCCGGAGCGCTCAGTCACCCCAACCTCGTCCAGGTCTACGACGTCGGCGTGGAGGGGGACATCTACTACTACTCGATGGAGTACATCCCCCACGGATCCGTCGAGGAGCTCCTCACCGGCCATCAGCCGCTCCCGGTCGGGCGGGCCCTCGAGATCGTCCGGGACGCGGCCCTCGGACTGCAGTACGCGGAGCTGAAGGGGCTCGTCCATCGCGACATCAAGCCGGGCAACCTGATGATCGGCGCCGACTCGATCATCAAGATCGGCGATCTGGGCATCGCGCGGTTCGGTGAGGATGAGGGGGTCGTCAGCCAGAAGGACGGGGTGAGCGGCTCCCCGCACTACATCGCCCCCGAGCAGGCGCGCGGGCAGGACATCGACCAGCGGGCGGATCTCTACGCCCTTGGGGTGAGCTTCTACCAGATGCTCTGCGGGCAGACGCCGTACCGGGGGAGCAGTCCGCGGGAGGTGATCCTCGGACACCTCAAGACCGCCCCTCCTCCCCTGGCCGACCGGGCCCCCGACCTCCCGGCCCCCGTGGTCGAGCTGGTGGAGGCGATGATGGAGAAGGATCGGGATGCGCGGATCCCCTCCGCGACCGCGGTCCTCGAGCGGCTGGAGCCGCTCCTCCGTCGCTACCGGACCGGGGGGGTCGGCAGCTTCAGCGCGGAGCGGTCCGGCTCACGCTGGAAGTGGGCGGTCGGCCTCCTCATCCTCGGGTCGGTCTCCATCGGCGCCACCCTCGCCGTGAGGCAGGAGCTCCGCGGGCGCGAGGAGCGCGAGGCGCGCCTCCTCGCGTGGGGCGATGTCCTGACCCGGGCGGAGACCGCTCGGAGCGAGGAGCGGGAGGGGGACCTCCTCACCCTCCTCGGCGGCCTCCCCCGCGAGGAGCTGCCGCCCGAGCTCCGTGAGCGAGCGGATGCCCTGGAGCGCTGGTACGAGGAGTTCACCGCCGCCCGCGAGCAGGAGACACGGGACCGGCTGCGAGCGAAGGAGTACCTCCTGACCGAGGAGCGCATCGCCGCGCTCTCCGAGGCGGAGGCGGTGGAGGAGTGGGGTCGCTTCTCCGCCACCTACCCCGGCACCCCGGAGGCCGCGCGCGCCGATGCGGAGCGGGCGCGACTCCGGACCCGACTGGAGGAGCAGGCCCGACGCGCGCGCAGCGCGGAGCTCCTCGTCGGCCCGCAGATCGTCCGCGCCGAGGCGTTCTCCCGCAGTGGTGACTTCGTCCGCGCCCTCGACACGCTCGCGGGGGTGGACGCTGTCGCGATCGCGGGCACCCCGGCGGAGGGCACCCTCACCGCGGCGGTGCAGCGGATTCGCGAGGAGTGCCGCGCGGCCTTCTCCCGTCGGGCCGGGGAGGTCCGGGATGCCCTCGCCGCGAGGAAGTTCGACGAGGCCCGCCTCGAGTGGAATCGCTTCCGCCCTCCCCCCTTCCTCAGCGAGAAGCACGCGGTCCTCGGCGAGGAGATCACCGCGGCGGAGACCGCCGCGGCACAGGACGGTGCGCCGGTCGAGGAGGATGCTCTCGCCGCCGCCCTGCGGGAGGCCCTCCCGATCTGGGCCCGGATCGAGCTGGGGAGCCCCGGCGAGAGCTCCCAGCGCCAGGCGCTCGGACGTCTCGGGATCGACCTGAGAAGCGAGCTGGGAGAGGCGGACCGCGACCTGCTGCGCGTCATCACGCGGGTCATGGAGGAGCTCCCCGCCTTCATCGACGCGGCGGGGGCCGTGCTGCTGGAGGAAGGGAGCGAGATCACGCTCCGCCTCGCGGACGGGACCTCCCGCCAGGTGCGGATCAGCGACTTCTCCTCGCGGCAGATCATCACCATCGCGCGCGGCGAGCAGCACGGCACCTACGTCGACTGGGCGGAGATCGCCCCCGCCGCCCGGCTCGATGTCCTGCGGACCTCCGCCGACCTCCCGCACGAGCAGCTGCCCCTCTACGGCTGGCTCGCCCTCGCCCTCGGCGAGGAGGAGCTCGCCGAGCAGATCTGGACCGCGGCGGAGCCCGGCGCCCCGGAGACCGTCGCCGCCCTTCGCGCCGCCGCCCGTCGGCTCTCCTCCCCCTGAGCGCGCTCCACGTTCGATTGATCGAGCCGGATGTCGGTCGTAGACTCCGGGCCCTCTTCGAGCCTCGGTCGAAGCTCGTGTGAAGGAAGGAGCCGGAGATGAATCCCGAGAACCGCCGCGAAGACCCCGTCCTCCACGACCTGATCTCTCCGGAGGCGGCCGCCGCGTACCGGGCGAGGGTGGAGGGCGCCGCGGACTTCGTGGCCCGCACCATCCCCGGTCCCCCCCCCACGACCGCCCTCATCCTCGGCACCGGCCTCGGCGCCCTCGCCCGGGAGATCGCGAACCCGACCCGGATCCCCTATGAGGAGATCCCGGGGTTCCCCGTCTCCACCGCGCCGGGCCACTCCGGCACCCTCCACCACGGCAGCCTGGGGAGCCGGACCGTGATCGCGTTCGAGGGGCGCTTCCACACCTACGAGGGTTAC
>JAFMMO010000170.1 GCA_017859655.1 Pseudomonadota bacterium | reverse complement strand
GAACCCGGGTCCGCCCGGCGGGTCGTCCTGAAGCCGGACCGCGGGGAGCGGGGGTCCGGAGTCGTGATCGTCGAGACGGAGGCGGAGGTGCGCTCCTACCTCGAGCAGCATCCGCTCCCGGCCATCGCCCAGCGCTTCACCCCGGGGCTCGAGTACGGGGTGTTCTACATCCGGGATCCGCGTGAGGAGGCCGGCGCGATCTTCGCGATCACCGACAAGCGCTTCCCCTCGGTGGTCGGGGATGGGACGCGGAGCATCGAGCGGCTCATCCTCGATGACCCGACCCTGCTGCCGATGGCGCCTCACTACCTCGACGCGGTGGGCGCGCGGAGCTTCGAGGTCCCCGGCGCGGGGGAGGAGGTGCCGCTCACCGAGATCGGCACGCACGCCCTGGGCTCCATCTTCCTCGACGGCGAGGCGCACCGGACTCCCGCTCTCCTCGCGGCGATCGAGCGCATCAGCCGAGCGATCCCCGGGTTTCACTTCGGTCGCTACGACATCCGCGTCCCGTCGATCGCTGCGCTCGAGGCGGGGGAGTCCCTGACCGTCCTCGAGCTGAACGGCGTCACGAGCGAGGCGACGAACATCTACGATCCGCGCCATGGGGTGCTCCACGCCTACCGGACTCTCTTCCGGCAGTGGCACATCGTCTATGAGATCGGGGCGGAGAATGCGCGCCGCGGGGCCCCGGTCCCACCGTCCTGGGTCCTGATCCGGCGACTCTTCACGAGCGACCCCCGCCCCGAGATCGTCCTCTCCCGCGGGGAGCCCGGTGCGCCCCGCGGTGACCTCGATCCCTAATGCGGGGGGACCGGTGGCGACCCCTCGCGTGGGTTGCTAGATTCGGCTCGGGCGCCGGCGCGAGGCCGGGCGCGCGCAACGCGGTTTCCTCCCGAAAGTCGAGCAGGCCCATGGGCGAGCGTCGGATCGATCACTACCTCGGGCAGCTCCTCGACGAGGAGCGCTTCGAGTTCTACCGCGCGGTGGCCGACTTCGCGGACCGTGAGATCGCTCCCCAGCTCCTCGGTTGGGAGCGAGCGGGGGGTCATGTCTCCGACGAGCTCATCGCGCAGCTCGGAGAGATGGGGATCTTCGGGATCCCGATCCCGGAGGAGCACGGCGGGCAGGGGGGTGGCCTCACCGAGCTCGCCCTCATGGGGCTGGCGCTCGGCTACCAGAGTCACTCGGTCGCGATCACCCCGGGCGCGGCTCTCTCCCTCGGCGCGAACCCGATCCTCAACCACGGCACGACGGAGCAGAAGGAGGCCCACCTCGCCGATCTCGCGACCGGCTCCCGCATGGTGGTCTTCGGGCTCTCCGAGCCCGGGCGCGGCTCCGATGCGGCGAACCCCGAGGTCGTGGCCGAGCGCACCGACACCGGCTGGGTCCTGCGCGGGGAGAAGTGCTGGTCCACCAACGCGAGATGGGCGAGCCATGTCATCGTCCACGCAATGACCGATCCGGACGGCCGCAACGGGCATCGCTCCACCTGCTTCATCGTCCCGATGGATGATCCGAACGTGCACTACTCGGAGATGAGCGGGAAGACGGTCTGGACCCTCTCCTCCACCGGCTCGATCGTCCTGGATCAGGTCTCGGTGTCCGAGGATCAGATCCTCGGGGAGCTGAACGAGGGCTTCAAGGTGATGGTCACCACCCTGAACGGAGGGCGTCTCTTCATCGCCTCCCTCGCCCTCGCCTCCCTCGCCTTCGCCCTCGATCGGGTCCGCACCTATGTCCAGGAGCGAGAGCAGTTCGGAGGGCCGCTCGCGCGCTTCCAGCGGGTCCAGGATGTGGTGCTCGAGATGGACCTCGCCCTCGACCGGAACCTCACCTGGCTCATCACGCTCCTCGACCGGTACGCCGCGGGGCGCCTCGATCGCGAGCAGGCATCGAAGGTGAAGATCGACTGCTCCCGCGCCGCGTCCCGGCTGCTGCTGGACGCGATGGAGATCTGCGGGGGGGTCGCCGGGCTCGACGAGTTCGGCCTCAGTCGTCACCACAACGATCTGTTCGTCACCCGGGTGGGGGAGGGCTCGAACCGCGCGCTGATGACGCAGATCGCCCGGGGGCTCCTCCCGGACTGCGGCTCGATCCTGCAGTGAGCCGGGAGCGCTATCGCTTCCGGCGCCCTCGCCGCTTCTCCCACGGGATCGGGTAGAGGTACTGGGTGTAGGGGGTCTCCGACTTGCTCTGCAGCTCGAGCGTCTTCACGAGGAGCGCCGGCGTGATCGTCGAGACCGGGACGAACCCCGACTCCGCTCCGCAGTAGGCGTTGTCCACCTCGAACTCGCCACCGCTGGCGCAGATGCCTCGGATCGCGTTCAGCGGCGTCCCCACGAAGTCGACCCCGCGGATGATCTCCTCGCGCCCGTCGGGATAGACCCTCGAGGCGAGGTTGATCTCTCCGAGGAACGCCTGGAAGTTGTAGGAGTCGGTCGCGGTCTCCCCGCCCGAGGCGTGGAGGATGCGGATCCCGTAGGGGAGCCCCTGACGCTTCACCTCCGCGATCAGCCGCTGCCGCAGCTCCTCGGAAGAGAGCCCCGCGTCGGGATGCCCCCGTCGGTTCCCGAGGACGGTGACGCCCATCCGACTGATCGGGCGCTCGTGCCCGCGCGAGCGGCCGTGCCCGTTCGACCGGTGCTTGCGGTAGATCGGCGTGCGCGAGGTGAGGAAGCCGACGAGGTGCCCCTTCTCGATCAGGGAGGCGCACTGGGAGTCCACTCCCTCATCGTCGAAGCGGTAGTGTCCGACCAGGCTCCGCCCGCCGAACTGCCGCAACGACGGATCGTCCCGGAGGTCGAGGAACTCCGGGAGCACCGCCTTCCCCATCGAGTCGCGGAAGGTCTGCCCCTCCCCCGGGGAGAGGAGGCGGTTCCCCTCGAGTCGATGTCCGAGGGCCTCGTGGATGAGCAGGCCCGCCGCGATCGGCTCGAGGAGGACCGGGCCCGAGTAGCTCCGCACCACCGGGGCGGCCGCGAGCTTCTCGAGGAGGGCGATCCGGGCCCGGATCTCCGCGGTGAACTCGCGCAGGCTCGGGAGCTCCTCCGGAGCGCAGACGGTGATCGTGATCGACCAGGGGAGCCCATCCCCCTTCTCGGAGAGGTGCCAGAGGTAGCACTCGAGGGTCCAGTAGCTGTGGCGGTCGATGCGGCGGTTGCCGGCGGAGTCGACGTAGAGCCTCGTCTGGTGGCGAACATCGAGCTCGACGTGGCTCGTCTTGATCGAGGGGTGCTCCTTCACCACCGCGCTCGCCTTCTCGACGAACCGGCGCCAGTGGGGGAGATCGATCTCGGGGAGGCGGGGGAAGCGCAGGTCCTCGCGGGGCGGGATCTCCTCCCACGCATCGAGGTGACGGTTCACATCGAGGTAGGTGAGCTCGTTCGCGCGCTTGCGGAGCCAGTTGTCCTCGGCCTCCCGGGTGCGGGCATCGGTCAGCCGCCAGAGGGCGTGACGCAGGGCGTCGAGATCGTCGCCGATCGGGATCTCGAAGTAGCCGAAGGACTCCTCGTCCGTGGAGTTGTCGAGGAGGCCCCCCTCCGCGACCTGGTCGCGGCGCCGGGAGCCGACGCGCACATCGGTGAGACAGTTCCGCCGGTGTCGCTCCACGAGCTTGGAGACTCCGCCGTGACGCGCCTGCAGATGGACCTTCTCCTCATCGCGGATGAGATGGGAGATGTGGAAGATCGCCGGATTGCGTCGCTCCCCGAGGGTGGCGAGGGCCCGATCGATCTCCTCGGCGGCGGTCTCGACGAACCGGAGGGCGGTCGATCGCTTCAAGCGGACTCCTCGAGGATCGTGTGGATCGGAATCCCCTCGAGCCGCTGACGCCCCTCGAGGAACCCGATCTCCATCAGGAACAGACAGCCGACGACGCTGCCGCCGACCTTCGTGACGAGGTCCCGGCACGCGGCCATGGTGCCGCCGGTCGCGAGCACGTCGTCGACGAGCAGGACCCGCTCCCCGGCGCGCACCCCGTCCGAGTGCATCTCGACCATGTCGGTCCCGTACTCCAGGTCGTAGGTGATGGCGGTGCTCTCGGAGGGGAGCTTGTTCGGCTTCCGGATCGGGACGAAGCCGATCCCGAGGTGCGCGGCGAGGGGAGCGCCGAAGATGAACCCGCGCGCCTCCGGGGCCGCGATCCGGTCGATCGACTCGCCGGAGACGGCGGCCGCCATGCGGTCGATCACCGCGCGGAAGGCCGGCCCGTTCCCCAGGAGGGGGGTGATGTCCTTGAAGCGGATCCCCGGCTTGGGGAAGTCCGGGATCTCCCGAATGAAGCTCTGAAGCTCGATCATGGTCTCTCCTCGGGGGCGGAAGTCCGATGCGACCCGGCATTGTAGTCGGTTCCGGGGAAAACGCCCCCGAATCGAAGGGCCCCGGAGCGCCCGGAGGGAGCCGCGCGGGTCGGCGCGGATGGGAGCGAGGCGGTCGGGGGTTCGTCCCCGACCGCCTCGCTCCTTCACCCCGTCGGGCGCGGTTCGCCTACTCGACGGCGTACTCCTCCGGATTGAACTCCTCGATCCCGTTCTCGAGGCGCTCCTCTCCGCTCGCGTTGAGGATCACATAGAGCTTCTTCAGGGCCTCGTTCTCGATCTGGCGCACCCGCTCCCGGGAGAGGTTCACCCGCTCCCCGATCTCCTTCAGGGTCATCGGCTCCCCGTTGTCGATGCCGTAGCGCATGCGGAGGATCCGGGCGTCGCG
Organism: Pseudomonadota bacterium; assembly: GCA_017859655.1. Taxonomy (GTDB): domain Bacteria; phylum Planctomycetota; class UBA8108; order UBA1146; family UBA1146; genus JAFMMO01. Next base: position 2,935 of record JAFMMO010000170.1, on the reverse strand, counting down.
GTCGTCGACCAGGGAGAGGAGAGCCTCGACCGTCTCGATCTCGAGGTTGTGGTCGAGGACGGAGTGGGGCTGGTGCTGGGCCTTGTCCTCGATGACATCGGAGAGGCTCCAGGAGTTCTCGATCGAGATCGTCTGGCTGGCGGAGCTCGAGACATGGAGGGCGCTCTGGATGATCTTCGTGTTCTCCATGGGGATCTCGAGGCGCTCGGCGATCTCGTGGAAGTGGGCCGGACGCCCGAGCTCGATCGCCAAATTCGCGGCGGCCTTCTTCCACTTCGAGATCACCTCGACCATGTAGGAGGGGATCCGCACCGCCTTCACGGTGTCGATCAGCGCGCGCTTGATCGACTGCTTGATCCACCAGGTCGCGTAGGTGCTGAAGCGGCACTCCTGCTTCGGGTCGAAGCGCTCCACCGCCTTCAGGAGTCCGAGGTTGCCCTCCTCGATCAGGTCGAGGAGAGGGAGCCCGCGGTCCACGTAGTGCTTCGCGATGCTCACCACGAGCCGCAGGTTGCTGCGGACCATCTGATCCCGGGACTCCGGATCTCCGGCCTGCACCTTCACCGCCAGCTCCCGCTCCGACTCCTTCGTGAGCAGGGGGTAGCGGTTGATGTCCCGGAAGTAAGTCTCCAGCCCGACCTCACGTGCGCTCATCGATCCAGACTCCTTTCTGCAGGGCGGAGGGCAGCCATCCCTGCACCCCGGGGCCCCTCGCGGGCTCTCCCGCGCGAGGTGAACGGAGTCCGGTCCACCGACAGCGACTCCACACAGGTCTATCGGCCGTGGAATCGGCGTCGCTTGAATGTTTGTTAGTGTTTACAGGGAGGTGCGAGGGCGAGGCGCTCCAGCGGGAGGAAAGCTCGCCTCAGGGGGTGGTCGGCTGCTGCTTGCGCCACCAGTCGCGCCAGAGCTGGAAGCACTCCTCCTGGGCCTCGAGACGCTCCTTGGTGTCGGAGATCTCGAAGGTCCCGAAGTAGCCATGATCGATCCCGGTCCGGTCGCGAAGGCTGCGGACCGCCGAGTTCTGCAGCGAGCGGTTCTCGAGCAGCTCGATGAGGATGCCGAGCCAGCGCTCCTCGGCGATGTGCGGGCGTAAGGCCTCGGACTCGATCCCCCGATCGAGGGCCTGAAGGAGCTGCAGCGGAGTGCCCCCCCGGGGTGGTCCCCCGCCCGTGAGCCACTCGATCGCCGGCTCGAGCGCCTCGACCACCCCCGAGTCGACGAGGCTCACGAGGATCTGGAGGGCGAAGCGATCCTCCTCCTCCACCGCGGTGAGGAGACGCTGCTGCCCGGAGGTGTCCCCCAGCAGGAGGAGGGTTCGGGCCAGGTCGAGGTCCTCCGGGGACTCCTCCCACCTCACGGTGAGGAACGGGAGCGCCTCCTCGAGGCGCAGGTCTCCGATGAGGCTCAGGATGTCGCGGGAGTAGCGGGCCTCCGGGAGCTGAGCGAGCATCCGCCCGATCATCTTCGAGTAGAGGGTGGCGTCATCATCCCCTTCCGCCGGCTCGAGCGCGCCGTCCGCTCCGGCCTGCGTCGACTCCGCGGGGGCGCCCTCCCCGGACTCATCGGTCGGCGGGTCCGCCGGGACCGTGAGCTCCTCGAGGTAGAAGATCGTGTCGAACGGGGAGCTCCCGTCCCGGGTGAGGGAGGTGAGGCCGAGCCTCCCCTCCGCCGCGACGTAGCGGATCGTGCGCCAGTAGGGGTTCTGATTGCGGCGGATCGGGCGTCCCACATTGATCGCCGCGCCGTGAAGCTGACGGTACATCCGCTGGGAGGCGGCCCCGTAGGGCTCCAGGTAGACGGAGCGGTCCTCGAGGTTCGGTCCGATCTCGAGGTGCAGCTCGTTGGGGAGGAGGGTCAGGGAGCTGCAGCGGACCAGCTCATTCGGCTCGCCGAGCGGCGTGGGGCGGAGGTGGGCGATCGTCATCCGCAGCCGGGTCCCGCCATCCGCCTCCATCGGTCGCAGCTTGTCGGCGGGGAGTCCCTCGATCCGGCCCCGCCACGCCGCGCCGCGCTTCTCCCAGCTCTCCTCCTTGCCGGTCGGCCGCCGCTCGTCGAGCCGCCCGAACCGGTCGACGAGAGCTTGGTCGATCGAGCCGCGCACGGGGCTGTCCCCCCCTTCGAAGACCACGAGGTGTCCGAGCCAGAAGCGGCGATAGCCTTCGGGGTCGAAGCCCCCGAAAGCCTCGATCCGCTGCAGCGCCCGCCAGGCCGCGAACGCCGGGGAGGACTCGTCGACGGCGAGGCGCTCCTGCAGTCGAAGGGTGAGGGTCGCCCAGGTCTCGTCGTCCACCTTCCCCGCCGCGCGCTGTCCGAGCAGCAGGGAGAGGATCTCGACATCGATGTTGGAGCCCAGCATGTCGAGGACCGGCTCCACCCAGACCTCCGCCGGGATGGGGCTGCGCAGGAGCAGGCGGTGCAGCAGCCCGAGCATCAGGCGAGCCCGCGAGCTGCCCGAGCCGCGCGGGTCCCCGAGCGTGATCGAGAGCTCCTTCGTGAAGTGGCGCGCGAACACCTCCGCCGGGAGCTTCTCCTCGAGGGCGATGAGCAGCGAGGAGACGACCCCGTTCTCGAAGGGGATCCCATCGACCTTGGCCGGTGAGATCAGGCTCTCCAGGACGGCCTCGCCGTGCGCCGCGACGAACGCGGGCTCCTCCATTCGGTCGAGGAGGACGCTGGCCGTGCGGTGCTGCCAGTAGAAGGGGGCCTCGTCGAACTGGTCGAGCAGCAGCGGGAGCCCATCCGTCGCGCCGCTCGCGGTGAGCACGACCGCCACCTCGGAGGCTTCGACCATCTCAAGGCGGTCGAGTCCGCTCTGGTGGGCGGAGAGGGCGGCGGAGAGCTCGGCGAGAGAGTCGGCGTCCCTCTCCTGGCCACGCGCGAGCGCCACCGGGAGGCGTCCGGCGGCGGGGAGCTCGTCGATGGGGGGGACCCG
>JAFMMO010000169.1 GCA_017859655.1 Pseudomonadota bacterium | reverse complement strand
TCCCGCCACCTCGATTCCCAGACCGAAGTCGCCCGCCGCTCCCCCCTCGGGAGCGACGCTCGGGAAGACACCGCTCTTCAGGACACCGCTCTTCAGGACACCGTCCCCGGGGAGAAGCTGCTCCCCCCGAGCGCGCAGAGCCCGCAGGAACCGGCGCTGCCCGCGCGAGATCACGCGGATGACGCTCTCATGCCCGAGCACCCGCACCGCGAAGGCACGGGCCGTCGTCCGCAGGTCGACGCGCGTGCCGCACCCTTCCGCGCGGATCGAGAGGGTGTGCTCGACGCGGGCGCCCAGGAGGCGCGCGCTCCAGCCGAGTCTCCCGGCCGCGTCTCCGGATTCCCCGGGCTCCGCCTCGGTCACCCGCCCACCGCCGACGACGATCGAGCCGGGCCTCGCGCTCCGGCGGGGCACGATCCGAAGGCGGTTCCCCGCCTGCCAGCCCGCCCGCCCGATCCAGAAGGACTCCTCCGCATCGGGATGCCATGCGGCCCAGCCCTCGAGGTCGAGCACGAGGCCCGCGACGGACCTCCGATCGAGGTTCAACCAGATCGACTCGGTGATGGTCAGGACTCGCACGCGGGGCCTCCTGCCGGAGGAGCGCGGATGCGGGGGCGTGCCTCGACCGGAGGACCCGGTCCACGACGCTCTCCCGTTCGACTCCGAGCTCCCCCTCCCGCGGCGCGGCCCCATTCTGAACGGAGGCCTCGATGTGTCAAGGAACCGGCGAGGGGAGCCCTTATACTCCCCGTCCCGAAGCGGGGATCGGAGGGGAGCCGCCATGCCACATCAGGAGACGATCCGGCACTGCCGCGCCTGCGGCGGCGGCCTGGAAGAGCGCGAGATCTCGGAGAAGGAGCGACGCCCGGTCTGCATCGACTGCGGGACGATCACCTACGTGGACCCGAAGCTCGCGGCTGCGATGATCGTCGAGACGGAGGAGGGGATCCTCCTCGTCCGGCGAGGGATCGAGCCCGGTCTGGGGCTCTGGGCGGTCCCCGGCGGCTTCGTGGACCGCGGGGAGGAGGTGCCCCACGCCGCGGTGCGCGAGGTGCGGGAGGAGACCGGCCTCATCGTCGAGGCCACCGACCTGATCGGGATCTACTCCTACGAGGGCTGGGTGTCGGTGGTCGCGATGTACGAGGGGCGGATCATCGCGGGAGAGCCCCGCGCCCTCGATGAGGTCACCGAGGTCCGCTGCTTCCCACCCTCGGAGCTCCCGTGGGAGGAGATCGCCTTCTACAGCACTCACGACGCGCTGCGCGATCACCTGAAGCGGCACCACCCCGAGGCGGTCCCGCCCGGTCCGCCTCCGAGCGCCGGGAATCCTCGCCGGAATTCGTGAGATTCCCTGCCTCTGGAGACCCCTTGCCCTAACATGGAACCGCACTGACGAATCAACGAAACAGCACTTTCAAGATTCTGAATTGAGATCGACATGAGTGGGATCATCCCTCACGTTCAGGCCGTCATTCTCTGCGATCACATCTATCGCGACGAGGACAGCGGGAAGTGCGTGATCGCGGGCACCTTCAACCGGGTCTTCCTGCAGTCCTTCCCGGGCTCCTACCAGCCGGCCTCGATCTATCTGAACCTCTCCGACTTCGCGGGCCGTCACACGATCGCCTTCCGCTTCAAGCAGCTCTCCACCGACGAGGTGCTCGACGAGAGCCCCCCCTTCGATCTGGTCCACGAGAACCGCCGCGAGCACCACGAGTGCATCTTCGACCTCCCCCCGCTCTCCTTCCCGGAGCCGGGGAGCTACACGCTGGAGATCCTCTACGACGGGGAGGATGTGATCGGCCACGCGGATGTCCAGGCGCAGGAGCTCCCCGAACCGGCCGAATGAGCGGCCCCGTCCCATTGGAGCGGCGGATCGAGGAGCTGCTCGCTGCGGATGACCGCACCCGGAAGCGACTCCTGAAGGAGCTCCTCCCCGAGATCCGAACCCGGGAGGAGGCGGCGCTCCTCGCCCCGGCCCTTCGCGGCCCGAGCCCCCGGGTCGCCGCGCGGGTCACCTCTCTGCTCGCCCGCTTCGAGCTCGGGGAGGTCTTCGAGGCCCAGCTCGCCGGCCTGAAGCCGGGGAAGGTCGATCTCCTCCGTCGGCAGTTCCTTCGGATCCGCTCCGAAGGCTGACCGCTCTCCCCCGGAACCCCGCTCCCCCGGCCCGCTCAGCGGATCGAGTCGAGCGGGAAGTCCACTCCGGACTCCACGGTGACCCGATATTCGTGCAGCACCCGGCTCTCCGCGCCGGGAGCGAGGGGGAGACTCCAACGGCAGATGCCGTCGGCATCGACCTCGGGGCGCGGCTGCGCGGCATCGGTCGGCGCCACCTCAACCCCCTCGATCTCCGAGACCGGCCGACGATCGACGAGGACGAGAGTCACCTCCGAGGGCATTCGGCTCCGGACGATCAGCTCGTGGCCGATCGTCCGCTGTCGGTCCCGAGAGAAGCTACCGCCGTCCCGCTCCCGATCGACCCGCTCGACGCGACGCACCACGATGCGTCCCTCCACCCCGAAGCCGAGGCGGAACTCCGCCCCCGGGGGCACGGAGCGGAGCTCGGTGGTCCCCACGAAGGCCCCGTCGCGGAAGACCTGGACGCGGCCCGGGAGCAGCGGCGCCCCCGTCTCGTTCCGGAGGGTGCCGCGCCGGTAGGTGTGCGGCGCGAGGAGGGGAACGCACTCGAAGGCGAGCGCGGCGGAGAGCTCGGCGTCGAGGATGGGCACCCGGTGGGTCCGCCCATCGCTCGGGATGGTCGCGCGGAGGGGGACGACGAAGCGCGCGACCGCCCCGCCGTCCTCGATGCGGGCCCCGTCGAGGTCCTCATCCTCCTCATCCCCCGAGAAGCCGAAGCTGATCCCGCCGGAGAGGGAGTCCACCGCGTCCGAGGTGACGAGCCCGGCATCCCTCGCGACGACCTCCTCGCCGTCGATCTCCATCGGGTAGAGCACCGGCGCCTCGAAACCGAGGCTCGAGCGCTGCGTCGAGAGGACGAGCGCGACCTCGCTCCAGTCCTCTCCGCTGCGCTGCTCGATCTCGGCGGCGTAGTCGAGGGAGACCGTCCCGCTCGCCTCGTCCAGGCGGGCCTCGTAGCGCGGGGTCCAGCGAGCGGAGGCGACGTCGTAGCCCAGGGCCACGATCGCCTCGACCTCCCGTACGACCTCGACCTGGATCGTCGCGGTCAGCGTCACCCGGGAGGCCCCGGCGCCGAGGCGTCGAAGCTCCGCCTCGATGCGCTCGAGCGCCTCCTCGGTCTCCTCCTCCTGGGCATCCAGGGCGGCGATGGAGTCCGCCGCGGCGAGGGCCTGCGCGGCCGCCCACTCCTCCGCGGCGAGGACCTCCGCCGCCGGTGTCGCGTCCGCTCGGGTGCTCCGCTCGAGCAGCGCGAGGCGTACGATCTCGATGTAGCTGTCGGCGAGGGAGCTTCTCTTCTCGTGGACCGCCCGTCGGGCCCGCAGGTCGGTGAGCGCGCGCGTCTGCGCGAGCGCCTCCGCCTCGAGCCGCTCGACCTCCTCGCGGATGTCCGCCAGATGCACCTCGCGATCGAGCCGGACGCCGAGCACCCGGCCCGGCGCTTCGCCCTCCCCGACCCACTCCGCCCAGACGGAGCTCGCATCGAGAGAGACGGGGAGACCGGTCAGGCGGACCCGATGGGCGCCGGGAGGGAGGACCACCGGGAGATGTCTCTCCACCCGGGCGCGGTCCTCGAAGACGGTGACCCGAGCGATCCGCCCCGGGGAGGACTCGGCGTCCTCACGACCGAACACCGGAGCGGAGGCCGCCGGGGACGAGAGGAGGCCGATGAGCAGAAGCAGGGGGACGACGATCCTGTGGGGCATCACTCCTCCTCCTCGAGACGGTCCGGGTTCTCCCAGCGACTGAGCTGCCAGCTCCGGGGGGCATCGATGTGATAGCGCAGCCGGATCGTGCGCTTCTCCCCGGGTGGGAGCACCAGCCGCCAGTCGATGAGTCCGTTGCGGTCCTCCACGGCATCCGGCGCGGGGCGGGTCCGATCCTCCAGGACGACCTTGAGCTCGTCGACCTCGGTGAAGGGGATCCTCTCGCGGACATCGATGACGACGGGGTCCCCGTGATGACTCACCATCTCGACCGTCACCTCGGTGTGGTAGCGACGCGCCTTCGAGAAGACACCGACATCCTCCTCGCTCTCCTCCTCCCGACGGGTGACCGCGATGCGGTCATCCACGCCGAGGTCGAGGACGATCTCCTCCCCCGGTGCGGTGGTGCCGAGGGAGCTCGTCCCGAGGTACGCCTCGCCGAGGAAGACCGCCGCCCCCCCGGCGAGGAGCGGCTCCTCCCCGGGCAGGACCGCGCGGAGGCGTCGATAGGCGTGGGGCTCCAGCTCCGCCCGCAGGAGCCGCTCCTCCTCGTAGGGGATCGAGAGCCGGCCGAGGAGGAGGCGATGGGGCGCCCCGTCACCGGGCACGGCCTCCTGCTTCAGGGAGGGGAGGACCCGCAGGAAGCCGCGGGTGGTGCCGACCGTGGGCAGGACCGCTCCCTCGAGGATCGAGTGCAGCCGACCCTCCAGCGGCGCCTGCGCCTGCTGCCGCCGGAGGTCGAGGCTCTTCAGCTCGTCGACGAGGAGGCCGAGGCTCTCTCCGGGCATCTCCTGGCCGAGGGAGAGGGTGGCGCGGGGACTCGGGCTCGGGCTGCGGGCCGGCGCCGCCGGGCGGCTCCGCCCGGAGCGGCGCTCCCGCTCCCGCAGCTCCCCGCGCCGGTTCGCCTCCACGATCGGAGCGCCCTTGCGCGCATCGACGAGCCGCTCCTGCAACTTGAGGCCCGCGACCGCCTCGGGCATGTCCTCCTCTCCTTCGGCATCCCAGAGGAAGTCGTCGACATAGCGGTCACGGCGGATCCGCTGGGAGACGAGCTCCGGAACACTCGCCCCCGCTTCTGGCAGGGCCGTGGAGAAGAGGATCGGGATCTCAGGCCAGTCCTCCCCGGTGCTCTGGTGGACGACACCGTAGAGGGAGACCTCGAGGCGAGCGGCGACGGGATCGATCCGAACCGCGTAGTTCGGATACCAGAGCGCCTGAGGTACGGCGTAGGTCAGCTCGACCGAGCCGGGGTCACCGGTGGTGTTCTGCACGCGGAGGATCGCCTCCACGCGCTCCTTCCGCCCGGGCGCCTCGATCGCGGCGATCTCCTCGGCGAGGCGACGGATCCTGCGATCGAGCTCCCGAAGCTCGACCCGTACGGCGGCGAGGTCGGCGTGGGCCCGCGTCATTCCCGCGGCGGCGAGCTCGATGAACTCGCCCCACCGGTCCGGATCGACCTTGGTCGGCGCGGGCTCCTCCGGGTCCTTCGGCGCCGGCTCCACCGTCAGGCTCGCGTAGCGGCGCAGGCGCTCTTCCGCCGACCGGGCGCGCCGCAGCGCCGCCTCGCGCTCCCGACGCAGCGCCTCGAGCGGCCCCTCCCGCTCCAGGAGAGCCGCGGGGGCCTGATCCCCCTCCATCCGACGCTCCACCTGAACCGAGACCACCCTCAGGTGGGCCTCGCCCCCCGCCTGCAGCGCTTCCTCGTCGATCGACGCGGGAAGCGGCCCGATGCGAACGGTGTGGACACCCGCCTCCGCGGGGACCGGGGCCCGCCGCTGGACTCGGGCCCCCGAGGCATGGAGGGTCGCTCCGACGATGGGACCGGAGCCCGGACCGCTCTCCTGCGCCCGCCCGGAAGTCGGGAGGAGGAGCAGGACCAGCAGCAGGGGTGGAAGCCGTCGCAGCCATGGGAAGCCGGGCGCAGAGGGAGCGAGGTCGATCATCGGATGTCCCTTCGGTCGGAGAGGGGCGCGGGTGGCCCGGCCGACAGTTTGGTCGGCGCGACCGGGAAGGGGAAGGGAGATCGGCGGGGAGTGAGCGAACGGAGCGCGGAGGCGCAGAGCTGTCCCGGCGATGAGAAGAGCCGGAGACCGGGGGAATCTCCCCCGATCTCCGGCTCCACAACTCTCCGGCTCCACAGTTCTCCGGCTCCACCGCTCTCCGCACCCTCGGCGCCCGGGCACCGAGCCGGCGGCGATCAGCCTCCGGCGCGACAGCAGGAGGAGAAGCCCTCCCGCCCGTGGGCACCATCGCAGAAGGGCAGGTTCGCGGACGCCCCGCAGCGACAGACCGAGATCGCAGCCTTCCCGCCGAGGTCGTAGGGGTTCCCCTCGCCATCGAGGAGCCGGACCTCCCCCTCGATGCGCAGAGGGCCGTTGTCATTGATCTTGATCGTGACGTCTCCCATGGAAATCCTCTCCAACCGAGCGCGGTCGGTTTAGCTGTTCAGGGGGGTGGAGGGCGTCTGCCCCACCCCGGCTCGCTCCTCCAGGCGGGCGACGCGCGCGGTGAGCGCGGCGACCTGCTCCCGCAGCTGCTCGAGCTCCCCCGGGTCGGTCCCTCGGGCCGCCGGGCGCGCCGGCGCGGCGCTGATGCCGCTCCCTTCGAGCGCGCGGATCTCCGTGAGCTCGGCCGCGGGGTAGAAGCCGTGGGTGTAGCGGACCCCGCGCTTCATCTCGGGGGGAGAGAGCCGCACCATCCGCGGTGGGCTCATTCCCTCGAAGACCCGGACGAGCCCATCGAGGGTGCCCAGGTCGGCGATCGGCTTCATGCGGCTCGCCCGGGTGCGCAGCTCGCCCAGGGTCTGGGGACCGCGCAGGAGCAGCTCGGCGATCACGGCCATCTGCTGCCCGTCGTACTCCAGCTCGTAGGTGAACTCCTGCCGCCACTTGGCGACCCGCCCTCCGGCGCCGTAGTGCTCGGTGACGAGTCCCCGGAGCTGGAGGCGGTGGAGGATCTCCTCCACCTCGTCATCGACGAACTGGACGAAGGGATCGCGGTTCGACTTCTGATTGCACCCGGAGACGAGCGCATTGACGGTCAGCGGGTAGTTGTTCGGCGTCGTCAGGCTCTTCTCGATGAGAACGCCGAGGACCCGACGCTCGTCCGCGTCGAGGAGGTAGGCATCGCTCTGGTCGGCCACCGGCGGGCCTTCGCCCCCGGTCGCTTCCTGCTCGATCGACATGATCGCTCCATCTTCAACGCCCGTGGCGGGCGACAGAGGCCCGCGGAGTGTCCGCGGAACTCGTTCGAAGTTCAATCGTCCCCGTTCAGACGACCCCCTCGGTCGTCGAGCGCGTGAGGGTGTCGCTCTCTCCCGACGGATGCGGGTCGCGACCGGGGAACTGCGGGCTCCGGCTCCGAAGCGCCGCCTCGAGCGCGTCGGCGCGGGCCGCGTGCTCCTCCGCGACGGCACGACTCCCTCGCCGACCGTAGAGATCGGCCTGGAGGCGATGCACACCCGCGAGGATCCCCTTCGCGCCGACGCGACCCGCGTGATCGAGCGCCGCCTCGCAGGAGCGGGTCGCGTTCAGGAAGCGACCGAGGTGGACCCCCTCCAGCCGGCCCCGAAGGAGCAGGCAGCGGGCGAGGAGGAGCTCCAGGCCGAGGTCGCGGCTGATCTCCATCGCCTCCTGGCAGCGCGTCCGCGCCCCCTGGATGTCCCCGGTCCTCTCCCTCAGCTCCGCCTCGGCGAGGAGCTGCTCCGCCCGGGCTCCCGGGACGCCGAGCCGTCGGAAGATCTCCTCCGCCGCGCGGAGCTGCTCGAGCCCATCCGCCCGGGCGGCGCGGCACCGCCCGAACACGAGCCACGCCT
>JAFMMO010000168.1 GCA_017859655.1 Pseudomonadota bacterium | reverse complement strand
GCCTGGGTGAAGGCGGTCAGAGCCTCCTCCAGGCGTCCGGCCCGAGCGCAGCCGACTCCGAGGTTGATCATCGCCTCCACGCAATCGGGATCGAGCTCGAGAGCCGACCTCGCGAGCGCGACCCCCGCATCCGGCTTCCCCCGGGCGAGTTCGACATAGGCGAGGTTGTTCACGACATGCCCGAGGAGTTCGACCATCGAGAGCTCCCGCAGCGGAGTCCCCTCGACCACGGATCCGGATCGCTGCCGGTACCACTCATCGGAGCGGATCGCCCCGCCTCGGGTCAGCTCCACGTTGACCGGATCTGCGGCTCCGATGCGCAGGAAGGTGTGGCGAGGGGAGGAGACCGCCTTCGCCTCCCAGCCGAGCCGCTCGCAGAGATCGAGATGCAGCAGCGTCAGCCCGATGCAGTAGCCGGTGTGTCGCGCGAGGATCCGGGGAGGGTGGAGGTTCTCCGGGTCCGAGAGGTCGTCGCTGGCCCGGAGGCCGAGCTCCTCGTGCAGCACCTGCTGGAGGCGAAGGGCCTGATCCATCGGCGTGGTCGGCGCTGGAGCGGCGCCGAGACGCCCGAGGAGCTCTCCGAGGCGCGCCTCGTAGCCTTCGATCCGGACATCGTGGGCGATGGCGAGGCGGCGGACCAGCTCCCCGACCCCCAAGTCGGGGGATCCCGCGATCGAGCGGGCCAGCTCGACGCCGGCCGGTCGTGGAGGCGGCGACGGATCCTCTCCGGTCTGCGCGGAGATCACCGACGAGACCGTGAGGAGGAGCGGCAGGAGCAGAATGCCGGGAGAGCCCGCAGTGAGTCTCGTCGAGGGAAAGGTCATCGGAGTCGCCTTTCCCCTTCGAGCGGTGAGAGGGCCACCAAGCTCAGGCGATGGGCCGCCGAGCCCCCGCTCCCGGCCTGGCGAGCTCCCGGGCGGAGATGCGGACGAGCCGCGCGGAAGACTCCCGCGCGGCCCGTCGGCATCGTTCTCGTCCAGCATGAAAGGACGGTCGATTCGAGGGATCTGATGGATCTGAGGGATCAGCGCTGCTTCAGCGCTTCGACCAGAGCCTTGATCTCCGCGAGCTCCTCCTTCAGTCGGAAGATCTCGTAGCGGAGCTTCTCCGTCTCGGTCTTCTCCCGCTTCATCACGGCGGCGAACTGGGCGTCATCGAGGACCCCCGCGGCGCTGGCGATGAACTTCGGAACATGTCGATCATGGTCGGCATCGCAGAGGCCCTGGGAGTGGTCCTGACGCTTGGAGACCGCGAAGTCCTGCTTGAACTGCTGGATCGCGCGCATCTGGGACTTGTCGAGCTTCTGCCCGATGACGCTCGCATAGACCTCATCGAAGAAGTGACTGTAGCACGCGAAGGCGGTCCCGCTCGTCAGCAGGACTCCGCAGAGAACGAGGACAAAGAGCTTCCTAGTTCCGTTCATCTGACTCTCTTCCTTTCCGGGCTCGTGCCCGCTGGGACGATCCCGGCCCGCGGCGGCCGAGGTTCCTTCGGGAATTCTAGTCTCCGGAGGCACTCTAGAGCAAGGCGGGTGGTCGGGAGCCACGCGCCGGAGGAGGGAAGGCAGGACGGGCCGACCGGGGGGGGACTCCCGATCGGCCCACGATCATGCGTGCGTGAATGTCGAGGTCAGTGATCGATGTCAGCGCAGTTGAGGGCGTCCGGTGAGGTCGTGCACCGGCGGCGATCCCCATCGATCTCGACCAGTCGTCCCTGCTGGTAGATCGCCTTCCCGTTGTGGGGACAGGTGCCGCAACGATCTCCCCGCAGATGCCCGGCGAGTTGATCGCGGGCATGCGCGGAGTCGAGAGGCAGCCCCGAGCGGTCTCCCCGTGCATCGGTGGGGTTCTCCCGACAACAACCGATGGAGTCGAGGGCGGCCGTCACGAGGCGGAGACGATCCCGCGTCTCGATGGGTCGGAGGTGACGCGCACAGTAGAGGCGACGGGCATCCTCGGAGATCCAGCAGTCGCTGAGGGGGATCCGCTCCTGGCAGACCGGGCAGGTCGACCGCGTCGGCTGACGCGTGACGAGGGTCCGCCAGAGATCGGGGTGAATCGGGAGGGGGGAGAGAGGGGGACTCTGCTCGCAGGCGCTGCAGTTCCACTCGCTGGGTGCACCCGCCGAGATGCGAGCGCGCCCCCGGCAGCAGCTGCAGATCTTCAGGTCGAACTCGACGCAGAAGTGCACCCAGTCCCGCACGCTGCTGAAGTTCTCGACCTGGAACTCCCTGCGCCGGGTGATCGTGGCGCGGCGTGCCCCCACGAGCTCCCGAGAGGACTTCTTCTGGACTTGCGGGTTCACCACTTGAGGTCTCCTTTCTCCTCGACAGGCCGTTCTGGCCTGCACGGAAGAGAGTTTGCAAGTCGAGTTCCAGTTTCGTAGTTCGTCACCTAAGTCAGGAAAGTCAGGTTGTTTTTGCCGGCCTCACTACCGACCGAGCTCTTCTCCATCGGAAGAAATGCACGAAAGCGGACAGGAGATCGCAAGGCACCGACTGGGTCCACAGGCTTCGCTCTCGTTCTGTGGACAAGTAGGCCTCCTCCGTCCAAGCGCTGGGCAATCCACGGGGTTGCACCGGGGCAGACCTGCGCATTTCCGTGCACCGTCGGTGAACTTTTCTCCGGAACGCCTTCTGGATCGTTCGATCTTGATCGCTGGATCCGACCGGAGCAGACCGGTTTCTCATGGAAACCCAAGGTCCTTTGTTCATCAGCGCGGCGAAGATCCCGGGCAGAGGTGAAAGCGGGCTGGGAGGGGCCCCGAAGGCCTAGAGGCAGTCGTTCGGCCGGCCGTCGCGGAGGTCGATCTGGAGGCGCTTGATCAGATGCCGCAGCTGGTGCATCTGCAGTCCGAGGCGATCCGCGAGGGCATTTCGGTCGTAGCCGGACTCTCGCCATGATTGCTGGAGCAACTGACGCTCGAAGAGCTCGCGCGCCGCCTTGTAGGTCAGCTCGGAGGGGAGTTGGATCTCGCGCACCGGGTTGTCCGACTCTGCCCCCCTCTCGAGGCGCTGCAGAAGCGCGGGGGGTGCCTGATGGGGGGTCAGGAAGTCTCTATCGGAGAAGGCGAGGAGCCCCTCCACCGCGCCATGGAGCTCGACCAGGTTTCCCGGCCAGCGGTGCCGCAGCAGCAGCGAGCGCAGATCCTCGCGAAGCGTCGGGACCGGACGCCGCTCGCGGCGGGAGGAGCGCCGCAGATAGTGATCCAGATAGAAGCTGATGTCCTCTGGTCGCTCCCGCAGCGGGGGGATCTTCACGAGGACCACGATCAGCCGGTAGTACAGATCTTCCCGAAACGCGCCGGCGTCGACCCGTTCATCGAGAGATCGACCGCTCGTCGCCAGGAATCGGAGATCGATCGGGACCGCCTTCGAAGCCCCGAGCGGGATCACTTCCTTCTGCTGGATGGCCCGCAACAGCGACCCTTGCCCGGAGTTGGGGAGGAGATCGATGTGCTGGAGGCAGAAGGTCCCGCCTGAGGTCGCTCGGAGCTTGCCGGGATCATCCTCGTCCGCACCGGTGAAGGCCCCGGCGCGGTGCCCGAAGAGCTCCCGCGGCAGGAGATCCTCCGGGACGCAGGAGCAATCGAAGTTGAAGTAGGACTCACGGCTCCGCCGGGAGAGGTCATGAACACGGCGCGCGATCGCTTCCCGGCCATTTCCCGACTCCGACTCGATGACGACACTGCTCGACGCAGCCGCGATCCGCGGGAGACGGCGACGCAGGGCCCGCGCCGCCTCCGACGGGCCGAGCAGCGGGTCGTCCAGAGTGTTGGTGGTGAGCGGGCTCTGAGGATGCATGACGGCTCTCGGCTGAATTGATCGGGAAACGATGCGGGCAGGATCTCGGATCGTAGTCCACGATCCGACGGAAGGTCAAGATGGGCCGCCGGGGAGGAGGGCGACTGCATCCGAAGCGCCGCTCCTTCATGATACTTCCTCGCGGGCGATCCCAGCGGAGGCGTCATGAACGCGTACCCCGGTCGCGACCGCCCGGAGCCGGCCCACCTAAGCCACACGATAAGAATGACTTGTGAAATCCGAGCTGCCCTCAGGACGATGACGCGGGAGAGCCCAGATTTCCCCGTCGCCCTTCTCTCCATCCCGAGCCCCCCCCGCGTCCTCACCCGGGCCGGTGCGCCCCCGGGTCCTTCTCCCGCCGTCGCGGTCGTGGGAAGCCGTCGAGCCAGCGCGGCGGGGCTGCGCTCTGCCTCCCGCCTGGGGCGAGAGCTCTCGGAGGGGGGCTGGACCGTCGTCAGCGGGCTCGCTCGGGGCGTCGATCGAGCCGCCCTCGAAGGTGCCCTCCGCGGGGGAGGGCAGCCGATTGCGGTCCTTGGAAATGGCCTTCCGGGAGTCTACCCGGCGGAGAACCTCGCCCTCGCGTGTCGCATCATCCGGGCGGGCGGCACCCTTCTCTCCGAGCTGCCGGTGGGGGCCCCGCCGCGTCGGCACCACTTCCCGCGGCGGAACCGCCTGATCACCGCCCTGAGCGTGGGGCTTGTCGTCGTCGAGGCGACGGAGCGCTCCGGCTCCCTGACCTCGGCCCGCTGGGCTCTGGAACAGGGGAGAGAGGTCTGCGCCTTCCCGGGCCCGGCCGACGGTCCTTCCCACCGGGGCTGTCATCAGCTGATCCGGGACGGGGCGCACCTCGTCACGGAGGCTCGGGAGGTCGTCGACGTGCTGAAAGGGCGCTGCTCCGCATCCGTTCAGGTCCCGGAGCCCCTCCGGACGGCGTTTCTGGCGGGAGAGCGGGATCCAGAGCGGCTTCAGGGGCTCTCCGGGCTTCCCACCCCGCGCTTCCTTGAGGCGTGGCGGCAACTCCTCGAGGCTGCGCCCGACGATCGACCGGGAGTGTCGTATTCTTCGGATGAGGGCCCCCGCCCCGAATCCGGAGAACGCCCGTGAGAGGAAGATGCGGTGACCATGTTCGACCTCGACCCTCCTCCGGCGGAGCTCCAGGGGAGGTATCGGCTCCTCGACGAGATCGGACGGGGGGGGATGGGGCAGGTCTACCGGGTCCTCGATCTCCGGGACGGCTGTGAGCGCGCCCTGAAGTGGGTCCCGGGTGGGGATCCGGTCCGAGCGGAGGAGACCCGCCACCTGAGGGAGTTCTCCATCCTCGCTCGCTTCGAGCATCCGAACATCCTCCGGGTTCATGAGTACGGCGCCCTGGAGGATCGCTCCGGCAGCTTCTTCACCGCGGATCTCCTGCAGGGTCCGAGTCTGCACCGCGGCGGCCGCAACCTCCCTGAGAGTGACCGGATCACCGCGCTCTGCGACCTCCTCCGCGCTCTGGCCTTCCTTCATCGTCAGGGGTGGGTGCACGGAGACATCAAGCCGGACAACCTGCGCTGGCGCGAGCCTCTCGGGCGCGAAGGGAATCGGCTCTGCCTCCTCGACTTCGGGCTCGCCCACCCGGAAGGGCGCCCGCCGGAGGAGAAGATCCTCGGGACGCCCCACTACATGGCGCCGGAGCGCCTCCTCGGTGGCCGCCTCGATCGGCGGGGGGACCTCTACTCCTTCGGGGTCCTCGCCTACCAGCTGCTGACCGGCATCCTCCCCTTCGATGGGAATCGTCACACGGAGGTGTTCGAGGGACACCTTCGGACCGAAGCGATCGATCCTCGGACGATCGCACCGGCGGTCCCCGCCCCGATCGCCCAGCTGCTCCTCTCCCTGCTCGAGAAGCGGGCGGAGGATCGTCCCGCGGACGCGGAGGAGGTTCGGTCCCTCCTCCTCGAGTCCTGGCCGCACCGCGACGCCTCGCCGGAGTCCCGCACCAGCCTCCTCGCTCACATCCGGCTGCGTGGGGGGACCGAGTGGCAGTCGATCACGGATGCGGCGAGTCGGCACTTCGCGGATCGGGTGGAGTGGACGAGCCCGATCCACGAGGCGTGGTCACGCACTGCGGCCCCGGATCTCCTGCCCGGGGCGGAGTCTCCCCTGCGATCCATCGCGGCCAGCACGCAGCGCTCCGGAATGCTCCTCGTGGAGGCGGACCACGCCTCCGATCGTCGACTCGCCCGCCGAGAGATCATCCGAGAGCTCCAGGTGCGGGGAGCCCGGATCCTCCCCTGGAATCTCCGCCGAGCCGATGGAGTGCAGGAGCTCGCGGTGGAGATCGAGGCGCTCGATGGCTCCCGGCCTTCGCGAGCACCGAGCGGCAGGATCGCGGCCGGCACCCTGCTGCGGGCCATCTCCGCCCGCGCTGCCTGCCATCCCATCGTCGTCCTCGCGGAAGGACTGGAGAGCGCGGACCCCGTCACCATCGAGGTCCTCAAGGAGGTGGTCGCTCAGGAGCGTCGGATCGTCGACCTCGATCGGGTCCTCTGGATCGGTTTCGCCGGACGAGAGACGAATGCGTGGGCGAGCGACTGGCTCGATCGACCGGACACGCGGGCCTGGGTGGAGCGGATGCCGGTGCCGACCTTGACCGAGGAGATCCTCCGCCTCGGGGTGCGCCGCCGTCTCCCCGGACTGACGCTCGACGACGATGAGGTCGGTCGTCTCCTCGAGTCTTGCGACGGAGGGCACGGCCCGCTCGAGTCGGTCCTCGCGGCTCGGATCCGTCGCGGGGAGCTGGCCCGCCCTCGGGGGCACTGGTCGTGGGAGCGCCTCCCGGACTCCGCGGAGCTTCCCATCGTCCGACGCACCCGGAGCGGGTTGCGTCGACTCGGGGACTCCCAACGCGCGGTGCTCTCCCTGATCGCCGTGGCCGGAGGAGGGGTCTCCGTCCCCATCCTCCGAGAGCTCCTCGCGCTGGGCGCGGGGGAGCTCCCCGGGCTGTTGGCGAGTCTGGTCCGAGAGCGTTGGCTCCGGCGGGATGCGAGCCGAGGGGAGTACGCCTTCGTCCGGGAGTTCCAGCGGCTCGCCTGTCTCGTCGACCTCGCCCCCGATCGACGCCGGCAGTGGCACACGGCGCTGGGGAGGAGCCTCGCCTCCTCCCTCCCCAGCGAAGCGAGCCTTGAGGAGAGGGCACGCGTCGCCGAGCATCAGGTCGAGGCTGAGGACCCGTCCGGCGGTGCGAGAGGCCTCATCCGCCTCATCGCTCGCCATGATGAGTTCTCCGATCCGGGCGTGCCCTTGAGGCTCGGTCGCCGCCTCGATGAGCTCTGCCGGACCGATCGTGTCACCGGGCTCGATCGATCGGAGCGGGTCCGCCTCCACCGCGCTCTCGGTGAGATGCTCCTCCGTCGCGGCGACCCCACCGCGGCCGAGGCGGAGTGGCGCTACGCCGAGGAGTGCCTCGCGGGCTCCCCGGACGCCATTGTGCCCCGAGCGGAGCTGTCGCTCCTTCTCGGGGGCCTGCTCCTCAGGGATGGCCGCCCGGAAGAAGGCCTCCCCATCCTCGAGCGAACCCTCTCCCTTCTCCCCACGGAGGTGGCGCCCGGACTCGTTCGTGGACACTGGCGACTGATCGCGGAAGGCTCCCTGCTTCGCGGAAGACCGGAGGAGGCCGCGGAGGCGTGGGTGGCCCTCGGTCGTCTCCCGGCGCCGAGCGACCCTCGGGATCGAGCGATCGAGCTCGGGCTCTTCACCGACCACGCGATCGCCCTCGGTCAGACGATTCGGGCGGAGCAGCTCCTCCGCGCCGGGCTCCCCTCGTTGGAGGAGGGGGGCACGGGACTCGCTCCGTGGGTCTCTCGACTCCTCGGACGTCGGGCCCTCCTCGCCGGTCGCGTCGCCGATGCCGAGCTCGCCTATCGACTGGCGGCGGACCTCTTCG
>JAFMMO010000167.1 GCA_017859655.1 Pseudomonadota bacterium | reverse complement strand
TGGGGACACCCGAGTCGAAGACGCGGCGCGCCCGCTCCGCCGCCCGGTCGAAGCTGAGCTGGGATTGGCCGGGCAGGGAGGGAATCGGTCGCTCGACGCCGCTCCCCTCCGTGATGAAGAGGGGTTGGACGAGAGAGTGACGCGAGAGCCGGGTCTCCGCGACCCAGCGCCGGAGCGCGGGAGTCCTCCGCAGGCGGCGCATTCTCTCCATGGGGAAGCTCATCTCTCTCCTTCCACTCGGGCCGATGACCCGTGGCGGCATGGTATCCGAGGGGCTCCCCCGGCGGCTCGAAACGGGGCGGATCGCGATCTCAGGGACCGGGCAGGAGCGCGACGGCGGCGGCGACCTGCTCTCGCGCCCCGGGAGCCTCCGCTTCGACGATGCGCCGAAAGCCGAGTCGGCGGAGGGCCTCCCCGGTGGTCGGACCGATCGCCACCGCGGGGATCGCGACGAGAGCGCCCCGCCGCTCCGCGGGACAGGCGGCGAGGAGACCCTCGGCCGCGGAGGGGCTCGCGAAGTGGAGTGCGTCCACGGTCTCGGCGAGGAGCTCCTCCGGGCGGAGGTCCGGCTCGGGATGATGGCGGACGACGACGACCGTCTGCGCCACCCCGCCCGCTGCCTGGATCCCCTCGGCCAGCTCCGGGCGCCCTCGGTCACTGGTGATGTGCACGACTCGCGGCCCGCTCGACGAGGACGGACCGGGGAGCCCGGAGCGCTCGACCCCGCCCGGGACACGGCGGACGATCTCCCCGACCAGGGAGGCCGCCCCCGCCCCGGTTCCGACGAGGGGCGCCGGGGCCTCCGGGGGGAGGAGCCCGGAGCCGTGGAGCGCACGGCCGGTCGCCTCCCCCACCACCGCCCAGCGGACCCGCCCCGCCCACGAGTCCGGAGAGCCCGGCAGCTCCGCGAGGATCGCGGCCAGGGGCGAGACGACCGAGGCGCTGGTGATGGCCCACCAGACCTCTCCCGCTCCCACCGACTCACGCAGGCGATCCCGGGCGAGCGCGCGTGCTTCTCCAGCGACCAAGCGCAGGGAGAAGACCGGGAAGTGACGGACAGCGGCTCCGGCCTCGGCGAAGGCGAGGGAGAGCTCCTCGACCCGACTCCGCGGCCGGGTGAGGGCAATGGTGCGGCCGCGGAGTGGAGAGGCTCCATCGTCGATCAACGCGGCTCCCCGGACTCCGGGCGATCCCCCGTGTCCGCGCGGGGTGTGCCGTGCGCCGCGATCTCCTCGAGGATCTCCGCTCCCCCCGCCCGCAGCACGGAGCCGGCGAGAGACTCGCCGAGCGCTTCCGGCGCGTCGATGGCGCCTTCGGTCCCCATTCGCACGAGTCGCTCGCCATCGACGGTCGCGATCATGCCGACGAGGGTCAGCGCCCGGGGGGTCGCCCGGGCGAGCGCGCCGATCGGGAGATGGCACCCGCCCTCGAGCGTGGCGAGGAAGGTCCGCTCCGCCGTGATTTCCGCGCGACTCCCGGGATCCTCGATCCGCCGCAGCATTCCATCGAGCACGGTCTCCCCCTCCCGGATCTCCAGCGCGAGGGCGCCCTGACCCGGGGCGGGTGTCATCTCCGAGACCGAGAAGGTCCCGCGGATCCGATCGGTCCGCCCCGTGCGCCGGAGACCTGCGGCCGCGAGGACGAGCCCGGCGTCCCCTCGCTGCTCGGCGCTGGCGATCCGGGTCTCGATGTTCCCGCGGATCCCCTCCACCCGGAGGTGCGGGTGCTCGTGGAGGATCTGCGCCCGACGACGGAGGGAGCCGGTGGCGACGGTGGCCCCGCGCGGGAGGTCGATCAGATCCGGGTGCTTCGCGCTGATCCACGCGTCCCACGGCTCTTCCCTCCGGGGGATCGCCGCGATGCGGAGCCCGGCCGGGGTGGAGGTGGGCAGGTCCTTGAGGGAGTGGACCGCGAGGTCGATCTCACCGGCGAGGAGCGCGCGCTCGAGCTCGCGGGTGAAGATCCCCGGCGTGGTGTGCTGGTGAAGCGGAGAGAGCTGATCCGCGTCCCCCCGGGTGCGGAGGATCACCTCCTCCACTTCGAGGGGCTCGCCCGCCCCACGAGCGGCATCGAGGAGGCGCTCGGCGACCCAGCGCGACTGTGCCCGGGCGAGCTCGCTCCCCCGCGTACCCAGACGGATCCTCATCCTGTCTCCTCCTCGGTCCCCCGGCTCCGGCGCGAGCGAACCCCGGCGGACGGGCCCAGCCCGCTTCAGGGGAGGCACAGTCTACAGGGTCGAGGCGACACCCGGGGGAATCCACGCCTCACCGATGCGCGGGATCCTCGTCGCTCTCCCGCGCTCGCTCCTCCTCGAAGAGCCGCTGGAGCATCCCGAGGAGGCGGGGGTCGTGGAGGGAATCGTCCCGCCGGAGGTTGGCGGATGGCGCGTGCAGGAGGCGGGCGATCAGGCGGCGGGTGGCGGCATCGAGCCGGGCGAACGCCTCCGCATCGAGCCCGGGGCGGAGCTCCTCCAGCTCCTCCCGGCGGACCCGCTCGAACCGGTCCCGCAGGTCGCGGACGGTGGGCTCGACGGAGAGTCCACGGAGCCAGTCGAGGTACGCGTCGGTCCCTCGCTGGACGAGAGCCTCCGCCTTGGGAACCTCGTCGCGCCGCTGCGCCTCGTTCGACCGGATCACCGCGGCGAGGTCGTCGAGGTTCTTGAGGTACACCCCGTCGATCTCGCCGGCCCGCGGGTCCACGGCCCGGGGGAGGGCGAGGTCGAGGAGGAGGAGAGATCGGCGCCCTCCGCGCTCGGCCCGGATGCGCCGCATCATCCCGTGATCGAGGATCGGCTCCCCCGCTGCAGTGGAGGTGAGGACGACATCCGCATCGATCACGCTCGCCTCCAGCTGCTCGAAGGGACGGACCTCGACCGGCCCTCCGCCCCCCTCGCGATGCGCCGCGGCCATCTCCTCCGCCCGCTCCCGGGTCCGGTTGATCAGGGTGAGCCCTGCGGTGCGCGAGCCGCGGAGGCGCTCGAGGGCGAGCGCGCCGATCTCCCCGGTCCCGACCACGAGGATCCGATGCCGCTCCAGCGGACCGAAGACCTTGCGCGCCAGCTCGAACGCGGCCGCCGCATGGGAGAGCGCCCCATCCCCGAGGAGGGTCTCCGCCCGGACCCGCTTCCCGACTCCGATCGCCCGCTCCCACAGGCGGCGCATCCGTCTCCCGCAGGTGCCGGCCTCATCCGCCCAGCTCAGCGCGGTCCGGACCTGACCGAGGATCTCCGTCTCGCCCAGCACCTGGCTCTCGAGGCCGGCCGAGACACGCAGCAGGTGGCGGACCACCGCGGCTCCCTCGTCCCTCCAGTGATTCGGCGGAGAGAGCACCGGCTCGAAGCCACGATCCGCGTGCAGGAGCTCGAGCGCTGGCTGCCAGGGGGTCGACTCCTGCCCCGGCGACCCGGTCGCGTAGATCTCGGTCCGATTGCAGGTGGAGAGGATCACCCCCTCCGACTCCGTCGGTGCGCAGAGTCGCTGGAGGAAGTCGATCGCCTCCTCCCGCGCGAAGGCGACCCGCTCCCGCAGCTCGATCGAGGTGCAGTGGTGGTTCAGGCTGACGCAGTAGAGGCGCATCAGGCTCCGTGCACTCCCTTCGGACCGAGGAGGGTGAGCAGAAGCAACGCGGCCAGCAGTGCGACGATCGTGGTCCCGGCGAGGCGGGCTCCGCCGAAGCGGCCGATCCGATGTCCCACCGAGCAGACCCCGAGGAGCGCCCAGAGGAGGAGCGTGACCCCGACCGGAAAGGCGAGCAGCGAGATCGACTCGGGGTCGCTCGCGCGGGTCGACCAGCCATACAGCCCGATCCCGACCGTCACGCAGAGGGACAGGAAGCCGAGCCCGGCCGCGGTCGCGTTCAACTCTCCGAGCTCCTCGAGCGAGGGCATGCGCCGGAAGAACCCCCCGTAGTCACCGGCCCGGATCTTCCGATGGAGTCCGAGGTAGAGCGCTCCGTAGATCCCCGCCACCACGACCCCGGAGATCCCGAGGAGGGCGGCGAAGGCGTGCAGGGAGCCGGCGAGGTCGGGAGCCCCTGACGGCGGCGCGGGGTCCCGCCCGATGAGGAAGACCGCGCTGAGGAGCTGCAGGACCGCAGCGGGCGCGAGCACGAAGACCCCGGTCACGCGGATCCCCCGCCGCAGCTCGAGGGTGAGCTCGATGGCGGCCATGCAGAACGCCACGAAGCTGAGCGCCTCCCAGCGCGAGAGCACCGGGCAGGTGCCGGTCTCGACCCCGCGCAGGATCAGGGCGGAGAGGTGGAGGAGGACGGTCAGGAGGAGGGGGGAGCGCGAGAGGCGCTCGAGACCCGACGAGCCGGAGAGATACCTCCGCGCCGCGTGCTGGGTCAGCAGCGCGTAGAGCACGGTGAGGACCAGGATCGCGGCATCGAAGAGAAGGGGCGACATCGAGATCTCCGAACGTTGACCGACGAGGGGCCCAGCGGCGCTGGGGACGGAGGGTACAGGGTGCGGGTGGGCGAGCAAGCGATGCCGCCGCGCGAGAACCGAGGGGACCCGCTCCGGGGGGGCTTCGCCCGGGGTCCCCGCCCGGTTGCAGGCCGCACCGCACGAGAAAGGGGAGGAGAGCGGTCAGCCCGCTCCCCTCCCCTTCCCGATTCGACGCGCGCTGTCTCGGATCAGCCGCCGAGCCCGAGGAAGATCTCCTCCTTGAGGCCCGGGTAGCTCTCCAGGTACTCGCGACGCTCGGCGCGGATCCGCTCGACATGCTGGGCGTACTCCTCGCCGCGGCCCTGCTCGGCGTAGAGCTGGCGCGGCTGCAGGATGCCGATGTCGGAGGGATCGATCCCCGGCACCATCCTGGCGACCTCGTAGCCGAAGTCGGGGTCGACCTCCCACTCGATGGTGCCGTCCGCGATCCCCTTGACGATGGCGCTGGAGTGCGGGATCCGGACCTTGCAGGAGCGCTCATCCCCACCCGGCCCGCCGACGCGGCCCGTGTTCATGAGGTAGACCTCCATCGGGTGGCTGTGCATCAGCTCGAGGAAGCGGTTCCCCTGCATGGCGTGGAGCAGCGGGAAGAACGGGTTCGTCCCCGGGACGCGGAGGAACTTGCCCGCCTCGTCCTTGCCCCCGGCGCTCGTGCCCTGGGTCTCTCCGAGCATGAAGTAGGCCGCGGCCTGAGCCGGATCGAGCTTGGCGACTCCGGGGATGATGTTCTCGTTGCGGTTGAGGATGAGCAGGAAGTCGGCCTTGCCGATGTCCCGAGCGTCGATCGCGCCGTCGATGTCCGCCATGCGGATCACGGCGCGACCGTTCTGGGTGTAGGTCTCATCGAAGAAGTCGATCTTGCCGTCCTCGGACATCGCCACGTTCTCGAGGTAGGACTCCGGGCGGCAGACCGCCTTGTGGATCGTCGGCTCATCCTCGGAGGAGAGCGCGAAGGTCTTGGCGAAGCAGCCGTTCTCGGTCGCGTGGATCCGCCCATCGGGCATCATCGCGACGAAGTCGTCCTGCACCGGCCCCGAGCCGTTCTGGCGGGTGAAGGTCGTGGTCGTCTTCCCCGTGCCGGACAGGCCCACGATCAGACCGACCTTGCTCCCGCCCTCGACGGGGATCTCCTTGAGGCCGGCGTGGAGGGCGAGGCCGCCCTTGCGGAAGACCCGCTCGTTCCACATCCTGAGCCCACCCTTCTTCGACTCGCCGAAGTAGTCGGAGTTGAAGACTCGGGTCACCCCGGCCTCCAGGTCGACGGCGATGAGGCGGTCGTCCGGGTAGCCCTCCATCTTCACGCTCGGGGTGTAGATCACGGTCAGCTCGGGAGCCCAGTCATCCCCCTCGCTCCCGTCGAGCGGGTAGTAGAGGAGGTTCTGCATCGCCGCGATGTTCGCATGGGCGACCTCCATGTAGAGGCGCGCCGGAGTGCGGAACTCGGGGTCGTTTCCGATGTATCCATCGACCACGATCATGTCGCAGTCGGCGATGAACTCATCCTGGATCGCGGCGACCCGCGCTCCCTCCGCCCGGGTGATGCACTGATCGGAGTGCTGGGACGGATCGTCCGTGATGACGTACGTCGACTTCTTCGAGCGGCTGAGGACTCGCGTCTGGACGTTGAAATTGTCGAACTCGGAGTGACGAGCGCTCGGCATCGCCGCCGTGAGCTCGCGCAACCGCTCCGCGCTGGGGCGGAAGATGACGCTCTTTGGAGTCACGGTGAGCTCCTGCTTCTCGGTCATGGGATCAGGGGTCGCCATCGCTGGGGATTCCATTCATCGTACGACCACGCGGACGCGGTCGGAACCGGAGTACGCATCCGATCGGTGGGGTCCCCCTCCGCCGGAGAGACCGCTCGTCCGACAGCGACGGGCCGTCGGTCGCTGCGGCACCTCCCGGGGGCGGACCACGAACCCCGGAGGTGCGCGGAGACCGCTCCGTCCACGGGCGCGAATGACCCGCAGGGGAGGAGTTTCCTCGGTGATCGGAAATGAGCGTGACCCTTTTAGCCTAGCACCCCCCCTTGAGTCGTGGAAGCGAATGGGGAGCTTTCCGGAGGGGGTGGGAGCGGTCCGTCAGCCGACGATCATCCGGACAGGAAAGGTCCCTGAAGACCGATGAACGCCTCGCAGCGCACCATCACGATCGAGGTCGGAGGCATGACCTGCGCGAGCTGTGTCCGCTCCGTGGAGCGAGCCGCCCAGGGGCTCCCCGGGGTGGAGTCGATCACGGTGAATCTCGCCACCGGGGACGCGCGCGTGATCCTTCACGGGGAGGCGGGAGACGATGGCGCCTCCGAGCCCCAGGAGGTGATCGAGGCGATCTCGGGAGCGGGCTACCGGGCCCGACTGACCGACGAGTCGGTGATCGACCGCGGAGAGTCCGCCCAGGAGGAAGTGCGCCTCGCCCGCATCCGGTTCCAGCAGGCCCTCCTCGGGACCATCCCGGTCGCCGCCGCGATGTGGCTCCTGCCGGCGGAACGAACGAGCCTCCTCATCCAGGGGATCGGCGCGACCGGGGTGCTCGCCTTCCCCGGGCAGCACTTCTTCACGACGAGCCTTGCCGCCCTTCGGCGGGGTCACACGACGATGGACACCCTGATCGCGCTGGGAGCGGGGACCGCCTACCTCGCATCGATCGCCACGGTCGCCGGCGCGCTCGGGGAGTCCGGCATGGTCTTCTTCGAGACCGCCGCCTTCCTCGTGACCTTCATCTCCCTCGGCAAGTGGCTGGAGGCGCGCGCGCGCGGTGAGGCGCGCTCAGCCCTGCGCAGCCTCCTCGACCTCGCTCCCCCCACCGCCCGGAAGGTCGTCGACGGGGAGGAGTCGGAGGTCCCCGCCGCCGACCTCGCGGTGGGAGATCGCATCGTCGTCCTCGCCGGCGAGCGCATCCCTGCGGACGGCGTGGTCCGTCGGGGCTCGGGCTCGGTCGACGAGTCCGTGATCACGGGAGAGGCGATCCCCGTGGAGAAGGGGGCGTGGGACGATGTGACCGGAGGGACGCTCAACGCCACCGGAAGACTGGTCATCGAGGTGACCGCGACCGGGGGGCGCACCGTCCTCGCGGGGATCGTCCGCATGGTCCGGGAAGCCCAGGCGCATCCCGCGCCGATCCAGCGCCTCGCCGACCGGGTTTCCGGTGTCTTCGTCCCCATCGTGATCCTCCTCGCCGGGGCGACCTTCGCCTTCTGGAGCGCCGGAGGCGCGACGATCGGGGAGGCGCTGCGCCACGCGGTCGCCGTCGTCGTCATCGCGTGCCCCTGCGCGCTCGGGCTCGCCACCCCGACCGCGATCCTCGTGGGGAG
>JAFMMO010000166.1 GCA_017859655.1 Pseudomonadota bacterium | reverse complement strand
GGAACACATCGACAGCACCATCGAGGCGGACGCCTTCGTGGTCGCCCCGGCCTCCGCCGACTTCATCGCCCGGATGGCGGGGGGGCTCGGCGGAGACATCGTCGCCGTCTCCTGGCTCGCGTTCGAGGGGCCGACGATCGTCGCGCCGGCGATGAACGACAGAATGTGGCGCCATCCGTCGGTCGCCCGCAACCTCGCGACCCTGCTCGAGTGGGGAGTCGATGTCGTCGAGCCGGGCTCCGGGCACCTCGCCTGCGGCTCGGTCGGCCCGGGGCGGCTGGCCGACCTCGAGCGGATCGAGGCGGCGCTCCTCGCCCGACTCTGACCCCGGCGCGACCCCCGGGGGGTCGCCACACGGAACCATCCCCGGCGCGGAGGCCCCCGATGGGTGCAGTCGACCGTCCCCTACTCCTCATCACCGCCGGCCCCAGCCGCGAGCACTTCGACGATGTCCGCTTCCTCTCGAACGGGGCCTCCGGCTCCCTCGGCATCGCGCTCGCCGCGGCGGCGGTCCCCCGGGGTTGGGAGGTCCATCTCGCGCTCGGACCGACGCGGGTCCCCGCGCCGGACCGCGTCACCGTGCACCCCTTCGTCTCCGCGCTCGACCTCGATCGAATCTGCACCGAGCTCTGGCCGCGCGTCGACACCTTCATCGCGACCGCGGCCGTCTGCGACTACCGCCCCGCCGAGCGGTATGCGGGGAAGCGCAAGAAGGGTGAGGATGACTGGGCCCCGCGGATGGTCCGGACTCCGGATGTGCTCGCCGGGCGAGGGGCCGAAAAGGGGGATCGCACCCTGGTCGGCTTCTCTCTCGAGGCGGGCGCGGGTCCCGAGGAAGCGGTTCGGAAGCTCGTGAAAAAGAACCTCGATCTGATACTCTGGAACACCCCAACGAACCTCGGGTCGTCGCAAGGACGATACACGTGGGTCGAGGCCCCGGAGACCGGCCGCGCGCCGGAATCCTCGGGGTTGGGGGGGACGAGGATCCGAGACCTGGGTCTCCTGCCGAAGGAGACCGTGGCCGGCGAGATCCTCGATTTCGTGGGTGCAGCGCGGACTCGTCGCCGCGGTCCGCTCCACCCCGACGAGGAAGAATGAGCCGAACCAGATCTGGGCGTTCGCGGGGTGGTGCCTCCAAGGGTCGTCGTGGCTCGACCGGGGGGACGACCCTCTCGAGGATGGCACACCTGCCGCGCGCGGAAGGCCGCGAGCTGCGGGCCGAGGTCATCGCGCTCATCCTTCTCTCCCTCTCCGCCTTCTACCTCCTCGGCCTTCAGAGCGAGCATGCCGTTCAGCAGGGTGTCCGGTCCGAAAATGTGTGCGGCTGGATCGGCGCCGAGCTCGCCAACCTCAGCTTCCACTTCCTCGGCGTCGTGGCCTCCTACTTCCTCTCCGCCCTCTTCGTGGTCTGGAGCCTGCGGGCCTTCTTCCGGCAGGAGGTCCCCGCTCGCGGCTGGAAGCTCTTCGGCTGCGGCCTGCTCCTCCTCAGCGTCTCCACCCTCGAGTGGCATCTGACCACCGAGCCGCTCCTCCCCCAGGAGCCGCTCCGAGGTGGGGTCTACGGCGAGTTCTTCGGCCAGAGCCTCTACGAGTGGACCGGGGTCTTCGGAACCTGGGTGATCACCCTCCTCCTGTGCGGCATCGGAGTCGTCCTCGCCACCGACCTCCTCATCTCCCCCCTCGTTCTCCTCTTCCTCCGTCGCGGTGCGACGGCTGTGGTCGATGGGGCTCGTCAGGTTCCCGGAGCGGTCGCGGCCGCGCGTGGCGCCGTCGGCCGCCTGAAGGAGTCCCTGCCGACCCCTCGCGCGTCCGGCCCCGCGACGGCAGGCGCCTCGACCAGCGGTGTCGAGTCGAAGAAGTCGAAGCGGCGCGCCGTCCCCGCGGAAGAGGATGAGACCGAAGAGGAGCTGGACCCCCACGCCGAGGACGAGCTCGAAGAAGATGAGCTCGAAGATGACGAGGAGTGGGAGGACGAGGAAGAAGAGCTCGAGGAAGACGACGAGGACGAGGAAGACGAGGAGGACGAGGAAGACGAGGACGAGGAAGACGAGGACGAGGAAGAAGAGGACGAGGAAGACGAGGACGAGGAAGAAGAGGACGAGGAAGACGAAGACGAGGAAGAGGAAGACGAGGAAGAGGATCTCCACGGAGAAGACTCGGAGTCGGGGGAGCCCCGTCCCGAGCGGACGATCCGACTCGGGGGCGAGACCTCGTCCGATCCTCCTCCCTTCGCCATCGACGAGAAGCAGCTCACCTTCTCCGGCGTGTACAACTTCCCTCCGATCGACTTCCTCGAGGATCCCCCCCGGGTCGACCACGCGGAAGGGCGGGAGGAGCTCGACCGCACCGCGCAGAAGATCGAGGACACCCTCGCCTCCTTCCGCCTCGAGGCGAAGGTGCACAGTGTCCAGCGCGGACCGGTGATCACCCAGTACGAGGTCTCCCTCGCGCCGGGGATCAAGGTCCACAAGATCGTGAGCCTCTCCGACGACCTCGCGATGGCGCTGGAGGCGCGGAGCGTCCGGGTCGTCGCGCCGATCCCCGGGAAGTCGACGGTCGGCATCGAGGTCCCCAACCAGCGCCGCGAGGTGGTGGCCCTCAAGGAGCTCCTCCGTCAGCGCGCCCTCGCCGAGGATGCCGCGCTGCCGCTCTTCCTCGGGAAGGACGCCGCCGGGGACACGATCATCGAGGACCTGGGTCGCATGCCCCACCTCCTCGTGGCGGGCGCGACCGGCTCGGGCAAGTCGGTCTGCGTGAACGCGATCATCGCCTCGATGCTGATGACGAGGAGCCCCGAGGACCTGAAGATGATCCTCATCGACCCGAAGATGGTCGAGCTCTCCGTCTTCGAGGAGATCCCTCACCTGCTGACGCCGGTCATCACCGACATGAAGAAGGCACCGGCGGCGCTCGACTGGCTGGTCCGCAAGATGGACCAGCGCTACGAGATCCTCTCGAAGGCGGGCGTCCGGCACATCAAGGACTACAACGCGCTCGGCAAGAAGGAGCTCTACGAGCGCCTCACCGAGAAGATGAGCCACGAGGAGGCGGACGAGGCCCCCGAGCATCTCCCCTACATCGTTGTCATCGTGGATGAGTTCGCCGACCTGATGATGACGGCGGCGAAGGAGGTCGAGAACCACATCACGCGGCTCGCCCAGAAGTCACGCGCGGTGGGCATCCACGTCATCCTCGCGACCCAGCGCCCCTCGGTGAACGTCATCACCGGCCTCATCAAGGCGAACCTGCCGACCCGGATCTCGTTCATGACCGCGAGCAAGATCGACTCCCGCACGATCCTCGACCGCAACGGCGCGGAGAGGCTGCTCGGCCAGGGAGACATGCTCTATGTCGGGCCGGCGACCTCGGAGCTGGTCCGGGCCCAGTCGACCTACATCTCCGACAAGGAGATCCGGAAGATCACCAAGTTCCTGAAGAAGGAGTCGCAGCCCGAGTTCAGCCGGGAGATCGAGGGGTTCCTCGGCGGAGGCGCCGGGGACGGCGGAGATGGGCCGGGAGAGATCGACGACGACCTCTTCCCCCAGGCGGTCCAGATCGTGCTCGAGAGCGGTCGCGCGTCGACGACCCTCCTGCAGCGGCGCCTCGCCATCGGCTACACCCGGGCCTCCCGCCTCATGGACATCATGGGAGATCAGGGGATCGTCGGCCCCTTCCGTGGCTCGAAGCCCCGGGAGATCCTGACAAGCCTCGAGGACTGGAACCAGAAGCAGGAGGCCTAGGCTCCCTCGGCCCCCTTCGTCGCGTCGGGACGGTCGGTCTCCTCGGTCGGCTCCGGCGCGGCGGGCTCCTCAGCGCCCCGCTTCAGCCCCCGCAGCAGTTGATCGATCCCTCCGCGGTGATGGTCGATCGTCTCCCTCGGTCCCGTGATCTTGATGAACCAGGGGCCTTCGGAGGTCTCCACGATGATCGCCACCATGCGGGCGTCGTCGATCGCCTTCGGCGCCGGGCGACCGGGCATGCGGCCGCCGAGGTAGCGCCCCCGCACCTTCAGCACGGTCACGGGGAGGGCATCGACCCGCCTGCGCTCCGTCTTCGCGAACTCCTCCTCCTTCATCCCTTCGGGCTTCTCGAACTGACCGATCCACCGTGTGATGTTCGCCTCGACCGTGCCGCCGGTCCCCGGGAAGTGGAAGACGACCAGCTCGGCCGCCGCGCCCTCCTCCTTCGGGGGCGGGAGGGTGAGCTGAGCCTTTCTCATCGCCGAGCGGGGGCTCTCCTTCTTCCAGCCCTTGATCATGGGGAGGGAGAAGGGGCCGAGGTCGAGCCGCGGCTCGCTCCGGGCCGCGGCCTCCTCGTCGTCGGGGGCGGCGACGGAAGGGGGCCCGGCGGCGAGGGCGAGCACGGGGACGAGAACCGCGAGCAGGAGGTGGCGGTCGGGCATCGGGGGTCCTTTCGGGTTCGATCGGGGCACCCGGAGGTGCAGGGGAGGCTCAGCGCTCCGGTCGCGCGGGAGGGGGAGGGCAGGTCTCGCCTCCCTGACAGCAAGGCTCCACATTGGTGCCGCAGACGGTGCACTGACCGTGCCCGTGGACGACCACGACCTCGGCGGGGTGTCCGCAGTGATCGCAGCGCCGGGGCGCGTGGGGAGGAGTCTCGGATCGGTTCATGCTCTTTCGCTCTCCGGTCTCAGTTCGGGCGGGGGCCGCGGGAGCGCCCGGTGAGGAGGTGGATCGCGAAGGTGCCGAGCCAGTGCGCCCCGGCGTAGTGTCGCGGGTCCACCTCCGCGAGCCCCCGGGCGCGATGGCGGGAGGCCGCCGCGGCCAGGGCGGGTCGACGGGAGTCCGCCGCGGGGAGGGCGTCCGTCACCGCCTCGAGCATCCAGGCGCGACTGAGGTTCAGGCCGATCCGATGAGAGAGGTGTCCGTGACTCGGATCGGGGCAGTCGATCGGGGGGAACCACCCGGCATCGGACTCCGTCGGGATCCCCGGCAGGGCACGGGCGAGCCAGTCCGAGAACTCCTCGGCGGGGAGGATGCGGGAGATCAGCTCCGCCGCCGCGAAGGCGGGGGAGAGGAAGTCATGGTTCGAGGGCTCGAAGTGGAGAGGGGCGTCGCGATCCTCGGCGTGGAGACGCAGGGCGGTCTCCTCGACCGCTCGCGTGAGCTCCTCGTCTCCTCGGATCCGCGCGGCATCGAGGGCGAGCCCGAGGCCGAAGGCGGACTGGTCGTGCTGGCCGCTCCGCACCGGGTGGGTCAGTCGATCGAGGTAGGCGAGCACGCTTCGTCGGGCCACCTGCACCACCGGCTCGAGCGCCGCGGCCTCCGCCGCCAGGGGCGACCCCAGCTGCTCGAGCTCCGCGCCGAGAAGCAGCAGCCAGGCGAGCCCGTAGGGACACTCGAAGCCGGGGCGCTCCTCGAGGACCCGACGCTCCCCCGCGCACTTCTCCCTCGTCAAGGAGGCCCGCAGCGCCTCCCGTGCCCTCGGCACGATCTCCTCGCCGGCGTCCACGCGGATCGCGCGCGCGAGGGACCAGTGTCCGTGGACCGACGAGTGCCAGTCGAAGGAGCCGAAGAAGGCCGGGTAGAGCTCTCTGGGCGGCGCGAGGCCCTCGTCGTCCCGCAGGAGGAGGGAGACGTGGTTCGGGTACTCCCGGTGGAGGCAGGACAGGATGATCTCCGCCATTTCGGCGACGGTCGGCTCGCTCAAGGGACCTCCTCGGGGGGCGGGACCCGCTCGGGATCCGCATCGCTCCGCCCCGAGCGAGTCTAGCGGCGGGATCGGAGCAGGTCATGCGTTCCGGCTCCCCCTCCCCGACCGGCGGGGCGGCCCCTTCCTCCCGAGGAGGCACCACGGGCGAGATTCCGGTCGATCCCGCTGATCCCGCGGCCCTCCCGTGGTAGATTCCCCGGTTGCAAGTTCCTCGCGTGGAACGAGATGACGCCTTCCGGCCGGAGGACCCCCCCCGTGAGACCGATCTCCCTGCACCTCGTCTCCCTTGGCTGCCCGAAGAACCTCGTCGACTCCGAGGTGATCCTCGGGCGGGTGGGGGCGGAGGGATTCATCGTCACTCCGGATCCGGAGACCGCGGATGTCCTCATGGTGAACACCTGCGGGTTCATCGATGCCGCGAAGCAGGAGTCGGTCGATCAGATCCTCGAGCTCGTCTCCCACAAGGAGGAGGACCCCGCGAAGCGGGTGGTCGTCGCGGGCTGCCTCGGCCAGCGCTACCCCGAGGAGCTCCGCGCGGAGATCCCGGAGATCGACGCGATCGTCGGGCTCTCGGAGTACTCGCGGATGCCGGAGATCCTCACCGAGCTCGTCTCCACCGCCCGCCTCGCGCACCCCGTTCAGGTCTCCGAGCCGAACCACCCCGCCTACTCCGAGGGCTCGCGCCTGCGGCTCACCCCGAACCACAGCGCCTACCTCCGGATCAGCGAGGGATGCGACAACCCCTGCACCTTCTGCTCGATCCCCGGCTTCCGCGGGCGCTTCCGGTCGAAGCCGGTCGAGATGGTCCTCGAGGAGGCGCGGGAGCTGATCGAGAGCGGGGCCACCGAGCTCAATCTGATCTCCCAGGACCTCACGAGCTTCGGGAGCGACATCGACGGCGACTACCACCTCCCGCGCCTCCTCGGGGAGCTCGACGCCCTCCCCGGTGTCCGGTGGATCCGCCTCCTGTACACCTACCCCTACAAGTTCTCCGACGCGATGGTCGATGCGGTCGCCCAGCTCGAGCGCGTGATTCCCTACATCGACATGCCGATCCAGCACATCGACGACCTCGTCCTCAAGCGGATGGGTCGCCGGATGGGGGAGGCGGGGACCGTCGACCTGTTCCGGCGGATGCGCGAGCGGATCGAGGACCTCGTCCTGCGGACGACCTTCATCGTGGGGTTCCCCGGGGAGACCGAGGAGCAGTTCGGCAAGCTGGTCGACTTCGTGCGGGAGATGCACATCGAGCGGGTGGGGGTCTTCCCCTACTCCGACGAGGATGGGACCCCGGCCGCGAGGCTCCCCGAGAAGATCGCCCCGGAGATCGCGGCGGAGCGGGTCGAGCGCCTGATGCTCGCGCAGCAGGAGATCGCCTTCGCCTGGAATGATCGGCGGGTCGGGGACGAGCTGGATGTCCTCATCGACGGCTGGTTCGAGTCGGAGCAGGGGGCCCGCCTCACGGGGCGGAGCTACGCCGAGGCCCCGGAGATCGACAGCCGCATCTTCCTCCCGGATGACGCGGGAGCGCCGGGGGACTATGTTCGGGCCGTGATCACCGGGGTCGAGGACTACGACCTCACGGCGAGCCCGGTCGAGGGGGCCTGAGCCGGCTCGCTCCGGGGGCGGCTCCCCGTCGATCTCCATTCCACAGCTCCGGATCGGAGTGCCCGTGTCCGACACCGAGACCCCGCCCGTGATCGACTCCCCCTCCTGGTGGAACCTGCCGAACCAGATCACGATCTCCCGGATCGTCCTCGCCTTCGTGCTCTTCATCATCCTGTCGCTCGAGCTCGCGGGGGCGTCCCCGATCGGGGATCGGGCGCGGACCCTCTGGGTCGCGACGATCCTCTTCGTCGTCTGCGTCTCCACCGACTGGCTCGATGGGATGCTGGCTCGGAAGCTCGATCTGGTGACGGCGTTCGGTCGGATCGCCGACCCCTTCGCCGACAAGCTCCTCGTCCTCGGGACGCTGATCTTCCTCATCCCCCTCACGGACGCGATGCCGCCCTGGTTCGTGGTCGTGCTGCTCGCGCGGGAGTTCCTCGTCAGCGGA
The DNA here is from genome assembly GCA_017859655.1 of Pseudomonadota bacterium. GTDB lineage: Bacteria > Planctomycetota > UBA8108 > UBA1146 > UBA1146 > JAFMMO01. Next base: position 59 of record JAFMMO010000166.1, on the reverse strand, counting down.
CTCCGCTCCTACCTCGAGAGTCGGGGGATCCCCTTCGGCGCGCGATGGGGAGGCAAGAT
>JAFMMO010000165.1 GCA_017859655.1 Pseudomonadota bacterium | reverse complement strand
CGAGCCCGGGGACGGAGCGATCGTCACCGTGGTGCTCGGGTCGGAGAGGAGCGGAGGTACGCGTGAGTGAGTCGCTCCCGGATCCGGTCGATCTCCTCGTGATCGCGGCCCACCCCGATGATGCCGAGCTCTGCCTCGGGGGCACGCTCCTCGCCTCGAGAGCTCTGGGGCTCCGCACGGCCGTCGTCGACCTCACCCGGGGGGAGCTCTCCTCCCGAGGGGACCCGGAGACCCGGCTCCGCGAGACGGAGGCGGCGACCGCGCTGCTGGGGCTCGATCATCGAACGAACCTCGACCTCGGAGATGGCACGATCCGCGACCGCGACGACGCGCGCGTGGCGCTGGTGGGGGAGATCCGCCGGCTGCGCCCGAAGGTCGTCCTCGCGCCGTGGCGGGACGATCTCCATCCGGATCACGCCGGAGCCGGGGAGCTGGCGTTCCGCTGCCACTACCTCACCGGGGTGCGGCTCTACGCGCCGGGTCCGGCGCCCGCGTGGCGACCGCCCCAGCTCGGCTACTACATGGCGCACACGCCCTTCGAGCCGAGCGTGATCGTGGACATCTCGGATCACTTCGAGGGAAAGCTCGCGGTGATGCGGGCCTACGCATCCCAGTTTCACCAGCCGGGGATCGACGGGGCGCCGACGAAGATCGCGGATCCCGAGTTTCCGCGGTTCGTGGAGGGCCGCGCCCGGGAGTACGGAGTCCGCGCCGGGGTCCGCTACGGGGAGCCGATTCGCTGGCACGATCCCCCGGCCGTGGCGGACCCGACCTCCTGGATCGTCGGGGAGGGCCTCCCGGGAAGCCGGAGGCCCGAGCACCGAACCCACGGACTCTCCGTCCCGGGCACGGCGGGGGAGGCGGAATGAGAATCGCGATCGCGGGTCACCCCACCTACGGCGGGAGCGGCGTCGTCGCCGCCGAGCTCGGCATGGCGCTCGCCGACCGCGGACACGAAGTCCACTTCGTCTCCTACCGGGCGCCCTTCCGCGTCGATCTCCTGCACCCGCGGGTTCACTTTCACGAGGTGGAGGTGACGAGCTATCCGCTCTTCAAGTATCCCCCCTACGCGCTGGCGCTCGCGACGAAGCTTTCCACCGTCGTGCGGGAGCACGGGGTGGAGCGGATCCACGCGCACTACGCGATCCCCCACGCGATCGCGGCCCACCTCGCGGTGGAGATGTGCTCCGACCACGAGGTCTTCTCGGTGACGACGCTCCACGGGACGGACATCACGCTGGTGGGGAGCGACCCGAGCTTCTACGAGATTTCGAAGTTCGGGATGGAGCGCAGCGCGGCGGTGACGGCGGTGAGCGAGTTCCTCGCCGAGGCCTCCATCCAGCGCTTCTCGCTGGAGCGGGAGGTCGAGGTCATCCCCAACTTCATCGACCCGGCCCAGTATCACCCCGGCAAGCGGACTCTGGAGCTGCGCCGTCGCTTCGCGTCGGACGAGGAGTCCCTCCTCTGTCACATCTCGAACTTCCGCCCGGTGAAGCGCATCCCCGATGTGGTCGAGACCTTCGCCCGGGTCGCGGCGGAGCGTCCGGCCCGACTCCTGATGATCGGCAGCGGCCCCGAGGTCGGACCCGCCCAGGAGCGCGCCAGCGAGCTGGGGGTGGGGGATCGCGTTCTCTGGCTCGGAGCGGTCGATCAGGTCGCCGAGCCGCTCGCCTGTGCCGATCTCTTCCTCCTCCCGAGCGACGGCGAGTCCTTCGGGCTCGTCGCCCTCGAGGCGATGGCGAGCGGCGTCCCCGTGCTCGCGAGCCGCTCGGGGGGTGTGCCCGAGCTGATCGACGATGGAGAGACCGGCTCGCTCTGCCCGGTGGGGGATGTCGACTGCATGGCGGAGTCCGCGCTCCGGATTCTGGGGGACCGGGAGCACGCGGAGCGGCTCTCCCGCGCGGGGAGGGCGGCTGCGGTCGAGCGCTTCTCCCTGGAGCGGATCGTGGAGCGATACGAGCGACTCTACGAGAGGATCGGAGTCGCCGCCGACTGAGCCGGCGTCCCGTCCGCGTCCCGCCGACTCGCTCGGACCGCCTTCCTCAGTCTCCGGCGAGGTCGAGGAGGAACGCGTACATCAGCGCGGTCTCCTCCAGCCGGCGGAAGCGTCCGCTCTTCCCCCCGTGCCCCGCCTCCATGTTCGTCCGGAAGAGGAGTGGGTTGTCGTCGGTCTTCCGCGCCCGGAGCTTCGCCACCCACTTCGCGGGCTCGAAGTACTGCACCTGGCTGTCATGGAGCCCGGTCGTCACCAGCAGCGGCGGGTAGTCCTTCGACTCCACCTGATCGTAGGGGGAGTAGCTCAGCATGTAGTCGTAGTAGACCTTCTCCTTCGGGTTGCCCCACTCGTCGAACTCGAAGGTGGTCAGGGGGATCGACTCATCGAGCATCGTCGTGACCACATCCACGAAGGGGACCGCGGCCACGACCCCGGACCAGAGCTCCGGCTCCATGTTCATGACCGCCCCCATCAGGAGGCCGCCGGCGGAGCCACCATTGGCGAAGAGGGCATCCGGCCGAGCATACTTCTCGGCCACGAGGTGACGCCCGCAGTCGATGAAGTCGGTGAAGGTGTTCCGCTTCCGCAGGAGCTTGCCATCCTCGTACCAGTGGCGACCCATCTCCTGGCCCCCGCGGATGTGGGCGATGGCGTAGATGAATCCGCGGTCGAGGAGGCTGAGGAGGTTCGAGCGGAACCCGGCATCGCTGCTCGAGCCGTAGCTCCCGTAGGCGTAGAGGAGGAGCGGCGCGGTTCCGTCCACCGGGGTGTCCTTGCGGCGAACGATGGAGACGGGGACGAGGACGCCATCGTGCGCCGGCACCCGGAGGTACTCGGCCACGTAGTCGTCGCGGTCGAAGCCGCCGAGCACGACCTGCTGCTTCAGCACCGTCCTCTCCCGGGTCCGCATGTCGTAGGCGAAGGTCGTGTTGGGGGTCGTCAGCGACTGGTAGGTGAACCGCAGGACATCCGTGCCCAGCGAAGGGTTGGTCGAGGTCCAGACCGACCAGGTCGGATCGGGGAATTCGAGGTCATGATCGGCCGAACCATCCACGGGCAGGATGCGGAGGTGGGCGAGGCCTCCACGCCGCTCGGTGAGGACGGTCCAGTCGTCGAAGGCCTCGGCGTCCTCGAGGAGCACCTCCGCCCGGTGGGGGACGAGCTCCTTCCAGTGGTAACTGCCGGTGCTGCCGAGGCCGCACTCCATCAGGCGGAAGTTCGGAGCGTCGAGGTTCGTGCGCACCAGGAAGCGGTCCCCCTGATGGTCGACGTGATACTCGTGATCGCGCTGCCGCGGGTGGAACACCTGGAACTCGCCTCGGGGGTCGTCCGCCTCGAGGATCCGGGTCTCCGTGCTGAGGGTCTGGTCCGAGGTGATCATCAGGAAGCGGTCGGATCGGGTGCGACTCACGTAGCAGGAGAAGGTCTCGTCGTCCTCCTGATAGACGAGGACATCGCTCGCGGGGCTCGTCCCGACGACATGCCGCCAGATCTGGAAGGAGCGGAGGGTCTCCGGATCTCGACGCCCGTAGAAGACGGTGCGGTTGTCGTTCGCCCAGACCACGTTCCCGTTGGTGTTCTCGATGACCTCCGGGCTCGCGTCACCGGTCGCGATGTCCCGGAACGAGAGGGTGTACCAGCGACGCCCCTGGGTGTCGACGGCGTAGACGAGCCGCTTCGTGTCGGGGCTGACGCGGACCGCGCGGAGGGAGAAGTAGCCCTCGTCCCGCCCGAGAGCGTTCCCGTCGATGAGGATCTCCTCCGGCCCCTCGAGGCTCCCGGCGCGGCGACAGTGGAGCGCGTACTCTCCTCCGGGGACGAAGCGGGTGTAGTACCAGTATCCGCTCTTCTCGTAGGGCACCGAGCTGTCGTCCTGCTGGATCCGCCCCTTCATCTCCTCGAAGAGCGCGGACTGGAGCTTCTCGGTGTGCGCCATGCGGGCCCGGAGGTACTCGTTCTCCTGCTCGAGGTAGGAGATGACCTCGGGATTCTCGCGCTGGTTGAGCCAGTAGTAGTCGTCGACCCGGGTGTGGCCATGGATCTCCATGGTGTGCGGCTGGATCCCGGCGACCGGAGGTCTGGGTTCGTTCGACGCGCAGCCGGCAAGGAGGCCCGCCATGATCACCACCTTCGTCGAGATGAGTCGAAGCCGCTCCATCGTCTCCGCCTGCCTTTCCATGGCTCCCCCGGGTCGGAGGTCCGGCCGGATCAGGCTCGGGGTGGGGGAGCGATCTCGCCGCGGGGGATCGAGCGGGGCTCCTGGCGGGAGCCCTCTCCCGCCGACCCCCGATCGGCTCGGGCGAAGGTCGAGTTTCGTCGGATTTCCCGGTTGGGGCAAGGGGGGCGTCGAGCCGGTCGGCTCTCTTCGGAGCGCTCGGATCAGCAGAAGCGGAGGAGAGCCCGGTCGAGAGGGGGGTGCCACGCCTCGCTCAGGGTCTCTCGGAGGATCAGGATCGAGTCCTCGAGGAGGGGGAGAGGAAGACTCGTCACCTCGCGGCTGCTGGTCGTCGCGGGATCGCCGAGGAGGCAGGAGACGGCGGTGAAGTAGAGGAGCGCGGCTTCCGCCTGCTCCTTCTGATCACGGGCGCGACGGATCCGGAGCTTGCCTTCGGCCTTGAGGCTCTCCAGCACCTCTCGAGGCGCGTCCGGCAGGTCGTCGCCGCCCGGCTCTCCCGCGGCGAGGAGCGCGTCTCCGAGGAGCCGATCCGCCCAAGGCCTCCCGTCCTCCTCCCGGAGTCGGCGGTGGAGGGCGTGCTGGGGAGTCTGGATCGCCTGCTGCAGGATGTGCCGCAGGGGACCGATCGAGATGCTGTCCGAGAGCCCTCCCGCGGATCCGTGCTTTCCCGCTTCGCTGCTCAAGAGTCCGCCCGCCCTTCCTCGTCCTCCTGAGCCGGCAGTCCCTGCAGGACCCGCTTCAGGATCGGGGAGAGGCGCAGCTTGAACTCGTCCAGGCTCCTCCTCGCGGTCTCCGGAGCGGTCCCCTTCGCCTCGCAGTGCTCCTCGAGCGACATGCCCTGGAGCATCACCGAGAGCACGAGATCCCGCAGTGCGGCGTCCCGCGTCGCCTGAGGGTAGGTGCGCAGGGCCTCCTCGATCGCGACCCACAGGACCGCGCGGAATCCTCCTCCCACCGTCACTGGAAGTCCTCCATGTAGTCGGCCGGGCTTCCTCCCTGCTCCTCGATCAACTCGAGGAGGACGAGGCTCATCCTCTCCTTGAACCGAAGGAGTCGCTGTCGAGCGGTCTGGATGCTGCAGCCGAGGCGGTCGGAGAAGCTCGCGTAGGTCCTCTCCTGCAGCATGCGCTCCTCGACGATGATCCCGAGCTCCTCCCGCTGTTCGGCGGGGTAGGTCTGCATCACCCGCTCGATCGCGATGCGGACGAGGGCGCTGAGCTCGAACTGGGCGAGCTCCCGGCGGACGGGATCGGTGAGGTCGAGGTCCGGGATCGACAGCTCGGTGGGGAGCGACTCGACGCGCTCCTGGCGCTGACGATCGGCGCGGAGCTCCTCGAGGCAGTGGTACCGGAAGTCCTGACGGATGAAGACGCGGAGGGAGCGGCCCGGTGCTTCGGGGTTCCGCTCCCGGTAGGCCTGCCACTTCGCGATGAGGTTCCCCACCCTCTTCGCGAAGTAGCCATCGACCACCTCCTGAGCGTGTGTCTGCAGATCCGTTCTCCGAGCGTCGGGCAGCTGCGGGAAGCGGGCGTCACCGACACGGGAGACTCGGGTGTAGAACTGCAGGAGAGAGTTCCTGTAGACCCGCATGATGTGCTGGTGGATCTCCGCGCGCGCCTCGGGGGTCGCGTCGCGAAGACCGGAGTAGAGGGTGTGGGCCGTCTCCGGCCAGAAGCCGGAGGAGCGGCTCTCCTCCTCGTCGGAAGCGCCCGAGGGCGGTGATCCGGGCGTCAAGTCCCGCTCTCCTCTCGGTTCGATCCATCGGATGACCCGGTCGGCATCGGCTCCCCGCGGGGGGAGAGGATGAGACCGGTACCGAGGTCGCCCATCGTAGGTCCCGGGGGGGGCGGGTGCACGCACCACCTCTCCGGGGCCGGGACCCCCTTGCCTCGGAGCTTCGTGGATCACCGGGACCGCCCCCCGGGAGGGGGGCCGGGAGTCGCCGGATCGCCGAAGATGTTGAGGGCGGTCCGGTCCGCCCCCCACTCCAGGAGCACCTCCGCGATGGTGGGCTCCGGATTCTCCCGGTGCGCGAGGTGGAGGGCGGTGGAGCCATCCTCCGCCCGGGCGAGCAGGTCCGCGCCGCGGTCGAGGAGGGCCTCGACGATCCGGGGCCGGGTGGTCATGGAGGCGGCCACGAGCAGGGGAGATCGGCCGAGTCGATCCCTCGCCTCCAGAGGTGCGCCCCGGTCGATGAGCTGATGAAGGACCTCCGGGCACTCGGAGTGGCCGGCGGCGAAGTGCAGGGCGTTCCAGCCGTTCGCGTCGATCGTGGCGATGGGCGGGCCGACCCGGTGGAGGAGCTCGATGACATCGGGGGAGTCGGAGAGGGCGGACGCCTGCATCAGCGCAGTCTGACCGGAGGCCGAGAGGCTGTCCCCCGGGGCGCCTCGCTCGAGGAGGAGCGTGCAGAGTCGGAGCGCCTCAGGGTGGGCGGCCGCGAGCAGGAGGGGGGGGACCCCGTGGAGGGCGTCGGTCGCGCCCGGATCGGCGCCCTCCCGGAGGAGGAGCTCCGCGACCTCGAGGGGTGCGCAGCAACCGACCGCCATCTGGAGGGGGGAAGATCCGAGGGAGTCGCGCAGATCGACGGGAACGCCGGCCGCCAGCATTCGACGGACCCGGGGGGAGTCCCCCTCTCTCGCCGCCTCGTGGAGGCCGGGTGCCCTGAAGAGCTCTGTGTCTTTCGGCTTCGGCATGATCCTCCCCTGAGGTCACTAAGACCCGGGGAGCCGATGCGTGACGGCAAAAATCGAAAATGACCTCAGATTCCGGCCTTCGGCCCGATTTCCGGGGGGCGACGGGTCACTCGTGGCGGAGGGGTGTGGAGCCGTCGGAGAGGGGGAGGGGGGGGGCTCCCAGGAGCTCCAGGCAGTGGGGAATGGCCGGAATCACCGCCTCGAGGCAGTCCTCGATCGCCTTCGGGCTCCCCGGCAGGTTCACGATGAGGCTTCGGCCCCGGATGCCGGCGATCTGGCGGGAGAGGATCGCGGTCGGGACCCGATCCACGGAGATGCTGCGCATTCTCTCCCCGAACCCGGGGAGCTCGCGCTCGAGGACCACCCGGGTGGCCTCGGGGGTGAGGTCGCGTGGCGACGGGCCGGTCCCCCCGGTCGTGATGACCAGAGAGCACCCCACCGTGTCGCACAGCTCGACGAGGGCGGCGGAGATCGCATCCGGATCATCCGGGACGAGACGGTCGTGCCTCGCGAAGCCCGGCGCGAAGCGTCGTTGGAGGAAATCCGCCACCGCAGGGCCGCCGCGGTCCTCGTACTCCCCTCGCGATGCACGGTCGGAGACGGTGAGGACCCCGACGCGCGTGGGCTCGCTCGCGGACATGGTCTCCCCTTCCTGATCGGGTCTGAGGGAGAGCCTATCAGGGGAGGAGGGGCTCCGCCTCCGATCCGCGGCCTCCCCGACCGACTCCCGGGAGCGCTCAGTCCCCGGATGGGGAGGGGTCCGGAGGCGTCTCCGGAGTAGCGGGAGACCCGAGGGTGGAGAGGTAGAGGGCCGCCGCGCGGCTGATCGGGTCTCCCAGGAGCTCATAGGTGAGGGCCAGCCGACGGAGGATCTCCGCGCGCGGCGGGGAGCCCGGCGGCGCCGACCCGGGGCGGGTCGCCGGGTCCTGAAGGGCGCCGACGAGAAGGAGGCGCGCGCGCTCCGCCTCGCGGGCGACCCACTCCTCGTCCACCCCGGGACGCGACGCGCGCGCCCGAATCCCATCGAGGATCACGCCGGCGCGGTCGACTCCCCGCCTCCAC
>JAFMMO010000164.1 GCA_017859655.1 Pseudomonadota bacterium | reverse complement strand
GGTGGCGGGGTCCGGGACCCGCACCGGGAAGACCCAGCAGGTGTGCGGGTCCGCCGCGCGGCCCGGATGGCTCTCCGGGGGGAGATGCCGGGCGAGGAGGGCGCCGCGCTCGGCGCGACGGTCGAGCGCCTCGTTGCGGTAGGTGCGGACGCGGCGCGCCATCAGGTGCAGCAGGGGAGCGCAAGGCTGGCGGCGGAGGCTCGCGAAGAAGGTCTCCGCCGGGAAGTTGCGGATCGAGCCGTTGAGGACCTGGTCGAAGTCCCGACCGAGGAGGCGGCAGACGCGCACGAAGAGCCCAAAGACGCGACGGCCGCCGAGCCAGCGGAGTCCGCAGAAGAAGAGGACCCGCTTCAGGTACGCGGCCCGGGACTGGACCGGGTACTCCGCCTGGCGGGCGCGCAGCCGCGCGCGCCGCTCCGGGTCTCGGATCCGCAGGATCCCTCCCGCGAGGGCGGTCGCGGTCTTGATCGGGCCGAAGCTGAACATCGAGACATCCGCCTCATCGTGCCCGCGGCAGCGGTCTCCCTCGAACGCCTGGGCGCAGTCCTCGATGAGGAGCAGGTCGTGCTCCCGCGCGAAGCGGACGAAGGGGGCGAGGTCGAAGCGGGTCCCGAGGAGATGCGCGACGAGGATCGCCCGAGTGCGGTCGGTGACCCGCGCCGCGAGCTCCGCCGGCCGCGGGGCGACCGTCGCATCGTCGAGGTCGAGGGGGACGGCGACGAGGCCGTGATGCTCGATGATCCTCACCATGTCGGGGATCGTCAGGGCGGAGACGAGGACCTCGCTCCCCTCGGGAAGATCGAGGTCCGCGAGGAGGAGGTCGAAGCCGCTCCGGACGGAGAGACAGGCGAAGGCATCCCCGGTCCCCCAGGCCGCCTCGGCGCGCGCCGCCGCCTTGCGGCGGGAGGCGGGGAGGAAGCAGCCGAGCGCGGCGCCGAGCAGGTGCCCCCAGCCGATGTCAATCCTCTTGCGAACCCACATCGGCCCCTCCGTACTTCGTGTGGAACTGGTTCCGGAAGAGACCATCCGGGTCGTGCTCCCGCTTCCGGCGGAAGAACTCCCTCGCCATCGGATAGGCGCGGTGGAACTGCTCCGGAGTCGCATGCAGGCGGTAGGGGAGGTAGTGCCGCCCCCCGGCCGCGAGGGCCGCATCGATGAGGCGGCGCGTCAACTTCTCCATCGCCGCCTCTCCCGCGTCGGTCCGCTCCTGATGGAAGAGCATGACGAGGGAGAGCATCGGGCGATCGGCGTAGCGGAGGAAGGTGTCGGTGTCCTCCTCGATGTGGCGCACCGTCACGTTCAGCAGGTTCCCCCCCTCCTCGGGGATGATCCTCCGAAGCCCATCGATGAAGCCCGCGATCGACGCCTCCGGGACGAAGTACTCGTGGAGGATGTCGGTCGAGTCCGCGGAGCGGTTCGCGTAGACCTCCACCGGCTCGTTCAGGAGCTGGTTGCGGGAGAAGACCGTCTCCCCGCCGGGGGAGGAGAGCTGCGTCTCGGCGGTCCATCGCAGCTTCTTGCCGTAGTCGCTCTCCGCGGAGCCGCGGAAGATCGTGCGACGGAGCCCGACGAGCCCCTGCTCGGAGAGCGGGGGCAGCCCCTCGACCGGCCCATCCTCCTCGACGAGGACGCTGAGGATCACGTCATCGAGGAAGTGGTCCGGGTCGACGTTCATGCGGGCGTAGACCATGGCGGTCCCCGCCGCGCCCCCGACCCGCTCGTGGTAGGTGGCGAGCGCCTCGGTCGCGGGGACCACATCGGTCGTCAGTCGATAGGGGCGGTTGGGGACCACGCGCAGGTCGACCTCGAGGATGATCCCGAAGAGGCCATAGCCCCCGAGGGCGAGGGAGAAGAGCTCCGGGTTCTCCGTGCGGCTGCAGCGGACCACGGCGCCATCCGCCTTCATCAGTCGGAACGACTCGACGGTGGAGGCGATCGGCGGCCGCCCGTACTGCCACCCGTGGCAGTTGACGCTCAGCGAGCCCCCCACCGTGAACGACTTGTTCGACTGCATCACCGCCACCGACCAACCCGCGGCGTCGAGGAAGGGGATGACATCGCTCCAGAGCGCCCCGGAGCCGACCCGCAGGAGGCCGCGCGCGGCGTCGAGCTCCATGGCGTCGAAGGGGAGCATGTTGATGGTGATGCCGTCGGGGTGGATCGAGTGTCCCCCCATGCTGTGGCGCGCGCCGGCGATGGAGACGCCGAGGCCGTCCCGCCGCGCCCGGTCGAGGAGCTCCGCGAGCTGCTCCTCCGCGCGCTCCCGATCGACATCCACGATCTCCGCCACGCGGGTGCGATTCAGCCGACTGGCATCGTCGACCGTCCCCGGCGGGGCGACCTGACGCTCGTCGGCGTCGTGCCAGGCGGTGGAGACGAGGTGAAGGACCGGGCGACCCACGGTGAGGAGGAGCAGGACCAGAACCGCGAAGGCGATGAGGCGGGGGCTGGCGAAGAATCGTCGGGCCATCGTCTCGTCCCCTTCTCCTCGAAATGCGGTGGATCCGATGGGAGCCGCAGCACTGGTGGGCCTGATCCGGGTGGCGGGGGTTGATCAGAGTAGAGCCGACCGCCCCCCCGCCTGCAACGGCGGAGACCGCTCGCGCCTCCCGGAAGCCGCCCGAACTCCGCCTCCCGGTCGATACTCTCTCGAGCGAGAGAGCCCGACGGAGCCCGTCTCCGCCCAATGCTGGAAGATCTTCGCGATCCAACAGGTTCCCAACAGCCGGCGGCGACGATCATCCTGTACGCAGCGCCCGACCCGGGGATTCCCCCCGGGGGGCCGCGGCAGAAGGGAGTCCCCATGAACCGCATTCTTCCGACCTTGCTCGCGGCGCTGGCGCTGCTCGCCGCGAGCCAGACCCTCGGCGCCCAGGAGCCCGCCCCCCGCGATCCGGAGACCCGCCTCCTCGAGGCGGAGCTCATCGAGATGGCGGAGGGAGAGCCGGCTGCGGCGCTGCCGCTCTACCAGGGCCTCCTCGCCGTCGAGGGGCTCGCCCCCGAGCTGCGCGCCCGCACCCTCTTCGCCCTCGCCCGCGCCCACCGCAAGCTCGGGGAGCTGGGCGCCGCCCGGCTGCGGTACGAGGAGCTCATCGAGGGAGAGCCGACGGACGCGCGCATCGTGCAGGCCGCCCATCGCTACCTCGCCGAGATCGAGACGGCGGTGGCGGACCTCCCCTCCTTCGACTGGATCGCGCAGGTTCAGGAGAGTCCGGAGATGCAGGCCCGGATCTTCGAGTGGGGAATGGCCCTCGCGTCGGAGGACACCGAGGGCGCCGCGGAGACCGCGAAGGGGAAGCTGATCGCCCTGGGAGAGGTGGTCCGACCGGTCGTCGAGACGATGCGGGCCGAGTCGCGGAACCCGCTGCACCGTCGCCAGCTCGCGGAGGTCCTCCTCCAGGTGGGTGGTCTCTCGCAGCTCGAGATGCTCCTGCGGGAGAGCGGAGAGCAGACCGACAGCGCCCTCCTCGTCACCGTCTTCGGCGACGCCCCGGAGTCGGTGCGCGCCGAGGGCAGGGCGCTGCTCCCGGCGCTGCTCCCGCTCGTCGAGAGCCCGGGGCTGAAGGCGGTGCTGCGTCGGCTCTTCGGAGACATGAGCCAGCTCACCGCGGATGCCCGCGACCTGAGCATGTCGAGGTACTCCCTCATCATCCGCGACTGGGTGACGGACCCGACCTTCCCTCCCCGGATGGTCGAGGCGATCGAGCCGCTCCGAACGACGGCCCCCCGGAGCTACTTCCGGTGGCTGGAGTTCATCACCAGGGAGGGGCTCGAAGCGAGCGAGGGGCTCGGCCTGTACCGCCCTCTCATCGAGGAGACCGGACCGGTCGAGGAGATCAGCGACCTCGCCTCCCTCCTGCTGAGGATGGGGAAGGTGGATGAGGTCTGTCGAATCCTCGCGGGGGCCAACGCCCCCCACCTCCAGTTCCGCTTCCGGCTGGCTGAGGCCCGGACCCCGGGACCGGGGGCCCGCACCGGAAACCTGCGGGTGCCGAGCCACGCCTTCGACCTCTATCCGAGCCCGGTCTCCATCGAGACCCGGGTGGCGATCGCCCGCGCTGCGGGGCACTGGGAGGACGCTCTCCACCACGCCCTGACCGACGACCGCTTCGTCGAGGACTTCGTCGCGACTCTCTCCGCCTGGAGCCCCGACGCCGAGCAGGGAGACCGGAGCGCGGACCCGATGCTCGAGGCTTCGCGGTGGAGGAGCGCTCGCGCCGACTCGTGGAAGATCCCGGTCGAGTGGCTCCCCGAGGCATCCCCGTACCGTGCGACTCCGCGACTGCAGGCGGTGCTCCGCGAGGCGTGGGGGAGCCTGACCGAGCCCCGCGCGAAGTCGATCGTGCTCCACATCCTCGCGCGTTTCGCCCCGGAGGCGACGCCGGAGACCCGGCAGCTCTTCCGCGAGATCCTCACCGCCACCCCCGAGGCCGAGCTCGGTCTCCTCATCCCGCCGCCGTGGGAGCCCTGCGCTGCGGAGCCGAGGAAGACCGCGAGGAGTCGAGCGGTCTGATCCTGCGCATCGAGGCGGGGAGGATCGAGGCGCAGGCCAAGGCGCTGTCTTCCTCCGTCGAAGAGCGCGGCCGGGCGCACTTCCGGCAGCAGGACCACCCGATCGGGCTGACCACCATCCCGAGCGGACTCACCACGCGCCTCGTTCCTGCGCTCCAGCGCTTCTGGATCGACCTCGTCTCGGAGGAGGCGATGGTCGGCGAGCTGGAGCGGTGCCTCCTCTCCGGTGCGGTCGGCCCCTCCGCGCTGGAGCTGGCCGGGCGGATCGCGGCGCCGAACGGCTCCCTCCGCCGCCGGGGTGGGGTCGAGACGCCGAGTCTCCTCTTCACGGTCGAGACCGCCCTCGAGCGAGGTGCCGAGCCCGCCGCGGTGCTCGCGTACCTGAAGTCCCACCCGCTCGCCACCCGCGCGGTCTCGAGGAACTTCGCCCTCGCGTGGGTGGGCCGCGAGGAGATCCCCGTGGAGACGCGCGCCCGGCTCTTCGCCATCATCGAGGACGGTGCGGACTCCCTCGAAGAGCTCCCCGCTCCATTCGAGGCCGCCGCCTGGTGGGGCGGTGGAGATCCGCTGGTGACGGAGCTGTTCCAGACCTCCGGTGTCGAGGAGAGAGCGAAGAGTCGCCTCCTCCCCCATGCCTCCACCCTCCGGGGCGCGGAGCAGACGGTCGTGCGTCGCTGGGCGTGGCAGCGGCAGGGGGGAGACGTCGGCCGAGAGGAGCTGCGCCTCGCTCTCGCCGACGCCGACTCCGAGGTGGCCGATCTCGCCTGGGAGATCGTGAAGGCCGAGGAGACCGAGGAGACCCTGCCCCTCCTCCATGCGGTCGCGCAGAGCCCCCGGAGCTCGCATCGCACGTCGGCGATCGAGCGCATCGCGGCGTTCGCCAGCCCTCGGAGTATCCCGGTGCTCACCGCGCTGCTCGATGATGACCTCCTCTCGATCCGCTCCGGGGCGCTGGCTGCTCTCGAGGAGATCGAGCGGGTCGCGGCGGAGCGGCGGAAGTGGCAGGAGCGGAAGGCCGAGGGGCGCCGGTGAGCCATCGACTCCTCCTCCCGATCATCCTCCTCGTCGTCGGGCTCGGCCTCGCCGGGCTCGTCGGCGAGGGGGTGATCGGGCGGGATCACGATCTCCGCCGGGAAGAGGCGCTCGGCTCCCTCACCCGCGAGGCGCGCGGCCTCGTCGACGAGGGGAGCGAGCTCCTCACCGAGCTCGCCGCGGAGCTGCGCGACGACGGGCGCGGGACGCGCTGGTGGCTGACCGCGGAGGGAGCGGTGCTTCCGCGCGCACCCGGCGCGGCGATCCCGCTCCTCTCCACCTCTCCCCGCATCGAGGCCGCCCTCGCCACCGGGGAGCGTCTCGCGGCCGCGGGAGAGCCGCTGCGGGCGATCGACGCCCTCACCCTCCCCCTCGCGTCCCCGGAGACCCCGGCCCCCTCGCCGGACCCCGCCGACGGGATCGACCGGGCCCGCCTCCGCCTCGCGGCCGGGCGCATCGCCCTCGAGGTCCCGACGATGGCGGCCTGGGGAGAGTCGGTGCTCCGCGCGCTCGCCGCCTTCCCCTCCCCAGCCCGCGGCGCGGCCCCCCCCGTCGACCTGCTCGCGGCGCTCGCCCTCCCCCCGGGGTCGGTCCCGGTGACGGAGCTCGACCTCTCCCTGCGCCTCGACGAGGTCGCCCCCCAGACCCTTGCCGCCCTCCATCGGCGCTTCTCGGTCCGGGTCGGCTGGAGCGATGACGCCCCCGGCTTCCTCGCCGAGCTGGAGGAGCGACGGGAGGACCAGCGGATCGTCCGCTCGGTGCGGTCGCCGGAGGGAGTCGCCCTCCCCCGCCTCGTCGATGGGCATCTGGTCCTCGCCGCCGACCCTGCGCGCGCGACGATGGGTTCCTTTCCCGTGGAGCTCCTCGTCGAGCGCGTGGAGACGGAGCTCCCGTCCCCGCGCTCCCCGCGGACCGCGCGGTGGCTCCCCCCGGAGGGCGAGCCGCTTCTCTCCGCGGAGGGGGCACCGCTCGCGACCCTCGTCATCGATGATCCGACCCTCCCCGCCCTCCTCGAGAGCATCGATCGACGGGCGACCCGCCTGCGACTCCTCCTCGTGGGGGTCCTCGCCATCGTCGGGGTCGCCGTGCTCACCACCGCTCTCGCCATCGATCGACAGCGCCGCCTCGCGGCCCTGCGGATGAGACTGCTGGCAAATGTCTCCCATGAGCTGAAGACGCCGGTGACCTCGGTCCGCATGCTCGGGGAGCTCCTCGAGGAAGGCGCCCTCCCCCCCGAGCGGGTGCGGGAGTTCGGGCGGCTCATCGCGCGGGAGTCGCGCCGGCTCCATCTGCGGATCGAGGAGATCCTGGAGACGGCCCGCGGAGAGCAGGATCGGACCCCCCTCCCCCGCGCGCCCCTCGAGCTGGGCCCGATCATCGCGGAGGCCGTCGGCCTCTTCCGGGAGCGGGTCGAGGCGGACGGCGGGTGCGTGGAGATCCGGGGGGAGAGCGCCCCCCTGCACCTCGAGACGAACCGCGACGCCGTCAGCAGGATCCTCGAGAACCTCATCGAGAACGCGATGAAGTACGGGCGGGACGAGGAGAGCGGTCGCGCGCCCCGGATCGAGGTGGAGATGCGGCGCCGGGGTGAGAGCATCGACATCGCCGTGAGCGACGACGGACCGGGGATCCCCGCGAAGGAGCGGGACTCGATCTTCGAGGCGTTCTACCGGGGGCGCTTCGACGACTTCGGCGTCCCGGGGAGCGGCCTCGGCCTCGCGATCTCCCGCTCCCTCGCGCTCCGCCTCGGCGGCTCCCTGAGCCACGCCCCCCGGCGGGGAGGGGGGAGCCGCTTCACCCTCGCCCTGCCCGTGGCGGGCGCGATCGCGCGACCGGAGCCGGTGCCTGGAAGGGAGAAGGCATGAGCAGCGCCCGCATCCTCGTCGTGGAGGACGACGAGGGGATCCGCACCGGCCTAGTGACCAAGCTCGAGCTCGAGGGGCACACCGTCGAGGTCGCCGAGGATGGTCGCGCCGCGCAGAAGCGGATCGAGGAGTGGTCTCCCGACCTCGTTCTCCTCGACCTGATGCTCCCCGAGGTCGATGGGATCGCGGTCCTGCGCTGGCTGCGCCGGCGGGACCGCGACCTGCCCGTGCTGATCCTGTCGGCGCGCGGTCGAGAGGATCAGAAGGTCGCGGGGCTGCGAGCCGGCGCGGATGACTACCTCGCGAAGCCGTTCGGCCTCGACGAGCTCTCCGCCCGCGTCCACGCGCTGCTGCGGCGCGCGCTCCCCGCTCCGGACACCATCGAGGTGGGAGGCCTGACGATCGACCCCCATGCGGAGCGGGTCTGCCGCGGGGATGAGGAGATCGAGCTCTCTCCCACCGAGTGGCGGCTGCTCAGCTTATTCCTCCAGCACCCGCGCGCGCCGATTCCCCGGGAGCGCGTGCACGGAGCGGTCTGGAACGATCCCCACGGGTCGGATGT
>JAFMMO010000163.1 GCA_017859655.1 Pseudomonadota bacterium | reverse complement strand
GGGTCGACCTCGATGGTGTGGAGCGCGGGCAGGTCGGTTCCCCCCCCGAACCACCGCTCCCGGGTCGGGTCATCCCAGAGGGAGCGGACGAGGCGCCACTCCTCGCCCCCATCGACCGAGTGAAAGAGGGCGCCGGGGACCGTGCCGCACCAGAGACCGTCAGGGTGGCGCGGATCGGAGGCGAGGGCCCAGATCGATGCCACGTTCGCCCCGTCCTCGGGCGCGAACGCGGGAGTGGTGACCTCCCGGTAGCTGCGCCCGCCATCATCGGAGCGGTGGAGCTTCGGTCCGAAGTGTCCATGGGAGAGGCCGACCGTGATCGCGCCGCTGCGGGGGTCGACATCGGTCACGCAGCAGGGGACGCCGAGGAACTCGGGGCCGGTGACCGACCACCCGCCCCCATCGCGGGAGAGGGTGAAGAGACCCTTGCGGGTGGCGAGGAGGAATCGCGGGGACACGGGGCTCCTTCCCGGTCGGTCGGCCCTAGCCGCCGGAGAGTGCCTGGAGGACATGAAGGGTGCTCCCGTCCCCCACCGGATCGGCGAGGGAGGCGCGGTCGGCGACCTGCTCCCCGTCGACGAAGATCACCATGTGCTGGCGGAGGGCGCCGGAGTCCTCGAGGACATAGCTGCGCAGTCGGGGCTGTTCGACGAAGACCGCCTCCAGGACCGCGCGCACGGTGCTGCCTTCCACCGTGACATCCTCCACCGCGAGGTGCCTTCGCAGGTGGGGAGTGAACGCGACGCGGGGCATGGGGAGTCGTCCTGTCCATCCGGATCGCGCGGGGAGCGCGCGGTGGGGGTGCCGAACGGATCCACTCCGTCGGCGGGCGCGAAGCAGAGGAGACGGGGATCCCCTCCGCGCCGTCGCTGTCCTTCCCCGAGGGGGAGATCATCCCTGATCGGGGAGGAGGGGACAAGTTCCTCGGCACCCGACGGAGGAGTTCCGGGGAGTCGGAGGATGCCGAAGTGCGTCCTTGGCATGATGCCCCTGCAATTGTTCCGGGATCGAAGGTCCTCACCCGTCGGAGGGGGCTCTGGAGATCCCTGAGGAGGCCCAGCCGATGTCCGCCCCTTCCGATCCGCTCACCGTGCCCGCTCGGCTCCCCTCCCGTCGCGTCCGTGCGTCGTGGCTCGGCCTCGGGAGCTCCCGACCCGTCGTCGCGGGGTTCGCCCTCGCCGTCGCCCTCGCGGGCTGCGCGGGCGGACCACGGTCCTCTCCCGAGGAGGCCGCCTCCCCGCCTCCGGATGGTTCCTCCCTCGTCCTCTTCCTGCAGCGGGACGGCTCCGAGGACGCCCTCGCGATCGAGGACGCGGTCCTGCCGACCCTCGAGCGCATCGCGGGGGAGTTCGGGGCTCGGCTCGAGGTCATCGATGCCCGGGATGGCGCGCCGCCGGAGGTCGTCGCGACCCCGCTGCTGGTTCACCAGAACCACCTCGGTCGCTCCACCTACGTCGGGCGGTTCACGACGCCGGACCGGATCCGCTCCTTCGTCCGGACCGTCCGTCGGATCCCCCAGAGCGGTGAGCCCCGAGCGCGGGAAGGGGTGGCGGTGAGGCGATCGGGGCGGGCTCGGATCGCCGCTCCGATGAAGATCACCCCGCTCGGCGGACACCCTCTGCGCAGCCATGATGAGGCCTCCTTCGTCGCCGCCGCGAGGGCCGCGATCACCCGTGGTCTCGACGGGTACTCGGAAGCACCGCGGGTGGAGCTGGGGCGCGGAGATCGGTCGGTCTACATCGACGTTCACCCCTACATCTCCGAGGAGGGGACCCTCTACCTCTCCGGGGCGGCGTTCTCGCCGTTTCATTGTCACGAGCCTCGCTGGAGCTTCGGGGGGGAGAGCCTGAGCGGACCGTGGAGCGCGCGGGAGGCACTCTTCGAGGAGGCGGGGCGACGCTTCTCCGAGCAGATCGACTGGATCCTCCGGGAGCGCGGCGGGGAGGATGTCTACCGCCCCCTGGCCACCGCGACGCCGGTGAAGAGCTGGGAGGCGCTCGGTCTGCCCCTTCCCCCCGCTCCCCCCGACGCACCGCCGGCGGTGGGGGTGGGGGCGCTGCCTCGGGCCTGGAGGCTCGACCCGACGAACGATCGGGCGAGCACCCCACCGGTCGCCTTCCGCTTTCCCGCCCCCCTCGACAACTACAGCGGCGGGGCGGAGGAGGTCACCGGCCGCCTGACCCTCGACGACGGAGACCGCCTCTCCGGGGAGTTCCGGGTGGAGACCGCGTCGGTGACGATGGGGGAGCCGGATCTCGACGGCTACATCCATGGAGCGAGCGTGCTGCGGGTGGGGGACCACCCCGAGGCGCGGTTCACGATCATCGAGGGGGCCGCGATCGGGGGGGTGGAGTGGGGTCGAGGAACCCCCATCACCGCCCGCGGTCGGTTCATTCTGCGGGACGAGTCGGTGGAGGTCGGCGCGACCGGGTCCCTCACTCCCGACCTCGACCTCGACGGCGAGCCCCGCCTCCGTCTGGAGGCGACCTTCCGGGTACCGATCGGGAGCGCCTACAACCTGCGCGGGCCGGACGGCCCCGATGCGGCCAGGGACTGGCTCATCTTCAACATTGAAGCGGACTTGCGACCCGCCTCCTCTCCCTGAACCGCCGGGGAGCCCCGGAGGTGCACCGTAGCGGATGCCGGGGCCATATGGTGGAATGGAAGTTCGGGGGAGTCTCCTCCGAGCAGGGATACACGCTCCGTTGAACCCATCCCGCGCGGACCCCGCACGCGGCCCCCTTCGGGGGTGACGCGTGGCGGTGCCGCCCCGGACCTCCTCGCAGAGGCGGCCGGCGGTCGAGGGAGGGGGGCACGGGAGCGTCGGGATGGATCGATGGAGTCCGTGGCGGACTCCCTGCGAACGCGGGCATGCTGCCGGGCCAACGGGCCACTATCGGGCAGCGATGGCTGGTCCGTGTTCGGGCTGTTATTCGAGGAGCAGTCGGATGGGTCTCTCGCGCATGATCGGCCTCTGGGCCCGCGTGGTGCTCTGCCTCCTGGGTGGCGTCGCCTCCCTGGGGGCCCAGTTCCATCCATCGGTCTCCGTGACGGACGGCTCTGCGGCCTGCGCGCCGCCGCGCATCATCCGGATCGCAGGTGAGCATGTCGCCGTGGCGACCAGCTCGGCCGGGACCATCCTCCACGCCAACTCCGCCAGCGGCCTCACCGCCATCCCCCAGGTCGTTCAGCCCCAGGCCCACGGTGGCGCGACCATCGCTCCCTCCGCCGGCTTCCTCCAGTTCCTCGCCTACACCCAGGTCGAGGGCTCGGGGGGACCGAGCGAGCGGGACATCTACCTCGCCAGCAACGCCTCCGGTCAGTTCGTCTCCGCCGGAGCGATCCTCAATGACGACCTCGATGACCGCGACCCCTGGGTCCATGTCGACTCGGCGGGGATCGTCCATGTCGCGTGGGTCTCGATCTCTCCTCTGGGGGAGACCTCGATCCGCTACCGCAGCGGAGCGGGACCGGTCGAGACGATCGCCTCGGGAGACCTCCCGCAGATCGTCGACCTCGGCGCCGGTGAGGTGCTGATCGGCTACATCCGCGACGGAAATCTTCACGGCACTCGCCGGGACTCGGTCGCGCTCCTCCCCGAGCAGCTCCTCGTCGACAGTGCCCAGGACATCACCCAGTTCCGTCTCCACGGGGGGGAGAGCATCCTCCACGTCCTCACCGTCGAGGTGGGGACCCTCGTCCACCGCTGCGGACCGCTCGGCGCGATCGCCGGCCCCTCGGTGGTCCATGTGGGCTCCTCCGTGGTCGGCCGCCCGGCCCTCGATGTCGCTCCGGACGGCCTGGCCTCGACCGCGTACTCCGCCGGTGGGCAGCTCTGGTTCTCGCGCCAGACGGCCGGAGTCTTCCCCCCGGGCGCCCCCCTCGACGCCGAGTTCGGGGCGACCGACCCCGACCTCGTCATCGATGGTCTCGGGTACCACCGGATCGCCTATCTCTCCGGGGATCGGGTCTGGTGCACGAACGATGTGCCGCCGCCGGTCGCGGACTTCACGGTGTCCTTCCTCGATGACACGATGCTCCCGGTGGGGGTCTCCTTCGCGAACGCGAGCAGCGGGCTCTATCAGTCGCAGCTGTGGGAGTTCGGAGATGGCTCGACGAGCACCTCCCTCGCCCCGGGTCATGTCTACCTCGACCCCGGAACCTACTCGATCACCCTGACCGTCACCGGGCCCGGAGGGCAGGACTCCGTCACCCTCTCCGGCGCCTTCACGGCCACCCTCCCGCCGAACGTCCTGGGGATCGCCGACATCGTGGCGTTCGCAGGGCAGCCGGTGAGCCACCCGCTCCTCGCCTCCCATCCGGATCCTCTGCAGGGCTACCAGGTGTCGATCCGCTACGATGACGCGGTCACGCCCTTCTCCGAGGTGAACTTCGACGGGACGCAGGTGGACTCCCTCGCTCCGGAGTTCCTCGTCACGAACCTGAACCCGAACGGGGCGGCGTCGGAGCTGATCATCGCGGTGGTCTTCGACTTCCTCGACCCGTTCGATGGCCGGACCCTCGACCCCGGCGTGGACCAGACGATCGCCAACCTGATCTACACGGTCCCGTTCGGAAACAGCCTCGGGACGGTCGGGCTGATCGAGTTCATCGACGGCCTCGGCTCCCCGCCGATCACGAACCGCTTCGCGTCCTCGAACAACGGCTCGATCACGCCCTACATGCTCCACGGCAGCTGCACCGTCAGCGCGCAGCCGCAGTTCATCTTCATGCGCGGCGATGCGAACTACGACCTCGGCGTGGACATCTCCGATGCGATCTTCCTGCTCTCCTACCTCTTCACCGGAGGGCCCCCGCCCGAGTGCCCCGACTCGGCGGACACGAACGACGACGGCTCCCTCAACATCGGGGACGCGATCTACGGCCTGACCTTCCTCTTCAGCGCGGGGCCGACGATCCCCTACCCCTTCCCGGGGTTCGGCATCGACCCGAGCGAGGACTCCCTCGACCTCTGCAACCCGTCTCCCAACCCCTGAGTCGGTTCCTCCCCGTCACGCGTGCGTCTCCGCCCCCGGCCCCGCCGGGTCCCCCCTTCGTGGTCCGACCCCACCGTTCCCCTCGATGCGTCGTCCCGCTTCGGTGAGAATCCGGGCTTCGCGAGCCCGCGCTCCGAGCGCGGGACCCACACCCCGAGGAGGAGCCCTTCGATGGAGACCCTGCGCAGCCATGTCCACGGCGCCTGGCACGCCGCGACCGATGGATTCGTCCCCCTGCACGACCCTTCGACCGAGGCGGAGATCGCCCGGGCCTCGAGCGTCGGCATCGATTTCGGCGCGGCCCTCGACCATGCCCGCGAGGTGGGGGGGCGCGCGCTCCGCGCGATGACCTTCGCCGAGCGCGGGGAGATGCTCATCGGCCTCTCGAAGGCGATCCACGCCCATCGGGATGAGCTCCTCGAGCTCTCGATGCGGGACTCGGGCGTGACCCGCAAGGACGCCAAGTTCGACATCGACGGCGCGACCGGCACCCTCAGCTACTACGGCTACCTCGGGCGGGAGCTCGGGGACCGGAAGATCCTCTTCGACGGCGAGGGTCTCGCGCTCGGCCGCTCGGCGAAGTTCTGGGGACGCCACGCCTCGGTGCCGCGCCAGGGGGTGGCGGTCCACATCAACGCCTTCAACTTCCCGGCGTGGGGCTTCGCGGAGAAGGCGGCCCAGGCCTGGCTCGCCGGGATGCCGGTGGTGACGAAGCCGGCGACGAGCACCGCGTGGGTCACCGCGCGCTGCGGTGAGATCGTCGTCGAGTCCGGCCTCGCGCCCGAGGGCGCGTTCTCGATGATCGTCGGCTCCACGGGGGACCTCCTCACCCGCCTCGGTCCTCAGGATGTCCTCGCGTTCACCGGCTCCGCCGACACGGGGAACCGCCTGCGGAGCATCCCCGAGCTGATCGAGCGCTCCGTCCCCGTGAACATCGAGGCGGACTCCCTGAACGCGACGGTCCTCGCGCCGTCGGTGGAGGAGGGCTCGGAGACCTGGGGCCTGTTCCTGCGCGATGTCGCGCGGGAGATCACCCAGAAGTCGGGGCAGAAGTGCACCGCGGTCCGCCGGATCTTCGTGCCCCGCGACCGGATCGCGGAGGTGCGCGAGGCGCTCATCGAGCAGCTGGAGGGCGCGGTCGTCGGGAGCCCCTTCGCGGAGGGGGTGACCCTCGGCGCGCTCGCGACCGCCTCCCAGCTCGACGATGCGGTCGAGGGATGCGCCGCGATCGCGGCGGTCGCCCGTCGGGTGCACGGCACCGGCGAGCGGGTCGATGGGGTCGGCGCCGAGCCGGGGCGGGGCTGGTTCTTCGGCCCGACCCTCTTCGAGGCGGAGGACTTCCGGGACGTGCCGATCGTGCACGAGCGGGAGGTCTTCGCGCCGGTCTCGACCCTCCTCCCCTACGACGGTTCGGCTGCGGAGGCGATGGCCGGGGTTGCCCTCGGGGGCGGGACCCTCGTCACCGCGCTCTACAACGACGAGGACGCCTGGTTCCAGGCGGCCCTCGAGTCGGGCGGCTGCTGGAGCGGCCGCTTCTACCTCGGCTCGGAGAAGATGGTCGAGCAGGCCCTCGGCTCCGGTCTCGCGCTGCCGCAGTCCCTCCACGGCGGCCCGGGTCGGGCCGGCGGGGGGGCGGAGCTCGGCGGCGAGCGCGGGCTCTCCCTCTACATGCAGCGGATTGCCCTGCAGGGCTACCGCAAGGTGGTCGACGAGCTGCAGTAGGCGGAAGGAGCCGCGAACGACGGCCGGGTCCTGCGAGGCGAGCCGGCGCAGGGCGGGGCGACCGGCGCCTTCCTCGTCGGCTGTGCGGGATCCGCCCGGGCGCTCTCTGTGGGGCTGTGTCTTCCCCGGGCTGGACCTTCTCAGGAAGAGAGGCCCCTTAGGGGCAGGGGGGCGGGTTCGCGCAGGGGAGCGCGGCCCCCCCGGGGTCCGGTCCGCACCCCGGGAACGGGGGAGGGGGAGCGGCGCCTCCTGCGAACTGCCAGCCGAGGAGGGCGATCGCGTCCGCGATCGCCCCGACCACTCCGTCTCCATTGGTGTCCGCCGCGGCCTCGCACGGGGGCGGGTCCCCTCCCTGGAATCCCCAGGAGAGCAGGTGGATCGCATCCGCCAGCGGCTCGAGGACGCCGTTCCCGTTCCCATCTCCGCGCAGGAACGGCGCGCCCCCCTGGGAGAGCTCGTTGCGGTAGAGGTCGAGGGCCGGCCCCGGTCCGAAGCTGGGGAGCGCGAGGTCGGGGCGGCCGTCGAGGTCGATCCGGAGCAGCGCAGGGGCGCCGAGCGTCGCCAGCGCCACCGGGGCGACGAGCGGGTCCTCGAAGGTCCCGTCCCCGAAGCCCCGGCGCACATCGACCCAGTTCACCGCCGGAATGAGGTCTCCGCCGTCGGTGGTGACGAGGTCGAGATTCCCGTCGAGATCCAGGTCGGCGAGGAGGGCGTCGTGGGGGCCGCAGACCCCGGTGATCGGGGGCTGGGGGAGATACCCCGCGCCGACGGCGAGGTGGGGGATCGCGGCGCTTCCGCAGAAGGTCGTCGGGGACTCGGCGAGCACGATGAGGTCGATGACGCCGCTCCCATCCAGGTCGCCCGCCGCGAGGCCGCGGCAGGGTCCGGAGAGGGGGATCGGGAGGACGGGGCCGAGGGCGCCGCCTCCGGCACCGCGCAGGACCGCGAGTTCCGGCCCCAGGTCGTCCCCCACCACGAGATCGAGGAAGCCGTCCCCTTCGAGGTCGAGGGCGAGCAGGTGAGCGGGGCGGACCCCGAACCCGACGGCGAGGGGCGGAGCCGGGAAGGCGCCCGCTCCGTCCCCGGCGCGGATCAGCACCTCCCCCCCGGGGGCCGCCGCGGTGTGGATCAGGTCGAGGAGGCCGTCCCCATCCCAGTCTTCGAGAGCGACCGCCGCGATCGGCGCACCGGTCGGGAAGACCGGTCCCGGCATCAGTCCCGCGGGTGCGCCGAGGTGCACTTGCACGATCCCCGCGGGATCGACGACCGC
>JAFMMO010000162.1 GCA_017859655.1 Pseudomonadota bacterium | reverse complement strand
CGCGGGAGGGCGATCCGTCGAGCTCGAGACCGAGCTGCAGACTGCCGAGAGCCGCGGGACGGAAGAGCAGAGGAGAGCGCCGTGATCACCGAAGTCGACTGGCGGGGTGACCTGGACGGAGAAGTGGTGCTCACGCTCCTCGATGAGGCGGGGGCCTCGGAGCGGGTGATCGACCGCCCCGGAGACCTCGTCTCCACAATGATGGCGGAGGAGTTCGTCGATGACTCCCTCATCGATGTCACTGCGGTCTACGGATACTGCCTCGCTTCCCGGGGGATCTCGGAGCCGATCTTCGTGGACCAGATCGTGAAGAAGATCGCGCCCTTCCTCAGGAGCGCCCGGATCGACTCTCTCCCCCTCTATCAGCTCACCGAGCGGATCGCGGAGTTGATCCGGAGCTCGGGGAAGGAGGGGGTGGAGCTTCGCGAGCTCCTCCTCGCCGAGGGGCATCGCATGAAGGCCCAGCGCGCGGCGGACCTCCCCCGGGGCTGAGCTGCGCGGACCTCCCGCAGCGGCCCGAAAATCCCGAAAAACGCCCAACGAAGCCCGATTTCTGCCGTAACAGTCCACAGAAGGACGGATTTCGGCTCAGGACAGTCCGCGCGCCGAGACATCTTTCTTGCAGGATCAACCTGCCGTCCGCAGGGGGTCCCCGGAAGGCGCACCGACGCCATGCCCTTCCCCCCGTGTGCTGAAAGGACCGAAATGAGCAAGCGACTCTTCGTTGGAGGCCTCCCCTGGGCCGTCGACGACCATGCCCTCCAGGACCACTTCGCGGGGTTCGGTGAGGTGGTCAGTGCCACCGTGATCCGCGATCGCGAGACCCAGCGCTCCCGCGGCTTCGGCTTCGTCGAATTCGCGAGCGATGCCGAGGCGGCCAAGGCGGTCGACGACCTCGACGGCACGGAGATGGAGGGGCGTCAGATCACCGTCTCCATCGCGAAGTCCCCCGGCGTCTAGCGTCCCTTCGCACAGCTCGATCTCCCCCCGAGCGGGGATCCCGGGAGGCGCGTTGCGCCCCCGGGATCCCCGCTCTCGCATCCGGGTCCGCCGCTCATTCTTGTCCCCGCCCTTCCCCTCTTTCACAATCGGAGCGCAGAGGGCGCCGCGCGGTGAGATCGATCCGATCCTCCGGCGGACCCCGTCTCCGGCTCCGGTACCATCCTCCTTCGCCCGTCGAGAAAGGATCTGGATGTCGACGCAGGAACGAGAGAGCTCCTCCAACTCCGCCCGCGATGGCTTCAGCCGTCGGATGTTCATCAAGGGCGCGAGTCTCACCGTGGCGGCCGTCGGTGTCACCGGCTCCGCCCCCCCCGTCGTGGCCGGGCAACGCTCGGACGATGGCGCGGCGCCGATCCTCGGCCCGGGGCCCGTCTCCATGCGCCTCCGGGTGAACGGCACCGAGCGCACGCTCGAGGCGCCCCCCTCCCTGACCCTCGCCGACGCCCTGCGGGACCAGCTCGGCCTCACCGGGACGAAGCGGGTCTGCGATCGCGGCTCCTGCGGGGCCTGCACGGTGATGCTCGACGGCCGGACGGTCGACTCCTGCAGCATGCTGGCCATCGATGCGGTCGGCCGCGAGATCAGGACCGTCGAGGGCTGCGGCACTCCCGAGAGTCCATCCGATCTTCAGGAGGCGTTCGTCGAGTGCGACGCGCTCCAGTGCGGCTTCTGCACTCCCGGGATGGTCGTCTCCTGCACCGCTCTCCTCGAGAGCCGGCCTTCCCCCACGCGGGCCCAGGTCGCGGAGGGGATCTCCGGCAACATATGCCGCTGCGGGACCTACCAGAACATCTTCGAGGCGGTCGAGCTGACGGCCCGCCGGCGGGCCGGACGGGGAGGAGGTGCCGATCGTGGTCGCTGAGATGAAGATCAAGGTCGGCTTCGAAGGCCACTTCGAGGAGCTGACCGTCACGCTCCCGGACGGTGACGTTCCCCCCTACCAGCCCGGGGACGATCTGAAGGTGGTGGGTCGCTCCGTGCCCCGCTCGGAGGCGCTCCTCAAGGCCACCGGCGCGGCGCGCTACAGCTACGATCAGCGGCCGGAGGGGCTCCTCTACGGCGCCATCCTCCGCTGCCCACACGCGAACGCCACGATCCGTGAGATCGACACCTCGGTCGCCCTGGCGATGCCCGGGGTGAAGGCGGTCGTGACCGCCCCGGACCTCTTCGAGAGCCGGGAGTGCCGCTACGCGGGCTCCGAGGTCGCCGCGGTCTGCGCGACGACCGAGGCGATCGCGGACGAGGCGCTCCGGGCGATCTACGTCGACTACGAGGTCCACCCCTTCGCGGTGACCCTCGACGACGCCATGGCCGAAGGGGCTCCGTCGGTCGGTCGGGGAAACCAGGTGAACGTCGATCGAACCTCTCCCCGGACCGCCCGGCAGCGGGACGGCTCTCTCAACGAGGATCGGGAGGCGGAGATCCGCGCGAACCTCGACGAGCAGGAGGAGCGCATCAAGGGGATCCTCCGGGCGGCCGCGGTCGTGGTCTCGCGCACCTTCCGGACCGAAGTCCAGACCCACTGCCCGCTCGAGCCCCACGGGCTCGTCTGCGAGTGGAAGGATGGGAAGCTCATCGCCCACGCCTCCACCCAGGCGACCTTCGGAGCGCAGTTCGAGCTGGGGCGGCGCTTCGGCACCTCCCCCCAGGTGATCTGCGAGCACGTCGGCGGGGGCTTCGGCTCGAAGTTCTCCGCCGGGCGGGAGGGGGTCATCGGGGCTCATCTCGCTCGTGAAGCGGGCGCGCCGGTCCGGCTCATGCTCGACCGTCGGGCGGAGCAGATCGCGGTGGGGAACCGCCCCGACTCGATCCAGAAGCTGACGCTCGGACTCGACAAGGAGGGAAAGATCCTCGCCCTCCGGATCCGGAACTGGGGCAGCTCCGGCACCGGAATGGGCGGGTCCGGGGCTCACAACGACCTGATCTACCAGCTCGGCGAGGTCGACAAGGTCGAGTACGGAGTGCGCACGAACAACGGCGGGGCCCGGGCACATCGGGCTCCGGGATGGCCTCAGGGAGCCTTCGGCCTCGAGGGCCTCCTCGACGAGGCCGCCGCCGCGCTCGGGATCGACCCCATCGAGCTGCGTCGTCGGAACGACGATCACAGGATCCGCCTCGCCGAATACCAGATCGCGGCCGAGCGCTCCGGCTGGAAGGAGAAGCACGGTCGGGTTCGTCGGGAGGGTCCGATCCGCCGCGGGATCGGCATGGCGAGCAGCCTCTGGTTCTCCGCCGGCGGCGCCGGCGCGGCGGTGCTCGTTCGCATCCACAAGGATGGACGGGTGGAGGTCCGCAACGGCGCCCAGGACATCGGCACGGGGACCCGTACGGTGATCGGTCAGGTCGCGGCGGAGGAGCTCGGTCTCCGCGCGGATGAGGTGACCGTCTCGATGGGGAACACCGATGATCCGCGGGGTCCCGCCAGCGGCGGCTCCACGACGATCGGAACCGTCACTCCCGCCGCGCGGCTCGCGGCTCATGATGCGAAGCGCGAGCTCCTCGAGGCGGTGGCGGATCGCAAGGGCTGGCAGGCCGGAGAGCTCGATCTTCGCGGCGGGTCGGTCGTGGATGCGAGCGGCTCCGCGGTCCTCTCCTTCAAGGCGGCCTGCGCGCTGCTCGACGAGGATGCCATCGAGGTGCTCCGCCAGCGGCCCACCCTGAGCCGACGCAGCGCGAACTACGACGGCTACGAGAGCACGAACGCGGGGGTGCAGGTGGCCGAGGTCGCGGTCGACACCGAGACCGGCGAGGTCCGGGTGGAGCGCGTCGTCGCGGTGGCGGACTCCGGGAAGATCCTCAACCCGAAGCTGGCCGAGAGCCAGGTCCGGGGCGGGGTGATCCAGGGGGTCAGCTTCGCGCTCTTCGAGCGACGGATCATGGACCGCCAGCAGGGTGTCATGGTCAACGCCGACATGGAGAACTACAAGATCCTCGGGGCGGCCGACTGTCCCGAGATCGATGTGGTCCTCGTCGATGTCTACAACGGCAGGAACAACACCGGGGTCATGGGTCTGGGTGAGCCGCCGATCGTCGCGACCGCCGCGGCGGTCGCGAACGCGGTCTCCAACGCCCTGGGCACCCGCATGACCTCGCTGCCGATCACGCCCCGCAAGGTCCTCGAGGCGCTCGGCAAGGCGCCGCGCCCCGCCACCGGTCGGAAGGGAACGAGTCTATGAAGTCCTTCGAGCTCGCCCAGCCCGGGAGCCTCGATGCCGCGATCCGCGCGAGCGGCGAGAGCTTCGTCGCCTCGCGCTGGCTCGCCGGTGGCACCGACCTCCTCGCCACCATCAAGGAGCGGGTCGACGCCCCCGAGCGCCTCGTGAACCTGAAGACTATCCCCGACCTCGCGTCGATCGAGGTGACGGCGGAGCGAACGGTGATCGGCGCCCTGGCCACCCACACCGAGGTGGCGGAGCACGTCGGAATCCGGGAGCATCATCCCGCCCTCGTGGAGGCGATCCTCGCGACCGCGACTCCGCAGATCCGCAATGTCGCGACGATCGGCGGGGGACTCTGTCAGCGCCCGCGGTGCTGGTACTTCCGCCATCCCGACTACCCCTGTCGGAAGAAGGGTGGAGCGACCTGCTACGCGCAGGAGGGGGAGAACGAGTTCCACACCATCTTCGACAACGGGACCTGCTGCGCGGTCCATGCGTCGAACATCGCTCCCATCCTCCTCGCCTACGATGCGGTCCTGATCGTGCGGGGGTCCGGAGGGGAGCGCGAGGTCGCCCTCGACGACTTCTTCGTCGACCCCGATGACAATGTCATGGTCGAGAACATCCTCGCCCCCGGGGAGCTGATCACGCGGATCGAGATCCCGGCCGCCGCGCGTGGCTGGGGAGAGGCCTATGTCGAGGTCCGGGAGAAGCAGAGCTTCGACTGGGCGCTCACCGCGGCCACGGTCCTCGTGAAGGCCTCGGGCGGCGCGGTCGAGGATTCCCGCGTCGTGCTCAGCGCGGTCGCGCCCCGTCCGCTGCGGCTCCCTCGGGTGGAGGCGCTGCTCCGGGGGCGGGTGGACGAGGAGGCGCTCTCCGCCGCGGGGGAGGCCGCCTGCGCCGGCGCGACGCCTCTCGAGCAGAACGGATACAAGCTGGCGCTGGTGCGGGCGACGATCGCTCGCGCGGCGCGGTCGGCGATCTCCCGGGCGAGGAAAGGCTAGGAGGACCGAAGATGGCGAACCAGAAACCGGTCTTCCTGCCGGACGATGTCTGCCCCTGTCTTCGCACGAAGACGATGACCCTCAACCCCGAGTACCGCCGAAGCGCCTACGAGGACCGGTTCACCGCGGACACGGCGATCTTCCATTGCCTGCGCACCATGGCGCCGCAGGGCCCGGACGAGCTCGACTGCGAGCCGCAGATGTGCCGCCCGGGACGCGAGTGCTACACGCCCGATCCCGCCGACCTCGGCTGAACGGGTCACTCTCTTCGCGGCTCCTCATGAAGACTCCCCCCCCGGGCCTTCGCGCGGGGGGGGAGTCTTCCCTCTCGAAGACCGGAGAGGAGCAGGCCGGAGAGCGCCCCGCAGCATCGAGCCCCGGGGGTCTCGACGATGCGGGGCGCGTCAGGCTCTCTGACTCTCTCGCGGCGGGATCAGAAGTCGATCTGGAAGCGCATGGTGAACGCTTCGGCGCTGCCGTCGACTCCCACATCCCCGGCGATGTCCTCGACATCCATCAGCACGACGTTCGTCATGATCCGGACATTCGGGTTCAGATACCAGTTCAGACCGAGGGTGGTCTGGGTCATGGTGCCGCCGTTGATCGCACCGTCGTCGAAGTCGGTGCCGGAGTAACGAAGACCGACCTCCCAGGCTCCGTTTCCGTCCGCCGACCCGTAGTTGGTGTTCGGCTTCACCCGCGAGAAGATCGCCTTCTTGTTGCTGTAGGCGCGCTTCTCTCCGGTGAGGAAGTAGCTCGCGAAGATGTAGTAGTGGGAGATGTCGAAGTCCTCGGCGCCCTCGCTCCCCTCGTTCATGGCGGTCATGTACTCCGCCTGAAGGGAGAGCGGACCCTGGACGGTGGCGGCCTCGAGGCCGAAGTAGGTGACCTCGTCCACCGCCTGGGCGCCGGTCTCCAGGAAGTCGACGGAGGGGCGGACCTCCGGGTCCGCCTGGTAGTTGACGGTGTCACCCTCGGGGCTCCGGAGGCTGGCCGCCACGCCGAGGTGGACGAGGTCGCCGTCGTCGGTCGCCCACGGGAGCCAGGTCGCGCGCCCGGTGAAGGTCATCTTGTTGTCCCCCACGGCGTCGCCATCGCTCGCGCTGTCGCGGAATGCGCCGATCCACCAGGTCATGTTCTCTTCGCCGTTGACCCCGTGGGTCATGAAGCCGGTCGAGCGCTCGGGCGCGATCGGTCCGGTGCCGCTCGAGCGCTCGATGAAGGTGATGTAGTTGCTCGAGGTCTGGGCCTCGAGACCGAACGGCTCGTAGAACTGACCGACCCGCACGCTGCCGACGGCGGGGACATCGCGGACCTCCATGTAGAGGTCCTTGAAGTCGGCATCGCCGCCCGCGAAGTCGTACTGCGCCTTGAAGTCGATGTTCCCGTAGATCGTCCCCGCGAGGTAGAGACGAGCGCGGCGGAAGATCGTTCCATCGCTCGGCTCCGCGTCTCCGGCGGCGACGTTCCCGGACGCGGTCGCGAACTCATCGTCCGCGGAGTACCAGGTCCAGTTGTTGTGCATCCGACCGCCGAGCTTGAGCTTGAACTGCCCATCCTCGCTGGCGTACTGGAGAGCGGTCGAGTAGTTGAGCTCCTGCGCCCCGACCGGGGCGGTGAGGAGGAATGCGAAGAGAGCGCAGGCGATGCAACGGGACATGAGGATTCCTTCACAAGTCAGGGAGGATGAAGCGGCCCGCTCCGGGCCGATGAAACAGGAGACCATGATCCTAATGAAGATCGTTTGAAGAAGCGGTTGGGGTTCTGTGAATGGCGGATGGTCGTGTCGTTCGCCCGGTGTTCGCGACCGGGGCTAGCGGTACTCCTCGTGGGTGTGGCGGACGACGGTGCCTTCCACCAGGAAGAGGACATCCTCGGCGATGTTCGTGGCGTGATCCGCGATCCGCTCGAGGTGGCGTGAGGCGGAGAGGTAGTGGATCGCCCGCTCGATCGTGGCGGGCTCCTGCCGCATCCGCTCCTGGAGGGCCATGAACATCTCGCGGTTCATGTCATCGACCACCTGATCGTTCCGGATGACCTTCCTCGCGAGGGCCACATCGAGCTGCACGAGGGACTCGAGGCATTCGTTCACCATGCCGAGGGCGGCTTCGCCCATGCGGGCGAAGTCGAGGCGGATTCCGATCCCGGGCTGTGTCGCGAGGAACCGCGCCCGCTCCGCCACGTTCACGGCGAGGTCCCCGACCCTCTCGAGGTCGCTGTTCACCTTCAGGAGGGCGATCACGAGGCGCAGGTCGGTCGCGACCGGCTGGTGAAGCGCGAGGATCTTCAGCGCCTCCTCCTCGATGCGCACCTCGAGGTCGTCGATCTCGGCGTCGCCCGCGATGACCTGCTCTGCGAGCTCCGTGTCGTGCTCCACCAGGGAGTCGATGGCGCGGCGGACCCTGTCCGCGATCGCCTCGCTCATCCCGAGGACGCTCGCCTTCAGCTGCTGAAGGTCCTTCTGGAGGTGGAGGGTCACACTGCCCGCTTCCCGCTGGAGTGCCTGCTACAGCTGCCTAGCCGAAGCGACCGGAGACGTAGTCCTCGGTGCGCTGCTCGCGCGGCTTCGTGAAGATCTGGTCGGTCTCGCCGACCTCGATCAGATTACCGAGCTCGAGGAAGGCTGTGAAGTCGGAGACGCGAGCGGCCTGCTGCATGTTGTGGGTGACGATCACGATCGTGTACTGCTTCTTGAGCTCGAAGATGAGGTCCTCGATGCGGCTGGTGGAGATCGGATCCAGAGCGGAGCAGGGCTCGTCCATCAGAATGATCTCCGGGCGCATGGCGAGCGCCCGCGCGATGCAGAGGCGCTGCTGCTGACCGCCGGAG
>JAFMMO010000161.1 GCA_017859655.1 Pseudomonadota bacterium | reverse complement strand
CATCGGCGGCGCATGCACGCGCATCCGCACCGGCGCGCGACCCCGGTCCGGGTCGCGAGCGGGCTAAGGGTAGTCCTCTCCTTGTCTTACCGCAAGATCGCCGCTCCAACCCGTGCTCCGAGGCGAGGATGGGGAGATCGTGCCCGCGCCCGAGAGGACTCTCGATCCCCTTGTCCGGAACTCCGAGAGTCCTCGCTCGCGGGGGGAGGCCTCGGCATCCTTGTGCTCCCGGCCGTCTCGGTCGGTGAGATGAGGTGCATGGAATGAAGGCGCGGTGGCTCACGACCCTCGGGGTGTCCGGTGTGCTCCTGGGCGGTGTTCTCTTCGTCGGGGGCTGCTCCGCCCCGAGCGCCGCTCCGGCCCCGGGTCATCCCCTCGCGGCTCAGATTCAGCGCGGTCTCGAAGGGGGGACGGATCGGTTCGATCACGGCGGACTCGACCGCCTGCTGCGAGCGCATGTCGACACCGAGGGGCGGGTCGACTACTCCGGCCTCGCGGCGGAGCGCGCCCTCCTGCAGGACTACCTGCGCGCGCTGGCAGAGGCGGACCTGTCGCGCCTCGGGAGAGAGGAGCTCCTCGCTCTCCTCATCAACGCCTACAACGCCTTCACCCTCGACTGGGTCGTGGAGAACCTCCCCCTCGTGTCGATCCGGGAGACGAGCGAGCCGTGGACGGGAGAGCGGCATCGCCTGGGGGGAAGCACCGTGAGCCTCGACTTCATCGAGCACTCTCTCCTGCGCGTGCCCGAGCTCTTCGACGAGCCGCGGATCCACTTCGCGGTCAACTGCGCCTCTCGCGGCTGCCCCCCCCTGTCCGCCGAGGCCTTCGTCGGGGGGCGGATCCGCGAGCAGCTCGCGGGCGCGACCACGCGCGCCCTGGCCCGCGAGGACCAGCTGCGGGTCGAAGGGGACCGGGTCCGGGTGACGCGGCTCCTCGACTGGTTCGCGTCCGACTTCGAGCGGGACGGAGGGACCCGGGCGGGCTTCCTCGCGCGGTACGCCCCGCCTCCGGCGCGCGATCTCCTCGAGGCGCAGGGGGATCGGGTGCTCAGCTTCCTCGAGTACGACTGGTCCCTGAACGGCACGGACTGAGCTCCGGTTTCGTGGATCGTTGCTTCGTTCCCCGGGGGAGAGCCCTAGAATCGGGGAAGTGAGCCCCGCACCCATTCCGCACTCCGCCCGCGAAAGGTGACCGATGCACCGCGCGCCCTTCCTCCTCCTCCTCGTCTTCCTCCTCGTCGGGGCGAACGATCCTCCCCTCGTTCCGGCCAAGATCGAGTTCGATGGCAAGGACGGGAAGGAGGTCTTCCGGATCGACCCGGAGGGACCCGAGGCGGAGCTGCAGAGCGGCGCCGGCCGCAAGACCCTCGCCACCTACGCCCGCGCCGGCGATGCGATCACCATCGAGCTCCCGAGGAAGGACGCGCTCTCCCGGGTGACCGCGGATCGCAAGGGGGCGAAGTACCTCCTCTCCGGGCCGGATGGGAAGACCCGCTGGCGCCTCGAGCGGGAGCCGGATGGGGACTGGGAGCTCCTCGACGCGGCCGGGAAGGAGCACGCCAAGCTCAAGCTCCGCGACGACGGCTTCAAGGTCGTCGACGCCGAGGACACCGAGCGCGGACGGGTGAAGAAGAAGGAGGACAAGCTCTCCCTGCGCAACGCCGCGGGGGAGGAGATCCTCCGCACGCGGGACACCCGCGACGAGCTCGCCGCCGCCTGCTTCCTGCTCCCGGGGCTCACCTTCCCGGAGAAGGGCGGGTTCGCCCTCGCGCTCATCGTCCTCCCCCCCGCGCCGCGGGAGTAGGACGCCGGACGAGGCGGGAGGGCCCCGACGCCCGGGAGGGGGGGAGCGGCTGCGGTCGCTCCCCCCCTCCTTCTCATCTCCTGCGGGGTCTCGGGTCGATGGACATCGTGGGGATCGCGTGGGACGATACGCGCGGTCGCGCCGGCGACCTCGGACTCCCTGCTGCCCCTCGGGAGTCGGCTCCCCGTCCGCTCCAGCGACCCGAGAGGTCGCGGGGGACAGGATCCGCAACCCCACGCCCAGGAGGCGCATGAGCAGCTGCGTCTGGATCGCCTTCGCCCTCTCCCAGCTCATCGGGGGACCCCTCGACCTCCTCGACGCCGAGCCGCCCCCGGCGGCGCGCCCCGGCTTCGTGGAGGTGGGCACCGTGCGCTTCCACCCCGGACTCCGTGAGGTGGAGGTCGACGCCACCCTGAACCTGCGCGGCGGGTTCATCGAGTTCCTCGCCTGCGGCACGGGCGTGAAGCGGCACGAGAGCCTCCTCTCCCTCGACTGCGATCCGATCGACCTGAACGCGGCGATCCTCCTCCTCGGCATCGAGCCCGGTGTCCCGCCCCGCTCCGAGGATGACCTCGGTCCGATCGAGGGACCCCGCGTCATGCTGCGGCTGCGCTACGGCGTGACCCTCCCCGATGGTCGCGCCGCGGTGCGCGATGTCCGAGCGGAGGATGTCGTCACGAACGGGCCGATGGAGCGGGCGATGGCCTACTGCGGCTTCGTCTACACGGGGTCTCAGTTCATCGAGCAGGAGGACATCATCCGCGGTCCGGGGGACCGGGAGGCGGAGGATGGAGACGGGGGAGCGCCGGGGGATGGCGCCGCGGATGAGCCCGAGGGGGGGAGCGAGCCCCGACAGGTCTACGCGCCGACGATCCTTGGCCAGCTCATCGCCCTCAGCCACCGTCCCTACGCGATTCTCGACAATCCCCTCGCCCTCCCCTGGCGGGATGGCGACTATTACGCCTACGCCGACGCGCTCCCGCGGCTCCGCCGCGACGAGCCGACCCCGGTCACCCTCGTGATCCGACTCCCCCGCCCGGGGGAGATCGACCCGCGGGCGACCCGCATGGAGCTGCCCCCTCCGCCGAAGGACCCCGAAGGAGGCGAAGACCGATGACCCCGGATCTGGATCACTCCCCGCCGCGCGGGCTGCGCCGAGCCCTCGTCCTCGCGCTGCTCCTCTCCCCGCTCGCCGCCCCGCCGTGCCTCCTCGCGCAGGAGACCGCGCCCGCCCCGTGGGAGGGTCGGACGGTGGAGGCCTCCCTCGCGGCGGCCCGGTCGATCGACGCGGACACCCTGAAGAAGGCGATCGACCGCGGCGCGAACTGGCTCATCGACCATCAGAACCCTGACGGGAGCTACGGCCTCGCCCTCCCCGACGGGGGATACATCAGCGACGCCGGCGTCACGGCCCTCGTGTTGCACGCCCTCGCGATCTGCCCCCGTCGCTACCGCGAGGATGACGGCCCCTTCATCTCCAAGGCGGTCGAGTACCTCCTCTCCCAGCGGCGGGAGGGGGGCGGCATCTTCGAGGAGGGGCGCGGCCTCGCGAACTACAAGAGCTCGATGGCGCTCCTCGCCCTCGACGCCCTCGACGAGGGACGGGAGCCGCGCTACGCCGCGGAGGTCACCGCCCTCCGTGACTTCATCGCCGGGCTCCAGTGCTCCGAGGACTCCACGCCTTCCTACGACCCGAAGACGAACGCCCGCGCCTACGGGGGGATCGGCTACGGCAGCGATCGCCGCCCCGATCTCTCGAACACGCAGATGGCCCTCGAGGCGCTGCAGGCGGGGGAGCTCGCCGAGGACTCCGAGGTCTTCGCCCGGGTGCAGACCTTCCTGAAGCGCTGCCAGAACCGGGCGGCGTCGAACGACTTCACCGATGGGAAGGATGTCCGCTCCACCGAGGATGGCGGCTTCTTCTACTACCCCGGGGAGTCGAAGGCGCAGAACCTTGAGAACCCCGATGGCTCCGTCAGCTACACGAGCTACGGCAGCATGACCTACTCCGCCGTGAAGTCGCTGATCTACGCCGGCCTCGCCCCGGACGATCCGATCATCGGGGACGCCGTCCGCTGGATCCGGGCCCACTTCACCGTGGTGGAGAATCCCGGAATGGCCACGGAGAAGGATCGATCTCGGGGTCAGATGGGTCTTTACTATTACTACACCGTCATGGCGCGGACCCTCGAGGTGCTCGGGGCGACGCGCATCGAGGATGGCGAGGGTCGGTCCCGCCCCTGGGCGGCCGAGCTCGGCGCGGAGCTGCTCCGCCGCCAGAGCCCCCGGGGAACCTGGACGAACCCGGTGGATCGGTGGATGGAGGGGGACCCCGCCCTCGTCACCGCCTACGCCGTCCAGAGCCTCTCGATCTGTGTCCGCAACCTGCCGAAGGAGTGAGGCGTGCCGGAGCTGGTTCCCTTCCGTGGCCTGCGATTCTCGCGGGACCATGTCCCCGCCGGGGCGGAGATCTGCCCTCCCTATGATGTGATCGACGGGAAGCAGCACGAGACGCTGCTCGCCCACCACTCCCACAACGCGGTGCGGATCGTCCTCGGTGACGACCCGTCGCGCTCCCAGGGAACCCCGGAGGAGTATCGCGACCGCGGCGCGATGGTGCGCGCGTGGGTCGACGAGGGAGTCCTCGTGCGCGATGAGCGCCCCGGCTACTCCCTCTACGAGTACGAGTTCACGAACATGCACGGCCAGCGCTGCCGCTACCGGGGGGTCCTCGGCGCGGCGCGCGGGAAGCCGTGGGGGGAGGGGGTCCTCCGCCACGAGGAGATCCGCCCCAAGGTGGTCGACGACCGCTACTCCCTTCAGAAGGAGAGCGGGATCGACTCGGGAGTGGTCCAGCTCGTCGACGAAGGGCTCGGCGATGCGCTCGCCCCCTACTTCGATGAGGTCGGCACCCCCGTGCTCGATGCCGAGGACTTCCGGGGGGACCGGCACCGCGTCTGGATCCTCGACGACCCGGAGAAGGTCGCGACCCTGCGCGAGTTCCTCGCGCCCCGCCCCGCCGTCGTCGCGGATGGGCACCACCGCTACACGACCGCCCTCCGGCTGGGGGGAGAGGATGCGCGGCCCGGCGCCGGGCATGTCCTCACCGTGATCGGAGAGCTCCTTCAGGAGGGGCTCGCCATCGAGCCGACCCACCGGATCCTCGTCCTCCCCGAGGCGGAGGCGATCCCCGCCGTGATCGATCGGCTCTGCAGCCTCGATGCGGGGGAGGGGGAGGGGTGGAGCCTCGAGCGGGCGAACGGCGAGATCGTCGCCGGTCGCACCCCGATCGACCTCGAGCAGCCGACCCTCGCGCGCCGCTTCTCCAGCCTCTGGGACGACATCGCCGGGCTGGAGATCGAGAACTGGCACGACCTCGAGGGGGCTCGCGCCCGCCTCGGCGAGCTGGGAGAGCGGGCGCTCCTCTGCGTCCTCCCCGCCGTGACCCGTGACGAGTTCTGGGCGCGCTGCTCCCAGGGCGAGGTCTTCCCACCGAAGACCACCTACTTCGAGCCGAAGATCAGCACCGGCATGGTGCTGCGCCTCATCGAGGACCCGATCGACTGAGATGACCCTTCCATCCGTTGGACCGGAGCCGACCGCAACCTGCCGCCTGGCGGCGGATCGACCGAGGAGAACTTTCGATGGCTGCCATGAACGACGCGTCCCGCCCGCCCCGTCTCTTCATCCCCGGCCCGGTGGAGGTCGAGGAGGATGTCCTGCAGGCGATGGCCGGTCCGATGATCGGGCACCGCGCCCCGGAGATCGGCGAGCTCATCGGCGCGATCCGCCCGATGGCGGAGAAGCTCCTCCGCACCAGCCGCCCCGTCTACCTGATGACGAACTCCGCCACCGGCGCCATGGAGACCGCGGCGATCAACTGCATTCGCCGGAAGGTCCTCTCCTGCGTGAACGGCGCCTTCTCGAAGCGCTTCGCCGAGATCTGCGAGAACCACGGCTACGAGGTCACGCGCCTCGAGGCGGAGTGGGGGAAGCCGATCCTCCCCGGCATGATCAAGGAGAAGCTCGACGAGGGGGGCTACGACGCGGTCACCGTCGTGCACAACGAGACGAGCACCGGGGTGATGAGCCCCCTCGCCGAGATCGCGTGCACGGTCGCGGGCTACGATGACATCGTGCTCCTCGTCGATGCCGTGACGAGCGCCGCCGCGGTGCCGATCGAGACGGAGAAGCTCGGGATCGACGCCCTCGTCACCGGCAGCCAGAAGGCGCTCGCCCTCCCCCCCGGCCTCGCGCTCTGCACCGTCAGCGAGCGGGCGATGGAGCGGGCGAAGGAGAAGCAGCTCCGCGGGGAGTACTTCGATCTCCTCAAGATCCACAAGAGCTGGGAGAAGGACCAGACCCCGACGACGCCGGCGGTCCCCCAGTTCCGCGCGCTCCGGAAGCGCCTCGAGAAGATCCACGCGGACGAGGACGCCTGGTACGCCGACATCGCCGCGAAATGCGCGATGACGCGGGAGTGGGCGAAGGATCGCTTCGGTCTCTTCCCCGACGAGGAGTACGCCTCGGTCTCCCTCACCTGCGTGGAGAACACCCGGGGGACAAGCATCGCGGACCTGAACTCCTACCTGCGCGAGCACGGCTTCATGCTCTCCAACGGCTACAAGGACCTGAAGGAGAAGACCTTCCGGATCGGCCACATGGGAGCGAACACCATGGAGCACCACGAGCAGCTCCTCGGCCTCATCGACGCCTATCTCGAGCGCTAGCGCCGGGTCGCCCTCGTCCCCCGCGAAGCCTCGGCCCGGTTCCCGCCCCGTGCCCGGGGGAGGAGTGCCCTGAAAGCCTCCCCCCCGCGCCCGGTTCTCCCTACAATCAGCGCCGTCCCGCACCCCCCGCCCCTCCCCTCGACGAGGAGCGCGGCGCCGGGGCGGACGGACCGCTCGGGAGCGCCCCCCGATCGGTCGGGAAGAAGGGGAACGAGAAGATCGTGCTGTCCTCCTCCCTCGCCATCCTGCTCTCTCCGCTCCTCCTCCAGGGAGCGCGGGAGTCCTCCATTCTGAACCTGGTCCAGATCGTCTCCCTCTTCATCGGGATCGCGATCCTCCTCCACACGGTGGTGCGGATGCGGACTCGTCGCACCCGCGTCATCCCGGATGGTCTCGGGCAGGAGCCCCTCCCCGCCTCCGCCTGGGCGACGCCCGCCGCGGCGCGCACCGGCGGCGCCCGTGGTGGGTCCCGAGACGGCGAGGCGGTGCAGACCCAGGAGCTTGAGCGGCTCCTCGTCGATCTGCAGGAGACCGGCCGCGAGATCGAGGCGCGCCTCGACACGAAGATCCGCTACGCCCAGCGCCTCATCGAGGAGGCGCAGCGCACCCTCACCGACCTCGATGTCTCCCGCGCCCGCGCCGAGGGCCTCGCCCGCACCGCGCCCCATCGCGCCGAGCTCGCCGAGGCGGAGTCGGTCCTTCAGCGGGTCGAGGAGCAGAACCGCGTCCAGACCCGCGAGCGCTTCGAGCAGGAGCGCCGCGCCCGCGCCGGAGAGGGCGGCAAGCCGAAGAGCATGTTCGCCCCGATCGAGGAAGACGCGGCGGAGGAGGGTGCGGGGAAGCAAGGCGTGGTGGGGCAGGCCGGCGATCCCGTGGCGCCGCCGGAGCCCCCGATCTCGAGCGAGCGTGACCCCGGGGGAATCGCCTCGGGGGGAACCGTCGTCGGGACCGAGGAAACGGTGGCGACCACGCCTCCCCCCGCGCGGAAGCGCCCTCCGATCGAGGAGGATCCTGCGGCGAGTCAGGAGGCGGAGAGCCAGGGCCGGATCCGCGAGCTCGCGGCGGAGGGGCGCAGCGCCCCGGAGATCGCCCGGGAGGTGAACCGTCCGGTGGGGGAGATCGAGCTCATCCTCGCCCTGGGCCGCACCGATTCCATCAGTTCCGGTTGACCCTCCCCGCGGGGCTGAGTAACCTCGGCTACTCGAAAAACGAGACAGACGCGGGGTAGAGCAGTTGGCAGCTCGTCGGGCTCATAACCCGGAGGTCGCCGGTTCGAGTCCGGCCCCCGCTACCAAAATAACAGGGCGGACTTACGACTTTCGGTCGTGAGTCCGTTTTTTCGTAGTCTCACACGATCCTCACACCCGGAATTCCCGATCAAAGCGAGGGCGTTGCAGTTCGAGTACAACGTTGTATGATTGCTACAACAAGGAGAGGAGATGCTCATGACCCGGAAGGAGCGAAGGACCTTTGGCGCCTACTTCAAGGCGTGACGCCTCGAGCTAGATCTTAGTCTCCGGGAGTTCTGTCAGCGAAACG
>JAFMMO010000160.1 GCA_017859655.1 Pseudomonadota bacterium | reverse complement strand
CGCTGGCGGTCTACGGCCAGGCGGTGGGGCAGCCCCCCGAGCGGATCGCCGAGCTGCTCCTCCAGGGGATCCCCTACTCCGGGTTCCCCGGGGCGGTGGAGGCGCTCGGCGCGCTGCGGGAGCTCGCCCCCCCCTTCTCTCCGCCGGAGGGCGCCCCACCGTCCGATGAGGAGATCCCCCCCACCTTTCGCGCCGTCTATCGCGGGGGCGCCGAGGGGGTCAGGGAGGCCCTCACCACGCGCCACCCCGTGCTCGCCCAGTGGATCCTCGGGTTCGCCTACGGCACCGTCATGGAGCGGGGAGTCCTGGACCTCGCGACCATCGAGGGCCTCGCGGTCGCCTCCCTCGTGGGGCAGAGACGCCGCGCGCCTCTCCACTCCCACCTGCGCGGGGCCCTGCGCAACGGATGGTCCGGCCCCGCGCTGCGGGAGCTGCTGAGCCGCCTCGAGGCGGAGAGTGACCCCGCGACCATCGACTTCGCCCGCGCCGTCATCGACCGCGAGACCTGAGGCGTCGCCCCTTCGAAGCGACCCACCCCCCGCGGATCAGCGCCCGAGGTGCGCCTCGATTCCCGCGGCGACGCGCTCGCAGTCCTCGATGCTCGGGACGAGGGAGAGTCGAACATAGGCGTCCTCCGGGCGCTCCGGCTCCGGATCGGAGCGGAGGATCGAGGACGGGGTCGTCACCGCGAGGATCTCCGGATGGAGGAGCGCCTCGGCGAACTCCACCGAGCTCATCCCCTCCGGCGCCTTCTGCCAGATGTAGAGGGTCGCCTCCGGCTCGCAACGCGGGCAGCCGGCGGCCTCGAAGGCGTTCACGAGGCGATCCCGCAGACGACGGTAGTGCTCCCGGAACTCCGCGACATGAGTCTCGTCCGAGAGAGCCGCCACCCCGGCATCCTGGATGAAGTAGGGGGTCCCGGAGTCGACGTTCGTCTTCACCTTCTGGAACTGGGAGATCACGGCGGGGTCTCCCGCCACCCAGCCGATCCGATAGCCGGTCATCGCGGACCGCTTCGAGAGGGACTGG
This sequence comes from Pseudomonadota bacterium, assembly GCA_017859655.1. Classification (GTDB taxonomy): domain Bacteria; phylum Planctomycetota; class UBA8108; order UBA1146; family UBA1146; genus JAFMMO01. The sequence goes on along the minus strand of JAFMMO010000160.1, from coordinate 7,090 downwards.
AAGACGACCACCCCCTCGCGCCCGAACTCGAGGGCGGTGCGCGGCGGGTCTCCGAAGTAGATCTCGGAGTATGCCTCGTCGCTCGCCGCGATGATGTCGCGCTCCCGGCACCACGAGATCCAGCGCTCGATGTAGGCGGGCGGGGCGACCTTCCCGGTCGGGCTGTTCGGGTGGGTCAGCCAGCAGATCCGGGCGCGCTCCGCCACCTCATCCGGAATCGCGTCGAGGTCGGGGAGGAAGTCGTGGGCCGCGAGGATCGGCATCGGGTGCACCCTCCCCTCCGCGAAGAGGGTCCCCCGGGCGTAGGGGGGATATCCCGGGTCGGGGACGAGGGCGATGTCCCCCGGATCGAGGATCGCCTCGGGGAAGTGGAAGATCGCCTCCTTCGAGCCGATCGAGGAGCAGATCTCCGTCTCCGGGTCGAGGTCGACGCCGAACCGACCCCGGGTCCAGCGGGCGACCGCCTCCCGGAACTCGGTGCACCCGCGGTAGGGGGGGTAGCCGGACGCCGCTCGCGCCTCGATCGCCTCGGCGCAGGCTCGGCGGATCCGCTCCGGGGTCGGGAGGGTGGGATCCCCCACGCCGAAGTCGACCGGCTTCAGCCCCTGCTCGCGCAAGGCGGCGACCTTCTCCTGGATGGCGGCGAAGGCATAGGCGGAGAGCTGCTGCAGGCGAGTGGAGCCGCGCATGATCGAGGCCTCTTCCCGGTGGTTTCGACCCCCGAGGATGGTCGGGGCGTCGGGCTGGGGCGGAGCGCGCCGGGGCATCCGGCGGCTCGGGCGGCGACCAGTGTCCGAGCCCCGCGCGGGAGAGCAAGGGATCTCATCGGACTGGCAAGACCCCCTCCCCGGGAGGTCCGCCCTCCGATCGGCGCCGCTCAGTCGCGGGCGGGGGTGAGGTGCGGGGCGGCGCGCCGCAGACCGTGGAGGGCGTGCGCCCCATCCCCGAACCACATCTCCCACGCGAGGGGGTCCCCCACCCTCAACCGCGGGACGATCCGCCCTTCGGGATCGATCTCCTCGAGCCGAACCCGAAGGAGCTCCTCCACCGCGTCCGCCTGCTCCCGGAGGAAGTGGCGCCAGCGGACGAGGGTGCCTCCATCCGCGGGAATCCCGCCCTCCTCCGCCGCACGGATCGCGAGGGAGATCGTCTCCAAGGCGTGACCGCGCAGCTTGACGAGGGACTCCGCGCGGCGGCGCGCGATCACCGACGCCGAGACTCCGTGCTCCGCGGCGCGGCGCGCCTCCTGCTCCCGGAACTCCGATTCCGCGTCGACCCGGGCGATCAGGATCTCGAGGCGACGGATGACCGCCCCTCCCTCCGCGGGGGGGAGGAGCCCCGCGCGCGCGGCCGCGACGACCGCCTGCAGGAGATGCTGCCCGCCGCAGGTCGCGCCCCAGATCCCCGCGACCTCCGGCTCGCTCTCCCCCGACGGGCGGGTGAAGACCTCCCGTCCGAGGGCGGCCTCGACCGGCCGATCGAGCCGCTCCAGCTCGCGGAGCGCGCCCCGGGCGAGCGCCTCCACCGTCCAGAGCGGGTCGCCGCCTCCGACGATCGGGCGGTCCGGGGAGACCTGCTCGGGGTCGACCCGCGCGATGCTGCCGAGGGCGTGGAGGAGCCACGCGGCATCGTTCCAGCCCCGAAAGTCGGCGGGGGGCTTCGCGCGAGCGAGCGCGGCCTCGAGGAGCGGCCGGAGCCGCGCGCTCGCGGCGGGAGTCCCCGTCTCGAGGGCGCACTCCGCGAGCGCCTTGAGGACAAGATCGGGATGCTGCTCCCCGCGACCTTCGGGACGATGCAGGGGGAAGGTGATCCCCTCCGAGGTCTCGATCCCCCAGCGATCGAGGAGGGTGATGATCAGAGGAGCCCGCTCCCGCGCCCGCGCCTCCGGGACAGCGAGGAGGAGATGGGCCAGCACCCAGGGGTCCGCGTCGGGTCCGAGCGCTTCCATCTCGGAGCGGAGGCGCAGGTAGGTGGACGCCTCCACCTCGCTCTGCCCCGCCTCCGGCCGCAGCGCCTCACCTCCCCCGCCCCCTCCCCCCGCCTCTCCGCCGCCACAGGCGGAGAGGAGCAGGGTGAGGGCGAGGATCGCGGTGCGTGAGACGACCGGACAACTGGCTTGAACCTTCGCTCGCGGCAAGGGACCTCCCGGGGTCAGGATACGCAGCGGATCCGGGACTCCCACCCCAATCCGAGGAGTCTCGAGGCGTTGCGTCGACGATCCCTCCGGGCTAGCGTCCCCCCCACCTGGGCGCGCCAGCCCGCAGCGCCCCCCTCTCCTCTCCCGTGGAGTCCTCGATGCTCGCCGTCACACCACTCCCTGTCCCCGCCCTCTCCGACGCGGAGTGGGGGCTCCTTCTCCTCCTCCTCGCGACGGCGGCCGCCGCCATCACGAGCCGCCGGGGGCTCTCCGCCTCCGCCGGAGTCGCGGCGACCGCCCTCGGGCTCTGCCTCGCCCTGGGGGATCGCGGCCTCCTCGACCGCGTCCTCACCCTGCCCCGGGAGACGGTGGCCCTGCTCCTGCTCCCCCCCCTCCTCTTCCCTCCCGCGGCAGAGCTGGGGCGGCGCGGGCTCGCGAGGCACCGGGGGCTGCTCCTTCTCCTCGGCGTCGGGGGCACCCTGGGCTCGGCGCTGCTCATCGGCGCGGCCGCGCGCCTGCTCCTCGATGTCTCCTGGAGCGGGGCGCTCCTCCTCGGCCTCCTCCTCGCCCCCCCCGATCCCGACCGCCTCGGGCTGCGGCCGAAAGATCGGACCGAGCTGGGCCCCCTCGCCCTCGGGGAGCCACTCCTCGGATTCGCGCTCGTGGCCCCGCTCTCCCTCCTCCTCATCGAGGGGAGCACTCTGGGCTGGGACTGGGTCGATCCCGAGGCTGCGCTCCTCGGCGCAACCGGCCGGCTCGCGGGCGGGGGAGCGATCGGCCTCGGGCTCTCCCTCGCGGCGCGGCGACTCCGCCCCCATCCCCTCTCCCTCGCCTACGGATGCGCCCTCGCGGGCGCGATCGCCGACTGCTCTCCGGTCGCCGCCGTGATCGCCGCCGGACTGGGAGCCGGGTCGGGGGCCCGCCGCCGAGCCGACTCCACGGAGTGTGCGACTTCGGCTCCCCCGCTCCTGCCGCTGCTCTGTCAGGCCGCACTCCTCATCGGTGTGGCCCTCCAGGTGGCGCCCGCGGAGCTCGGAGACCGCGGGGGAGCGATCGTCGGCCTCCTCCTCGCGGCCGTGGCCGCCCGAGCGCTCTTCGTGTTCGGCCTCGGAGGGCTCGACCCGGCCCGGGGCAGTGCCTACCCTGCGGGAGGATTCCCCCTCCTGACCTGGGGCGGGGTACGCGGGGTGATCCCGCTCGCCCTCCTCCCCACCGGCGAGGGGGCGGGCCTCGACGACGGCGGGGCCCTGCTGCGGACCGCCTGCTTCGGCGTCGCCACCCTCTCCCTGCTCCTTCATTCCCCGCTGAGGACCCTGCTCCTCCGCCGGATCGATCCGCCCGGAGGAGGGCGCGTGGACGAAGACTCCGGAGGTTGAGGAGGGCGCCTTGAACGAGACGACCTGGATCGAGACCTTCGTCACCCCGCGGACCGCCCCGCCCGACCCCGCCGGGGAGTGGCTCGGGCCCGGCGATGACGCGGCGCTCATCGCGGTCCCCCCCGGCAAGGTCCTCGTCGCCACCGTCGATGGACTCGTCGAGGGGAAGCACTTCCGTCCGGGGTGGCTCTCCGACGGCGAGCTCGCCGCCCGCCTCATCGCCGTGACGGTCAGCGACCTCGCGGCGATGGGGGCGCGACCCCTCGGGGTCCTCCTCTCCTTCGAGACCCCGACCCTCCCGGGCTCCCTCGGCGAGGCTTTCTTCCGAGGGCTCGATCGCGGCCTCCTCCGCGGGGGACGCCTCCTCGGTGGCAATGTGGTCGCCACCGACGGGCCTCTCGCGCTCACCGCCACGGCCCTCGGGGCGGTCGAGCCGAGCGCCGCGCTTCGCCGCGACCGGGTCCGACCCGGGGATGCCATCGCGGTGAGCGGGCTCCCGGGGCGCGCGGGGCGAGCGCGCGAGCGGATCGAGGCCGGGGAGGTGATGGAAGGGAACGAGCGGGAGCCCTGGGTCCTGCCCGTGGATCGGACGCCGCTCGGGAGGTCCCTCTCCGAGAGCGGAGTGCGCGCCGCGATCGACATTTCCGATGGGCTCCTGCGGGACCTCACCGCGATGCTGCGGCGCAGCGGCTGCGGAGGAGCGCTCGAGCTCGGCCCCTACGCCGCGCGCCTCGAGGAGGAGGGGATCACCCTCGAGGGGGGCCTCGGCGGCGGTGAGGACTACGAGCTGTGCGTCGCCGGGCCGCGCGCGAGGATCGAGCGGGCCTTCGCGGAGGTGGGAGCCGAGCCTCTCTTCCTGGGGGAGGCGGTCCCCGAGCCGGGACTCACCCTCCGGATGGAGGGGCTGGAGATCGCCATCGAGGCCCCGGGGTGGGACCCGTTCGACGGCCGGCCCCGCTGATCCGCGCCGCGCTGCCCCTCGGGCGCGCTGTCTCTCGGGTCGCTGTCTCTCGGGTCGCTGTCTCTCGGGCGCGCTGTCTCTCCAGCACGCGGCCCCGGTGGCCTACTCCACCTCTTCGACCACCGGCTTCATCAGCGGGAAGAGGACCACATCCCGGAGGTTCTCCACTCCGGACGCCAGGGCGACAAACCGATCGATCCCCATCCCCCACCCCGAGATCGGCGGCATCCCGTACTCCATGGCGAGGAGGTAGTCCTCGTCCATCGGGTGCGCCTCGTGATCTCCGGCGGCACGCAGTCGCGCCTGCTCCTCGAGGCGCGCGCGCTGGTCGAGGGGATCGACCAGCTCCGAGTAGGCGTTGAGGATCTCCCACCCCCGCACCACGAGCTGGAAGCGGTCCGCGATGCCCGGCTCATCGTCGTTGCGGCGCGCCAGCGGAGAGAGGTCGGTGGGATGGGAAGTGATGAAGATCGGCTGGCGGAGATGCGGGCGGCAGACCTTCTTGTAGAGCTGGTCGATCAGATTGCCCCGACCCAGGGACTCGATCCCCTCCAGCTGGAGGCCGCGCGCCGCGATCGCGCCGCGGAGGGCGTCCGCGTCGGGGTGCGCCGCGATGTCGATCCCGGCGTGCTCCTCGATCAGCTCGCCGAGGCTCCGACGAGGCCACTCCGCTCCGAAGTCGATCACCTCGTCGCCGAAGTCGATCGCGAGGGAGCCGAGGCACTCTTCGAGGCTGCCCCGGATGAGCTTCTCGGTGAAGTCCATGTTGTCGACGAAGTTCCAGTACGCCGCGTAGAACTCCAGCATCGTGAAGTCCTGCAGGTGCGACGGATCGATCCCCTCGTTCCGGAAGACCCGGGCGAACTCGTAGACGCGATCGTACCCCGCCACGATGCACCGCTTGAGGTAGGTCTCCGGCGCGATCCGCAGGACCATCGACTGGTCGAGGGCGTTGTGGTGGGTGCGGAAGGGGGTCGCCATCGCACCGGATGCCTTGTTGAGGAGGACGGGGGTCTCCACCTCCTCGAAGCCCGCGGCATCGAGCTGTCGACGCAGCGCACGCACGAGGCGTCCTCGGAGATGGAAGCGCCGTCGCGACTCGGGATCCATGATCAGGTCGAGGTAGCGCTGGCGGTACCGCGTCTCCTGGTCGGAGAGCGCGTGGTACTTCTCGGGGAGCGGACGCAGCGCCTTGCCCAGGAAGGTCCACCCGTCCCCCTGCAGGGAGAGCTGCCCCTTCTGGGTCAGGAAGAGCTCCCCCTCCACTCCGACGAAGTCCCCGATGTCCACGAGCTTGAGAAAGCGCTTGAAGGCCTCCTTGCCGACCCGATCCTGCTGGAGGGCGCACTGGAAGCGCCCCTCGAGGTCCTGCAGGTCGAAGAAGGTGAGCTTCCCGAACTCCCGACGGCTGACGATCCGCCCGCAGAGGCGGACTCCCCCGGTCCCCTCCGCGAGGCTCGCGACCTCGCTCAGGGTGTGCGTCCGGTCATAGCGCTCGGGGTAGGGACGGATGCCCTCCTCCTCGAGGCGCCCGATCTTCTCGATCTTGACCGCTCGGATCCGCTCTTCGGTCACTGGGGGTCCTCCCGGGGCCGGGGATGGGTGGATTCTCGCCCTTTCGGAGGGCCAGAGTGCAGGGAGCGGGAGTCTAAGGTCGCGACCCGGGGGTGTCAAAAGAACGCACAGCCCCCGAGACCACTCGACCGGGGCTCCGGCGGGGCGGCGGGGCGGAGCGGTCCCTCCTCGGTGACTGCGTGATGACACCAGGTCGTTGGAATGTTCCTCGGTTGGAGCGGCTCCGGCAGGGGTGCTCCACCCCTCGGTGATCCTCGAGCCGGTGGTTCCCACCCGTGGGTCCTCGAAGCGTTGACTTTCCCCCCCCACGGGGCTAGTTTCCGCCGCTTCGGGTTCCGCATTGGGTCCCCGGGAGAGACCTTCGCCGCCGGGTCTCGCGCCGTGCTTGCACGACGCGCCGGTGGACGAAGAGCTCACACCTCGAGAACCGGGTGCGTGCGTCCGAGCGACTCCTTCGGAGACTCGACGCGACAAGCTCGCCCCGGGGTGGTTCCCGGGAGCGGTCCCCGATCTCTCTCCGGAGCCCCGCTCCGGAGCGGATCACAGGTAGCCAAGAGACACCGCATCGCGGTCCGAAGCTCTCCTCTCGGGGAGACGAGGAGCACGCCCGGCGGAAATTGTGTCGGGCCGTCCTCGACGGTCGACGATCCGGAACGAGCAGGAGGCTCGCATGCGTAAGTTCACCCGAATCCTGTGCGTGGCGGTCTGCCTCGGCGGACTGACCTTCGGCGCTCTCGGCTGCTCCTCGAGCCAGAAGAGCACCGTCACCTCCCCGGGCTACTGGAAGCGCGTGATGCGCAAGTGGGGGAACGACTTCCACGAGTTCCGCGTCGACTGGGACCGGATCGTGTGGGACCTCGAGGAGCGTCCGCTCGAGGACTACTAGACCTCGACGATCCGGCCCTCTCCGACCGAGTGCCGCGCACGCACCCCGTTGAGGCGGGGAGCCGCGGGAAGAGCCGAGCTCCCTCACCGGAGTTCGGCTCTTTTCTCATCACTCCCCTCCCCTCCCGATCTCCCCCGCCGCCGCGACCGTGGGAC
>JAFMMO010000159.1 GCA_017859655.1 Pseudomonadota bacterium | reverse complement strand
GTCACCGCTCGCGGCGTCCGCCGTCAGGGTGGCGATCGCGCAGTTGTCGGTCGAGGTCGGGGCGATCCAGGTCGCGATCGCGCCGCAGACGCCGAGGTCGTTCTCGAGGGTGATGTCGGCCGGGAGGTCCACGATCGCCGGCGCCTCGGTGTCGCTCACCGTCACGGTGAAGCTCGCCGTGGTGGTGTTCCCGCTCAGGTCGGTGGTCGTGTAGGTCACGGTCGTCTCACCGACCGGGAAGAGGTCGCCGCTTGCGGCGTCCGCCGCCAGAGTGTCGATCGCGCAGTTGTCGGTCGAGCTCGGGGCGGTCCAGGTCGCGACCGCGCCGCAGAGGCCCAGGTCGTTCTCAAGAGCGATGTCGGCCGGGAGGTCGACGATCACCGGCGCCTCGTCATCGCTGACGTTGATCGCGAAGCTGGCCGTGGTGCTGTTGCCGTGAATGTCCGTGGTCGTGTAGGTCACGGTCGAGGTGCCGACCGGGAAGAAGTCTCCGGAGGCGGCGTCCGCCGTCAGGGTGTCGATCGCGCAGTTGTCGGTCGAGGTCGGCGCGAGCCAGGTCGCCGCGGCCCCGCAGAGCCCCGCCTCGCTGGTGAGAGAGATGTCCGCCGGGAGGTCGACGATCGCGGGCGCCTCGGTGTCGTTCACGGTGACCGTGAAGGTCGCCGGAGCGGAGTTCCCGTGGATGTCGGTCGTCGTGTAGGTGACGGTCGTGGTCCCCACCGCGAAGAAGTCGCCGGAGGCGGCATCCGAGGTCAGCGTGTCGATCGCGCAGTTGTCCGTGGAGCCGGGCTCGGCCCAGGTCGCCACCGCGCCGCACTGTCCCGCATCGCTTCCGATGGTGAGATCGGCGGGCAGGTCGGTGATCATCGGAGCCTCGTCATCGGTCACGGTGACCGTGAAGCTCGAGGTCGCGCTGTTCCCATGGATGTCGGTGGTCGTGTAGGTGACGGTCGTGGTTCCCACCGCGAAGGCGGTGCCCGGCGCGAGGTCCGGACCGAGGGAGGCGACTCCGCAGTTGTCAGCGGAGGTCGGCTCGACCCAGGTCACGATCGCGGTGCAGAGTCCGGCGTCGCTGGTCTGGGTGATGTCCGCGGGGGTACCCGCGATCGACGGCGCCTCGGTGTCGTTCACCGTGACGGTGAAGCTGCCGAAGGTGAGGTTGCCGAAGACGTCGGTCGTCGTGTACTCGACGGTGGTCTCGCCGACCGGGAAGGAGTCACCCGGGCTCGCGTCCGAAGTCAGGACGTTGACTCCGCAGTTGTCGGTCGAGGTCGGCTCGATCCACGTGGCGATCGCGCTGCAGGAGCCCGCATCGTTCTCGAGCACGAGGTCGGCGGGGAGATCCACGAGGACCGGTGCCTCCGCATCGGTCACTTCGACGGTGAAGGACTCGGTCAGCGAGTTCCCGTGGATGTCGGTGGCGGTGTAGCTGATCAGGGTGCTCCCCGTGGGGAAGAAGTCCCCGGGGGTGGCGTCGGCGGTCAGGGTGTCGACCGCGCAGTTGTCGGTGGCGGTCGGCTCGATCCAGGTGACGATCGCGCCGCACGCACCGAGGTCGGTCGTCACCGCGATGTCGACCGGGAGTCCGGTGATCGTGGGGATCTGGTCATCGAGGACGGTCACCGTGAAGGTCTCGGTGGTCTGGTTCCCGCTCACATCGATCGCCGTGAAGCTGACCTGGGTCATGCCGACCGGGAAGGTCGCGCCGCTCGGGTGCGAGGAGGAGGAGAAGGCCACGCCGCAGTCGTCCGTGACGGCCGGGGCGTCCCAGGACGCGGTGGTCTGGCACGCTCCCGCATCCGCGAGGAGGGTCATGTCGGCGGGGACCCCGATGTAGGTCGGACCGTTCGGGTCCGGGGTCAGGCCGGCCGCGAGGTCGCACTCGTCGGGGACGCCGTTGCCATCGCAGTCGAGGCTCGCGCCCAGGACATCGCACTCGTCGGGGATCCCGTTGGCGTTGCAGTCGGGGCTGGTCCCGGCCGCGATGTCGCACTGGTCGAGCACGCCGTTGGCGTTGCAGTCGAAGGCGCTCCCGTCCGACTGCTCGCACTCGTCCGGAGTCCCGTTGCCGTTGCAGTCGAAGGAGAAGCCGGTGGCGATCTCGCACTCATCGGGGACACCCGTGAGGTTGCAGTCGAGGCTGGTGCCATCGTAGAGGTCCTGGGGATCGATCCGCCCGTTGCCGTTGCAGTCGAGCTCGAGGCCGGAGGAGATGTCGCACTCGTCCGGGATGCTGTTCCCGTTGAAGTCGATGCTCAGTCCTCCGTTGATCTCCAGATCACAGCTGTCCGGGACGGCGTTGCCGTTGCAGTCGGTCGCGAAGCCGGTGACGAGATCGCACTGGTCGAGCAGGGCGTTGCCGTTGCAGTCCAGGGAGGGATCGGCGGCGATCTCGCAGTCGTCCGGGGTTCCGCTCTCATCGCAGTCGAGGTCGCAGTCGTCCGGAATGCCGTTCAGGTTGCAGTCGGCGGCGCCGGCGGCCAGCTCGCAGGAGTCGAGGACTCCGTTGAGGTTGCAGTCGAGCTCCGTCCCGTCCGCGACCTCGCAGCTGTCCGGGATGGAGTTCCCGTTGCAGTCACTCGCCGTGCCGTCGGCGAGGTCGCAGTCGTCCGGGATCGAGTTCCCGTTGCAGTCCGCGACGAGACCGGTCGTGATCTCGCAGACATCGTCCTGATCGTTGTCGTTGCAGTCGATGAAGGGGACGACCTGGTAGGTGAAGGCGAGGTTCATGCCCGGGGCACCCACCACGCCGAACAGCCCCTCGCCCGCCGTCGCGGCTCCGAACTGGCTGCCTCCGTTGGCGCCCGACCCGACGATCAGCTGCACCTGGGTTCCCATGTCGTCGAAGACATGCAGCTGGCCCACATCCCCACCGGCGCCGGCGGCGCCGACCAGGTCGTAGCCCCCGGCAGTGCCGGTCGCGGTGCCGAACTCGTCGTTGTTGCCCGTCCCGCCGACGGCGAGCAGGCTGCGCTGGTAGGTGAAGGAGGCTCCATTGAGGGCGTAGACGAAGGCCGCGCCCTCACCGTTGTTGCCCCGCGGAGCTCCGATCAGGATCCGAGAGGCGTCGCTGGAGAGAGCCGCGGAAGCTCCGAAGTCCGCTCCCCCGTCGGGGATCGGCGCGGTCAGCTTGTTCTGCAGGCTCCAGCTCAGGCCGAGCTGATTGTAGACATAGACCGCACCCGCCTGGTTGACCACTCCGGCCGTGTCGCGCGGCGCGCCGACGGCGAGTCGGCCTCCATTCGCGTCGAGGTGGAGTCCGTAGCGGGACCCATCCTCAGGGAGGACCGGGGCGAGGGTATCGGTCTGGAGCCAGGCGTTGTTGCTGAGGGTGTAGACGGCGACCACTCCGCTGTTGATCTCGGCGGTCAGCGCCTCGGGCGCGCCGGCCATGATCTGGGAGTTCGTGAGGGCGACGGCCGAGCCGAGGGCATCCCCAACGCCGGCATTCACCCGGTCGAGCTTGTCCACCTGGGTCCAGGTGCCCTGCACATTCTGGAAGACGTAGACGGCACCGGAGCCGGGAGCCGCGGCGGTACCCGCGCCCGGAGCGCCCACCACCGCGTAGTCCCCGCGGATCGCCACGGAGGACCCGAAGAAGAGACCCTCGGTGAGATCCGAAGGGAGCAACCGGGCCTCGAGCTGCCAGGAGGTGCCCTGACGGCTGTAGACCCACGCTCCCCCGTTGTTCAGCGGGAAGAGGAAGTCACCCTCGAAGCGGGGATCCCCGACGATGGCGAGGTCGCCATGGATGTCGACAGCGGATCCGAAGCTGGTGGAGACCCCGTCCGGAGCCAGGATGCGCTCACCGATCGGCTCGCACTCGTCCGGGATGCTGTTGAGGTTGCAGTCCTGACTGACCCCCGAGGCGACATCACACTCGTCGGGGACTCCGTTCAGGTTGCAGTCGTCGCTCGTACCGAACGACAGATCACAGCTGTCCTCGAGCCCGTTCTGGTTGCAGTCGATCTCCGCGGGGGTGCACTGCGCCCCCAGATCGGCGGCTGTGACCAGAAGTCCACAGCTCAGAAAAACGAAGAGTAGCAGGCGAATGCGGGGAATCATGACTCCACACCTCCAGGCGTCCCTGGGTAAAGACGAGAGGCCGGTCGGCGGGGGGATTCCCGTCGATCGATCTCAGGATGAATTGCGTTCTCGAAGGGAGTCCGGTGGGATGGCGCGAGCGCTCCGGACTGAAACTTCACCGTGTCTCACTGCTGCACAGGCCGGGCCTGACGTAGGGAAATGCAGGTAGACGGTTCAAATATACTGGAGAGCTAACAATCGCCTAGACACCTCCTCTCGCAAAGGAGCTGGAAGTCAGGCAGTTTTGGTTTTTTCGCCCTATCTCAGGGCTTTTCGAGACCGCGACAGTGAACTAACTCGGTCAATACTGACTGAGCTGCCACCCACCTCGGGGAACTGAGAATCGGACCCGTCCGTCCAGTTCCTTGACGCAAAGAGAGGCAACATGGTCGACCCGAACCAGCCCTGCCCCTGCGGAGCGGGGAGGACCTACGGAGAGTGCTGCCAGCCCTATCACGCTCGGGATCGGTGGCCGGAGTCCCCCGAGCTGCTCATGAGGAGCCGCTACAGCGCCTTCTCCGCGGGTGAGGTCTCCTTTCTGGTCGACTCCCTCGACTCCTCCAAGCGCACCGAGGCGGACGAGCGGGAGCTCGGGGAGTGGGCCCGGAATTCGGACTGGCTGGGGCTCGAGATCCTGGAGACCCACGGAGGAGGCCCGACCGAATCCGATGGAACGGTCGAATTCGAAGCCCGCTATCGAGTGAAGGAGTCCGGCGAGGAGGTCCGCCACCGCGAGCTCGCGAGCTTCAAGAAGCGCGACGGTGTCTGGTACTTCCTCGACGGCAAGGTGCGCGGGGGAGAGCCGATCCAGAACGAGGCTCCGAAGGTCGGTCGGAACGACCCGTGCCCGTGCGGAAGCGGTCGGAAGTTCAAGAAGTGCTGCGCCTGAGGCCTCAGGAGCTCGAATCCGACCTCTGAGGTCGGTTCCCCGGGCCGATTCCCGGTGCTACCCTTGACCGAGGATCCTCCAAGGCATCCGGGCCGGCCTGGACGCCGACTCCCGACCTCACGCCGCCCCTCCCGGAGGGTCCGGTCGCGTACTGCTCCATGTCCGTAACTCCGTCCTCTCCCGGCGGGCGTGAAGAGCGCCCCGCCCCGAAAGGCCACCGATGAGAATCGCCGCCGCCGCCCTGCTCCTTCTCTGTCTGACCCCGGCGCTCTCCGCCCAGAGCTTCCTCCGCGGGGACTGCAACGCCGACACGGGAACCGACATCAGCGACCCGATCTTCTTCCTCGACTACCTCTTCGGGGGAGGTGGGCCGATCTCCTGCGAGGACGCCTGCGACTCGAACGACGACGGTGGACTGGACATCAGCGACGCGATCTTCACCCTGACCTACCTCTTCTCCGGTGGATCGCTCCCGGCCCCCTCGGGCGCCTGCGGCACCGATCCGACCGCGGATGCGCTCGGGTGCATCTCCTACCCCTGCGGTCCCCCCCCGGAGGACTGCACGAACATGGTGGATGACGACCTCGACGGTCAGATCGACTGCGCCGACCCGGACTGCGTGGCGGACCCCGCCTGTCCCAGCGGGCCGACCCTCTCGGCGGACATCCAGCCGATCTTCGACGCGAACTGCGCCTTCTGCCACGACAGCGGCAGCTCCCCCTTCGCCGGCCTCAACCTCGAGACGAATGTCATCATGAACACGGTGAACGTGCCCTCGACCGAGTGCACCACGGTGGACCTGATCGAGCCGGGGGACCCGACGAACAGCTGGCTCTATCGCAAGATCGAGGGCACCCACACCCAGCCGGATCTCGGCTGCACCGGGGCGTCCTCCGGGAGTCAGATGCCCATCGGTGCGTTCTGCTGCCTGACGCCGGCCGAGATGGCCCTGATCGCCCAATGGATCATGGAAGGGGCGGCGCCCTAGCCTTCTCCGAGGGCCGACCGGGGACCCGGACGCTGGGGCCTTGGACTTACGGCGCCGGCGCCAGGACCGCGAGGACGAGGAGGCGCTCCGGGCCGGGATTCCGGATTCCGTGTGGGATCCCCTCCGGGGCCACGAGCAGATCCCCGGCGCCCATGGGCAGCTCCTCCCCCTCCAGGAGGAAGATCCCCTCCCCCTCCACGACCGAGTAGAGCTTGTCCATCCCCTCGTGCGCGTGCAGGGCGTGCTCCTGCCCGGGCTCGAAGGCATTGAGACCGACGAGCAGTCGCTCGCTTCGGAAGACCGTGGACTTCCCCATCTTCTCGCTCCGGTACTCCGCGAGCTCCGCCGGGTCGATCCGTCGGGGATGCTGCAGATCGCTCATCGGCTCCCTCTCCTCACTCGGATGCGGACCCCGCGCGCCACGCCTGAACCTCCTCGACGACCGCCCGAACATGGGGAATGGGGGTCGGCGGGGTGATCCCATGACCCAGATTGAAGACGTGGCCCGGCTCCCCGCGGAAGGCCTCGAGGAGCTCCCGGGTCCGGCGGCGGAGATCCTCGACCGGCGCGAAGAGCGCCTCGGGCGGGAGATTTCCCTGGATCGCGCAGTGTCCCCCGAGCACCTGCCGGGCTCGGGCGGGCGGGATCCCGTCGTCGATGGCGACGCACTCCGTCCCTGTCTCCCGCACGAGCTTCGCGATCGACTCGAGGTGGGTCCCGGCCCCCTTGATGAAGAGGATCCGGGGAACCCCGCAGCCATCGAGCCCCTCGAGGATCCGCCGGCAGTAGGCAAGGGAGAACTCGTGGAACGCCTCGTGAGCGAGCATCCCCCCCCAGCTGTCGAAGAGCTGCAGGACCTGTGCTCCGGCCTCGACCTGAGCCCGGAGGTAGGCGGTCACCGTGTCCGCGATCTTCTCCATCAGGGCGTGAAGGTCTCCGGGAGCGCGGTACAGCATCTGCTTCGCCGCCGCGAAGGTCCGGCTCGGAGACCCCTCCAGCGCGTAGCAGGCGAGGGTCCACGGAGCCCCGGCGAAGCCGATCACGGGAACGCGACCCGCCACCCGGTCCTGCACCGCCCGGATCACGTCCATGACGAAACCGGTCTCGGCGACCGGATCGGGGATGCGGAGTCGGTCGATGTCGGCGCGCGTCCGGAGAGGATCCCCCATGCTCGGTCCTCGGTCCCCGAAGACCACTTCGAGACCCATCGCCTCCAGCGGGACCAGGATGTCGCTGAAGATGATGACGGCATCGACCCCGAAGGTCTCGAGGGGCTCCACGGTCACCTCGGCCGCGAGCTCCGGAGTCTTGCAGAGGGTCAGGAACTCGGTCTTCGCCCGCACCGCCTGATATCCGGGGAGGTAGCGGCCCGCCTGGCGCATGAACCATACGGGGGTTCGCTCGTGGGGTTTCCGCGCCAGCGCCGCGAGCAGCGGCGAGGTCTCGGTGATTCGGCTCATGGGGGACCGCCTCCATCGATGAGGGCCGCGGCGCGCTCGGCGCCGTAGGTGATCAGGATCTCCGCCCCCGCGCGATGGAGGCACTGCAGGCTCTCGTAGAGCGCTCGGTCGCCATCGATCCAGCCCCGCTCCGCCGCCGCCTGGAGCATCGCGTACTCTCCGCTGACGTGGTAGGCCGCGATCGGTGCGTCGAGTTCATCCCGCAGGCGGGAGATCACATCCAGATAGGGGAGCCCGGGCTTCACCATGATGATGTCCGCGCCCTCCTCGAGATCGAGCTCCGCCTCCCTCAGGGCCTCCCGGGCGTTGGAGGGGTCCATCTGATAGGCGCGGCGATCTCCGAACGCGGGCTCGCTCTCCGCCGCCTCGCGGAAGGGCCCGTAGAAGCTCGATGCGTACTTCGCGGAGTAGGAGAGGATCGAGACCTCCTCCAGCCCGGCCATGTCGAGGGCGTCCCGGATCGCCTCGACCTGACCGTCCGCCATCGCCGAAGGGGCGACGACATCGCACCCGGCCTCCGCGAGCACAAGAGCCTCGCTTGCGAGGCGCTCGAGGGTCGCATCGTTGTCGACGGTCCGCTCACCCCGGGCATCCGGATCGGTGAGCACCCCGCAGTGTCCGTGATCGGTGAACTCGCACAGACAGACATCCCCGATGATGATCATCTCGGGGGTGGCCCGCCGGATCGCCCGGACCGCCTC
>JAFMMO010000158.1 GCA_017859655.1 Pseudomonadota bacterium | reverse complement strand
GCATCGCCCGATCCGGGATTCTAGCCCCGCGGGCAGGCGGGGAAACCGAAAGCGGTCTCGCCGCCCCCCACCCGAGCCGTGAGGAGTGCCTCGAGAAGGGGAATCGCAAGGGGAAACCGCCGTCGCGGCCCGGGTCGGCGCCTCTAGTGGAGGAATCCCTGCGTCCACCCCGGGGCCTCGCACGAAGCCATGATCAACGGGCACAGAAGATGGCGCGGGCGGAACCCGGGCTGCCTGCGCCTTCCCTCTCCCCACCCCCCACGAAAGGGGCGCCCCATGGCCGACACTCAACACACCCAGACCTGGCCCGACCTCGCGATCGGACTCTATGACCGCCTCACCGGCCGGGAAGCCGAGATCACCTACGAGATGGACGGCCTCGAGATCAGCGTCCCCAGCGGCACCGGCGCGAAGGCGGAGACCGCCGACTGGAAACTGAACGGCTCGGTGACGATCCGCACCCGCGACCGGAGCAAGTCCCCAAACTGAGGATGGTCGGCCGGCTCGAGGGCACCCTCGACGGTCGACCGGTCGCCCTGCTCGCTTCGGGCGACACGCTGACCCTGCGGATCGGGGCCTGGACCTCGGCGCGCGCGATCCTCCGCGCCCGCCGGGGGATCCCCGGAGCTCCGGTGGACTTCCTCCGCTGGGCCGGGATCCGTTTCCGGGTCCAGCTCCCCGGGCTTCCCCCGCTCCCCGCGTTCCTGCGAGCACACCGTTTCCCCGGGCGCCGGGCCGTCCCCGTGGGCGGCTCGGAGGGGCCCGAGTTGGTTGCTTGAGGAACCTGCTTCTGCCAGAATTTCAGTGCGGGCCTGTCGTTACCGCGAGAGCGGTGCCGAAAGGCCCGCTCCCGGTCCCGGGGAGCGTTGCCCGGGACCGCCGCTCTCCCCGGAGCCCCGCAGGGCTCCTTGAGCGATGGGATCGCCCGCTCCGCGCGCAGGGACGCCTGCGGAGAGGGCTCCCCCGCTCCCCCCCGAAGTCGAGAGGGTAGGCATGGCCTCCACCGAAGAACACGCCGACACCGGACAGACGATCTCCTTCCGGGCGGACCCCTCCAGCTACAAGCACTGGAAGGTCGAGTTCGACGGCCCGATCTGCAAGGCCTACATGCAGGTCGACCCCGAGCACCCCCTGAAGGACGGCTACGAGCTGAAGATGAACAGCTACGACCTCGGCGTGGACATCGAGCTCGCCGACATGGTCCGCCGTCTCCGGTTCGAGCACCCGGAGGTCAAGGTCCTCATCATCGCGAGCGGCCACGCACAGGTCTTCTGCGCCGGGGCGAACATCGGGATGCTCGGACTCAGCTCCCACGCGTGGAAGGTGAACTTCTGCAAGTTCACCAACGAAACCCGCTGCGAGCTCGAGGACCTCGCCGCGCAGACCGGGCTCCGGACGATCTGCGCCGTCACCGGGCCGTGCGCGGGGGGCGGCTACGAGCTGGCGCTGGCCTGCGACGAGATCTGGCTGATCGATGACGGCAACTCTGCGGTCTCCCTCCCCGAGACCCCGCTCCTCGGCGTGCTCCCCGGGACCGGAGGCCTGACGCGCCTCGTCGACAAGCGCAAGGTCCGCCGCGACCGCGCCGATGTCTTCTGCACCCTCGCGGAGGGATTCAAGGGGAAGCGGGCGGTGCAGTGGGGACTCGTCGATGCCCTGGCCCCGCGCTCGAAGTTCTGGGAGAAGCTCGATGCCCACGCCACGGCGCTGGTGGACGAGGTCCCGGACCGCGGCGTCGACGCCGGCGTGGCCTGGTCCCATGTCGAGCCGACCGTCGAAGGGAACACACAGCGCTACTCCACCCTCTCCGTCGAGTATCACGACGATCGCACCGCGACCCTGACCGTCGAGGTCCCTTCCGCGGCGGACTGCCCCACGGATCCGTCGGCCATGATGGCCCAGGGATGCGAGTTCTGGCCCTTGCGCTTCGCACGGGAGCTCGAGCACGCCATCCTGGACCTCAGGATCAACCACTCCCTGACCGGCCTCACCCTCCTGAAGTCGAAGGGCTCCCTCGACGACATCCTCGCCTGGGATGGCGCGCTCCTCGCGGCCCGCGGCCACTGGTTCGTCGATCAGGTCGTGAACCTGCTGGAGAACGTGTTCCAGCGCGTCGAGCGCTCGAGCTGCAGCTTCTTCGCGCTGATCGAGGAGGGGAGCTGCTTCGGCGGCACCCTGCTGGAGCTCGCGCTCGCCGCCGACCGCGTCTACATGCTCGATGAGGACGGCGTGGAGATCGAGCGCAACGAGTTCAACGACGGCCTCCTCCCGATGACCACGGGGATCAGCCGCACCGCCTGCCGACTCCTCGGCGAGGAGGAGCTCGCCGCCTCGGTCGTCGGGAACCACGAGCGCCTCGATGCGATCGGCGCGGACGACGCCGGACTCGTCACCGAGGCGATGGACGAGATCGACTTCGAGGACACCGTCCGCATCCAGATCGAGGAGCGGGCGAGCCTCAGCCCCGACTCCCTCACCGGCATGGAGGCGAACCTCCGCTTCGCCGGACCGGAGACGATGAAGAGCAAGATCTTCGGTCGCCTGAGCGCCTGGCAGAACTGGATCTTCATCCGACCGAACGCCACCGGTCCCCAGGGCGCGCTGACTCTGTACGGGAAGCCCGAGCGACCGCAGTTCGAGTGGAGCCGGGTGTAGTTCCGGGAGCGAACCCCGGTTCTTTCCCGAGCCTCCCCCGACCGGCGGCTCCCCCCCGCGAGCGGGGCGCCGCCGGTCACCATCCCACGCCGGATCCGCGCGCCGAACGACCGCCCGAATGCGGCGCAACCACTGCTCCGGTGTGCTATTCTTCCTGTTCACGAGCGGGCGAGGTCTCGACCTCCGCGACGCGCGGAGATCGATCGGACACGGTCCGCGGCCGGTCCCCCACGGGATCGTCCGTCGACCTGCGAAGGAGACGGCATGGGCAAGGTCGACCTGAACGCGAAGATCCCGAACAACGTCGGTCTCGCCGACGACCGGCGACTCTGCCGGGCGCTCGAGCACTGGCTGCCGCTCTACATGGAGTGGTGGAACGACATGGGCCCGGCCGGCTTCCAGACGAAGGACATCTACCTGCGCACCGCGATCTCGGTCGAGGCCGGCGGCTGGGCGAACTTCGACTACGTCAAGATGCCGGACTACCGCTGGGGGATCTTCCTCAGCCCGCTCGATCAGGACCGCAAGATCGGCTTCGGCGATCACTTCGGCAAGCCGGCGTGGCAGGACATCCCGGGAGAGTACCGCGGGAACCTCCGCCGCATCATCGTGACGCAGGCGGACACCGAGCCCGCCTCCGTGGAGCAGCAGCGCTTCCTCGGCTCGATCGCGCCCTCCCTCTACGACATGCGCAACCTCTTCCAGGTCAACGTGGAGGAGGGCCGGCACCTCTGGGCGATGGTCTACCTCCTGTTCCGCTACTTCGGGCGGGACGGGCGCGACGAGGCGGAGGAGCTCCTCTCCCGTCGCTCCGGGGACGAGGACAAGCCGAGGATCCTCAACGCCTTCAATCAGGCCTGCGATCACTGGCTGAGCTTCTTCTGCTTCACCCACTTCACCGACCGTGACGGCAAGTACCAGCTCGCGTCCCTCTCCGAGTCCGGCTTCGATCCGATGGCCCGGACCTGCGACTTCATGCTCACGGAGGAGGCGCACCACCTCTTCGTCGGGGAGACCGGCCTCGACCGGATCATCCGTCGCTCCGCGGAGCTGACCAAGGAGACCGACGGGGACCCGCGCTCCGCGGGCGGGATCGACCTCGAGCTGATCCAGCGCGCGATCAACTACTGGTTCACGTACTCCCTCGACCTCTTCGGCAGCGAGATCTCCTCGAACGCCTCGAACTTCTTCTCGGAGGGGCTCAAGGGCCGCTTCAAGGAGGAGCAGCGCTACGAGGACCACATCATGAAGGACGGGGTGAAGCCCCTCTCCCTCGTGAAGAACGGCGCGGTGGTGCAGGAGGAGATCCCCTACCGCAACGCCATGAACGAGGTCCTGCGCGAGGAGTACATCAACGACTGCGAGCGAGCCCTCCGGAAGTGGAACCGGACCCTCGAGAAGGTCGGCGTCGACTTCCGCGTGAAGCTCCCGAGTCGGCGCTTCCACCGGCACCAGGGCCTCTACGCGGACTACATCTTCGATCCGGAGGGGAACCTCATCACCGAGGAGGAGTTCAAGGCGAACGAGCGGAACTGGCTCCTCGGCCCGGACGACAACGACTACCTCAGCTCGATCATGCATCAGGTCATCGAGCCCGGGAAGATGGCGAACTGGATCGCCCCGCCGTCCCGCGGCATCAACGGTCAGGACCTGGAGTTCGAGTACGTCCGTCTCTGAGGGACGACCGCGGGCACCAGTCCGACGGAGGAACGGGCGAGAGGGTCGAGCCCCTCTCGCCCGTTCCCCATCGGGGACTTCGGGCCGACTCCGAGAGGAGATCGATGCGCACCCTGATCTTCGGCGATGTCCACGGCTGTGCGTCCGAGCTCCGCGCGCTCATCGCCGCCTTCGATCCCCGGCCGGGGGATCGGCTCGTCTCCGTGGGGGATCTGATCCGGAAGGGCCCGGACTCCCCGGGCGTGGTCCGGACCCTGCGGGGGTGGACGGAGCGCGGGGTGCGGGTCGAACATGTCCTCGGCAATCATGAGGTCCACCTGCGCCGCAGCATGCGAAGCGAGGAGGGAGGCTCCCTGGAGCGGGACCTCCGCACCCTCGTGGAGGCCCTGACGGAGGAGGAGCTGGAGTGGCTGCTCCGCGCCCCCCTTCACCTCCACGACCCGTCGGTCGACGCGAGAGTGATCCACGCCGGCGTGATGCCGGGCTGGACGACCCTCCCCGATCCGGACCCCGCGATCGCGGAGCGATGGGACGCGGAGCGCATGGACACGATGGTGCGGGTGCGGAGCCTCGCCGGGCCGGGTCAGAGGAGGCGGGTGACGAAGGTCCGAGGGGATGGAGGGCGAGGGAGAACCCTCGACCTCGCCCTCGACCTCCCGCTCCCGAAGGCTCCCCCCGGGGGGCACCTCGAGATCGCGGAGGTGGAGGTCGAGGAGGGCTCCTTCCTCGGGCTCCGGGAGATCGGCGCGGGGGATGTGAACTGGCCCACCCTCTATGACGGCCGCTTCGGCCATCTCTACTTCGGGCACCAGCCATTCCTGAAGGTGGACGCGCCGATGCGCTTCCCCCACGCGACGGGCCTCGACCTCGGCTGCGTCTACGGTGGCTGGCTCGCCGCGGTCGTCCTGGAGCCCGGTCGAGAGCCCTCACCGCTCCTCGTCGCCGCGGAGGCCGAGTACTCCCGCTGGGGGTTCTGAGCCGGTCCCCCCTCAGTCCCGATCGGTGAGCGGGGGCTTCCCGTCGATGCGCGCCTCGAGGTCCGCCACGGTGTGGATCAGGGTGGCGATCGCCGCCGTCCCCAGCTCGAGCTCACGGGGATTGACGTTCTCCGGGGAGTCGATCGTCGTGTGGTGGAAGTCGAAGTAGCGGCTCGGGTCCGGCACGAATCCGACCGCGAGGACGCCATCCCGAGCCAGCGGGGAGATGTCCGCCCCGCCCCCGCCCATGAAGAGCCTCCCCGCCCCGAGCTCGGAGAGCCCCTCGACGAGCGCGGCGAGGTCCTCGCGCACCTTCCCCTCCACCGCCGTCGAGAAGCCGCGCGGAGCGAAGCCGCCGCGGTCCGACTCCAGCGCCATCACATGGGTCTCGAGCTCGTCCTTCACCCGCGCGTGATAGTCTCGTCCACCGGCCAGACCGTTCTCCTCGTTCATGAAGAGGACCACCCGGATCGTCCGCCTCGGGCGGAGGTCCAGGCGCTTGAGGGTCGCCGCGGCGATCAGCGCGTGGCAGCTCCCCGCGCCGTCATCGTGGGCCCCCGGTCCGACGTCCCAGCTGTCGAGGTGCCCCCCCACGAGAACGATCTCCTCGGGCAGCTCCCGCCCGATCACCTCGCCGATGACGTTCGCCGACTCGACCGGCTCCTCGGTTCGACAGTCGAGCTCGAGACGCACCACGACCCGCTCACCCTTCGCCAGCCAGCTCGAGACCCGATCGGTGGCCGCGGTGGAGAGCGCGACGGCCGGAATCCTCTCGACCCCCTCCCGGTAGCGCATCCCACCCGTGTGGGGATGGTCATCGACCCGGGTGGTCATCGAGCGGGTGATGCTCGCCACCGCGCCGAGCGCCGCGGCGTTCGCGGCTCCGTTGGAACGGTGCTGGACCGCCTGTCCGTAGGCGGCGAAGGGATCGAGGAGCGCGCTCTGCATCGGGGTGTCGTAGAGGACGATCCGCCCCTCCGCCCCCTCCCGGCCGAGGGCGTCGAGCTCCGGGAACCCCGTCACGCGCACGACCTCCGCGGTGATTCCCCGGGTCGGCGTGCCGATGCTGCCTCCGAGCGCCAGGATGGGCAGCTCCTGCCCGGCGTAGAGGGACGGCTCCACCACGACCAGTCGCTCCCGCTCACCCCTCACCCAGCGAGGAACGGTGACCGCCTCCCGCCGGACGTTCTCCAGCCCCAGCTCACGCATTGTCCGCTCCGCCCACTCGACCGCTCTGTCGGCGCTCGCGGAGCCGGACAGCCGCCGGGGCGCGACCCGACAGAGCTCCTCCAACGCGGCCATCGTGTCTCCTCGCTGGAGGAGCTCCCCGGAGAGGCGACGGGCCAGCGACCGGATCCCCGCGACCGAAGACTCCTCCGCTCCCGCCGGGGGTGGGCTGGATGGAGCGGGCGCCGCGACCGCGAGGAGCAGGGCGGGGACGAGGAGCAGGGTGGGAGCGAGACGCGAGAGCGCGGTCGACATGGCGGACCTCCTCGATTCGTGGGTGGGGAGGCATTCTGCCCGCTCCCGGCAGAACCATCCACGAGTCGGAGGGGTCAGGGGCCGAGGCCGAGCTCTCCGCGCACCTGCGGCGGAGCCGGCCAGCGTCCGGACGGCACGAGCTCCCCGCGCAGGACGCGGGCGAGCGCTTCCTGGTGCGGGCGTCGGTAGCCGTAGGCGGTCAGGACGGTGAAGTCCTGACGGGGAAGTCGCGCGAGCTCCCCCGGATCCCCCAGGTGGATGACGCAGAGGCGTGGGTTCCACTCCACCGCGCTCAGGAGGAGCTGCCGACGCGCCTCGCTCTCGGGGAGGCCGAGCGTGGCGAGGAGGATGCCGTCCCGCTCGATCGACCGCGTGGCGGCGCGGGCCAGCTCCTCGGAGGTCGGCTCGGAGGAAACGAGGAGGCACTCGACCCGCTCCCCGAGGAGCTCCGCGAAGGGGAGGAGGTCCTCAGCCCGCAGCGGATCCTCCGCGGGGGTGAGCCCTCTCGGGGCCGGCAGGATCAGGAGCCAGCGCTCTCCCGGGGGGATCGGGATCGGCGCGGCCCCCTGGCGAAGGAGGGTGACCCCCCCCTCCGCGATGCGGGTCGCGACCGCGGCCCCATCGATCGGCCCGCCCGCGCCCCGGAGACGGGGGAGCTCCGCGAGGCGGGCGGAGACCATGGCGTCCTCGCCCGCTCCGATCGCATCGAGATGGCGCCGGGCCCGCAGCATCGCCTCGCGGCCGTGGCAGAGACAGAGGACATCGTGACCGGCGCGAACCGCCGCCTCCACCCGCGCCTCGATCGGGTGCTCCCCGACGGCCCCCATCTCGAGCGCATCGGTCATCGCCACGCCGGCGAAGCCGAGGCGACCGCGCAGGACCTCGTCGACCACCGTACGCGACGCGGTGGCAGGAGCATCCGGATCGAGGCCCTCATGGATCAGGTGCGCGGTCATGACGGCGGGGATCCCCCCGGCGATGGCGACGGCGAAGGGCTCGAGATGCCGAGACTCATCCCCCGGCGGGATCCGCGGCAGCGCGAGGTGCGTGTCGAGGTCGGCCGCACCAAGCCCGGGAAAGTGCTTCGCGACGGTGAACACCCCCTCCTCATGGTGTCCCGCCGCGAGCTCGACCGCGAGCTCACCCACGAGGGCGGGGTCAGCGCCGAAGGAGCGGCAGCCGATGCCGGGGTTGTCGCTCCGCACCGTGAGGTCGAGCACCGGTGCGAGGTTCCCGTCGATCCCGAGGGAGGCGAGCTCCCGCCCGGAGACGCGTCCCCACTGACGGGCGAGAGCGAGCGCCTCCGAACGGTCGTTGGCGGCGAGCGCGCCGAGTGTCAGGTTTCCGGGGAAGACGGTGCACTCACGC
>JAFMMO010000157.1 GCA_017859655.1 Pseudomonadota bacterium | reverse complement strand
CTTCGACACCTCGAATGTCCGCAACCTCCCCTACCACGCCGCGACCGCGGCGGCCCACGGCCTCCCGCCGGAGATCGCCCTGCGGTCGCTCACCCTGAGCGCGGCGGAGATCTTCGGAGTCGCGGACCGCTACGGATCGATCACTCCGGGGAAGTCGGCGACGGTGATCATCACCGACGGCGATCCCCTTGAGATCACCTCCCAGGTCGAGGCGATGTGGATCGACGGCGTGCGCGTCGACCTGCGCAGCCGCCACACCCAGCTCTTCGAGAAGTACACGGAGAAGCTGAACCGCGCCCGATAGGTCGACCGCTCCGCGTGAGCGACGACCGCCGTTCCTGCGAGGCCCGGAGCTGCCGAAGGCGACTCCGGGCCTCGCCCGTTCCCGATGGGCGCCGCCGGCGCCGGGAGTCTCCCGATGCATCTCCTCGACCTCCGCTGCTCCGAGTGCGACCACGCCCACCCGGCCGATGTCTGGCAGTCTCTCTGCACCGCGTGTCACGCCCCCCTCTCCGCCCGTTACGACCTGGAGGCGGCGGGGGCGGCCCTGCGCGACGGCGCGCATCGCCGGCGTCCGAAGGGGATGTGGCGCTGGCGCGAGCTCCTCCCCCTCCCGGCGGGCGAGGAGCCGGTCACCCTCGGGGAGGGGGACACCCCTCTCCTCGAGGCGCCGCGCCTCGCCGCGGACCTCGGGGTCGCCCGCCTGACGGTCAAGGACGAGGCGCTGAACCCGACCGGCAGCTTCAAGGCGCGCGGCATGAGCGCGGCGGTGACGATGGCGCGCCACCTCGGCGCGACGACCCTCTGCGCTCCCAGCGCGGGGAACGCCGGCGGCGCCCTCGCCGCCTACGGCGCGCGGGCGGGGATCCCGGTCGTCCTCGCCCTCCCCACCGATGTTCCGCGCTCCCACCGCCTCGAGGGGGAGGTCCACGGCGCGACGGTCCACTTTGTCGAGGGGACGATCGCGGACTGCGGTCGCTTCCTCGCCGGGAAGCGGGCGCGCGATGAGGACGGAGCCGGGGCGTGGACCGACCTCTCCACCCTGAAGGAGCCGTGGCGTCTCGAGGGGAAGAAGACGATGGGGCTCGAGCTCGCGGAGCAGCTCGGGGGGGAGCTCCCCGATGCGATCCTCTACCCCACCGGCGGCGGCACGGGACTCCTCGGCCTCGCGAAGGCGTTCGATGAGATGCGGACGATCGGGCTCCTCCCCGCCGACCGCCCTCTCCCCCGCCTCTACGCGATCCAGGCCGCCGGCTGCGCCCCTATCGTCAATGCTCTCGTCGCGCGAGAGGACGAGGCGCGGGTCCCGGACGCCCCTCACACCGTCGCCTCCGGTCTGCGGGTGCCGACCCCGGTCGCGCACCGCTGGATCCTCCGCGCGGTCCGGGAGAGCGGCGGGGGAGGACTCGCGATCGAGGATGGGGAGCTGGTCGAGGGGAGTGACCGGATCGCCCGTCGGGAGGGGATCTTCTCCGCCCCGGAGGGAGGCGCCCTCGTCGCCGCCCTCGCGCGCCTCCTCGCGAGCGGCGCCATCGAGCGGTCGGAGCATGTCCTCCTCCTCTCCACCGGCACCGGCCTCAAGTACGGGGAGTGCTGGGAGCCGGGACACCCCCTCTGCCCCCCCGAGGAGGGGCGTCGCTGAAGGGGTGCGCGCGGGCGGATCGGGGCTCGTCGGCGATCGCAGGGAGCCGGGACATCCGGCCCCAATCGCCGTTCTGAGGCGGATCCCGCCAGATTCCCGCCGATGGGTTGTCGCGGAGGGCGGGGTTCGCTAACTTCTGGGGCTGCACTTCAAGGATTCCGCCGCTCGCTCCCCTTCGGGGTGGAGCGCGGTCGTCCCCGAGCCCGCTGCGGGCTGGGGGGACCCCGAAGGCGAAGACTGTCGACGACAGAGGACCGGGAGAGACGACGATGAAGGTCAAGATCCGCAAGTCCGGCGTGAAGCGCAAGAAGCAGGGCTTCCGCGCGCGCATGAAGACCAAGGCGGGACGCAAGCAGATCAACGCGCGTCGCCGCAAGGGGACCCGTCGCCTGACCGCCTGGAGCTGACGCCCGCCCGGGGGTGACCCCGACGCGCACCTCAGCCGGCGCACGGGAATGAAGAGACCGCGAATGAAGAGACCGCGGAGGAGTGCCTCGCACCTCTCCGCGGTCTCTTCGTGTCCGGGCGGTCTCTTCGTGTCCGGGGGGTCTCTTCGTGTCCGGGGCGCGCGGCCGGTCGGTGCGAAGCGGCGCAGCGGCTCGCTCCTCCCGCCTCACTCCCCCTTCACCTCGATGAGCCAGTCCGCGCGGTCGACGAGGAGCTCGTCGGGGTCATCGATGACCCAGGGGGTCGGGTCGCGGACCTCGACCTTCAGGCGGTAGAAGCCGGGCTCCATGTCCTTGGCGCGGAGCTGCGCGCCGTGAATCTTGCGGCCGTCGAGGTCGATCCGCTGGGCGATCCGGGTGTACACATCCCCCTGCCCCTCCGAGACCCCGGTGAGGCCGGTCGCCTCGGGGCGGCGCGGGTCGGTGCGGCCGAGGGGCACGAGGCGCCACTCCACCTCGAGGTCGTGGGAGAAGGGCTGCATCGGGGTGACCTGAAAGACGGTCTCCTCCTTCGCGCCGATGACGACATCCCCGGCGGCGGGTTCCAGCACATCGATGGGCCGCACCCGCCGGTAGATCTGCTTCACCATCACCTCCATGCAGACGACGCAGAACGCGGTGTTGTCGCGCATCATGCAGCCCGCCTGGGGGCGCCAGACCTCGAAGGGGCGGCGGTCCCCCCCCTCGAAGACGGAGACCTTCGACTTGTTCCACCAGGCGCTCTCCCCGGCGTCGATCCAGTACTTCCAGTAGGCGTCGCGGAGGACCGCCTCGCGGTCGGAGCCCTCCATCAGGTTGGGGCGCAGCTCCCGCACCGGGAGGTTCCCCTGACGACCGGGAGGAGGCGCCTTCTCCGGATCGTTCCCCGGCTCCGAGTCATACTCGTCGCGGAGCCCGCCGAAGGAGTGCCCCACCTCGTGGTGCACGACGCCGAGCCCCGCCTTGGAGAGGGAGACGACCCCCCCGCCCCCCGTCATGACCCCCGCGAAGTCGTTCGCGATGACGATCCCCTGGTGGTCGCGCGCCATCGCCTCGGGGAACTTGCGGAGGTGGCTGAAGACCTTCTCGGGGTTGCAGGTGATGACATCCCACCGCACCTGGGCATCGCAGGCGGTGTCCTTCTCGACTCCCCCCGGCTCCCGGTCCACCCCCTCGTCCTGGGACTGCAGGTGCACGGCGGTGACGTTGAAGTACGAGGCGTACTCCCGGTAGGGGTCGCGCTTGAAGAGGATGCTCTCGCAGGAGCGGGCCGCCGCGAGGAACGCCTCCTGATGGTCGTCCTCGCCGAGGTAGCCATCCCCGAGGATGAAGAAGTCGATCCGTCGCTCGGGGTCGCCGCTCTCCCGCAGGGGGACCGAGGCGAGGAGCGGCTCGAGGAGGAGGCGACGCGCCTCCGCGCCCATCGCCTCGTCGGTCTTCGCGACGAGCTCCCGGAGGACACGGGTGGCGAGGGAGAACTCCCCCTGCTCGCGCAGGAGGTGGACCCACTCGATGACCTCCTCGACCTTCTCCGCCTTCTCCATCCGGCGCATGCGGGCGATCGCCTCGCGCTCCTGCTCCTTCAGCTCCTTCTCCCGGGCGATCTCCGCTGTCCGCTCGGGGCCGGTCATCAACCGCCCGCGGTGCTCCACATAGCCCTCCTCCGGGAGAGCCTCCCCGCGGTGGCGGGCGTAGACCGCGGCGGCGAGCTCCGCCCCCTCGCTCCCGCGACGGTGCAGGCGGAAGATCGTCTCCTCGAAGGTGCCCGGGTCCCCCGCCCGGCGGGCGAGGAAGGCGAGGCCGAGCAGACCATCCCGCCCGAGGGGGGCGGCCCGGAAGATCGCGGTGCGGGTGGCGGGGGCGAGGTCGCGCCAGGTCTCCACCGCGCGCGCCGAGCCTCCCTCGATGCTCCGCTCGATCTCCACTCCCTCCTCGGTGACGCGCAGCAGCTTCCCCCGGGCCCCGCCGGGGAGGGCGACCTCGACGGACGCGCCCGCGACCCCCTCGACGAGCTCCCTCCAGAGGACCTGCAGGTAGCTCGCCTCGACGAGCTCCTCGAGCACCCGGACCCGGACATCCGACGGCAGATCGAGTCCGAGGGCGCGGTGGAGGATCGGGGGGAGATCGCGGAAGCGGCACTCCTCGAAGGCGCGCAATGCCCGGCCGTCGAGCTCGATGAACTCCGGAGGGATCGCCCGCCCGCGCGCGACCTGGGGCACTTCGCCGAGCCCGAGCTCGACATAGCGAGTGAGCGCCTCCTCGTAGGCGGGGAGCCCGGAGAAGCGGTCGCGGGCGCCGACGAGGGTGCGGAGCGCCTCCCCGCCGAGCCCCGCCTCGAGGAGCGAGCCGAGGGTGTCCTCGAAGGCGCGCAGCCGGAGGTCGGCGACCGCGCGGATCTCCTCACCCCGCTCGCGCCAGCCCGCCCGCTCGAGGACATCGAGCTCGAGCGCCTCGAGGAAGCGCGTCGCGACGAGGGCCTCCCCGTACCGCTCCTCCGCGAGCCACTTCGCGAGGGCCCCTTCGGCGATGGTGTTCCGGCTCGAGCGCTCCGAGTCGCGGAGCGACTCGAGGAGGCGGGCGAGGCGTCCGCTCCGACGACCGGTCTCGGTGTCGGAGTACTCCCCCTCGAGCGCGCGCAGGTCGGGGATGATGTCGTAGCGGGCCGCGCCGCCGACGACGAGGTCCTCCACCCGATCGAGGGACTCGCTCGCCTCACGGTCGAGGAAGGAGCGTCCGCCGAAGTCGAAGCCGGTCGTGCCCGGGGTCGGGACCTCGGGGGTCGCGGCGGTGGTGGTGGAGGGAGTCGAGGTCGCCGGAGCGCGCCGATACTCCTGAGCGACGAGGGCGAGGAGCAGGAAGAGGAGGACGGCGAGGAGGAGCTCGATCATCCCGAAGGAGCTCCGCTGGCGCACGAGGGGCGCGCGCTCCGGCGCCGGCTCCCGCTCGGCGACGGGACGCCGCGCACCTCCGGCGCGGACCGGTGCGGGAGCGGGCTCCACCCTCGGCTTCTCCCCGAAGGTGATGCGCGCCTCGCCGATCTCAATGACATCCCCGGCCTGCAGGCTGTGCCGGGTGATCGACTCCCCCGCGACCCGGGTCCCGTTCGAGGAGTCGCAGTCGATCAGGGTGAAGCGACCGGACTCCCCGAGGATCTGCGCGTGCAGGCGGGAGGCCCGCCCGGTGGCGAGGGGAATCGTGCAGTCATCCGAGCGACCGATGGTGAGGGGCTCCACGCCGTCATAGCGCAGCTCGGCGCGATGGTCCCCCTCCCGGATCCGCACGAGGACCGGGAGCTCGAAGGCGGCGGGGCGGCGGGATCGGCCGGGGGAGGCGGGTCCACGGTTCAAGGGGCGGTCCTTCCAGAGTGTCGTTCGAGGGGGAGCCGGGCGCAGGAGACCGGGCTTCCGGACGCGATGATGGCGAGCACACCCCACGGGCGGGGATCGTCCCACGAATCACCCGGCCCCGGGCCGGTGGAGGGGGGACAGCCTCCGAAGCCCGCCGACTAGAGGCCGAGCGCCCCATGCAGGGTGTCGCGGAGCGCGGCGACCTTCCCCTCGTCGGTGAGATCGATCACGGGGTCGCTGTCGTACTGCTCGAAGTAGATCGAGGCGGGGGTCTCCTCGGGCACCTCCAGGGCGCGACGGAGCTTCTTCTCATCCGGCACGAAGCCGCGCCCGAGGAGTCGCTCGATCGACGCGCCGATCGTCCCCTGCAGGCCGCAGACGAAGAGGACCGCGCGGTCGGGGCGCAGCTCTCCCGGCGCGAACCCCGCCCGCTGCTCGAACTCGTCGATGCGGTCGGCGCGGAACTGGTCCTCCGCCCGCCCCTGCGCTCCGGACCACCCCTCGCACTGCGCCGCCCGACTCACGGTGGGCACGTAGTGGAGCCCCTCCTCCCGGGCGAGGCGCTCCAGCTCCTCGCGGTAGCCGAGGTCGGCATCGTAGCTCGCGCCGTGGAGGATCACGAACTCGCCGAGGTCACGCCCGGGAGCGCGGTTGCGAGCGCTGCGGACGATGGAGACGAAGGGGGCGAGCCCTGTCCCCGCGGAGACGAAGACTTTCCGACGGGAGTCGTCGGGGCCGACCGCGTGCTCGACCGTGAAGTGCCCCTTCGCCTTCGGACGGATGAAGATCCGATCCCCCTCCTGACGCTTCCAGAGCTGGTGGGTGAAGGGATTCCTGGAGGCGGGCTGGGAGACGAAGCGGATGTAGAACTCCACGTGCGAGGGGTCTTCCGGCGCGGAGGCGATCGACATCGGTCGCTGCACCCCGGCGAGCTCCGGCTCCTCCTCGTTGTTCAGGCCGAGGACCATGTACTGTCCCGGAACGAACCAGGGGCCCTCCGTCGGGAACGGCTCGTCGGGCACCACCCGGAAGATGCCGAGGGCGTCGGTGAGATCATCCCGCCCGGCCAGGGTCGCGTTGTACTCGAGGACCTTCGGCATCGGTTCTCCCTCCCTCTCCTCCCCCACCGCGCGGCGGGCTTCTCTGCACCGCTTCTGTGGGCCCATTCTCAGAGGGGGAGACGGGAGGTCAAGGAGAGCGGCGGCGGGCTTCGCTGGATTCGGGGCGTCCGAGCCCCCAATATGGGCGGGGAACCCCCACTCACCGCTCGAAGGGTAGAGTCCCCCCGATGGCCCATCACCTCTCCGGCCGCGTGGCCCTGATCACGGGAGCCTCTCGCAGGATCGGCGCGGCCCTCGCCGCGGCCCTCTCCGCCCGCGGCATGGCGATCGCGGTCCATCACCGTCGCTCCACCGCGGAGGCCGCCGCCCTCGTCGACTCGATCGTGGAGGGAGGAGGGCGGGCCCGGGCCTTCGCCGCCGATCTCGCCGATCCATCCCAGGCCGCGCCGCTGCTGGCGGAGGTCCGCGAGACCCTCGGCGTCCCCCGGGTGCTGATCCACAACGCCTCCCGCTACGAGCCGATCGACCTCGCCGGATCGACGCCGGAGCAGGTCCGTCGCGACCTCGCCATCCATGTGGAGTCCCCCCTCGCCCTCTCCCGCGCGTTCGCGGCGGGCCTCGAGGCCGAGGGCGGGGAGGGGCGGATCGTCTGCCTCCTCGACTGGCGCTCGAGCATCCCGGACCCCTCCGTCCTGCCGTACTCCATCGCCAAGTCGGGGCTGCACTCGATGCTGCGCAACCTGGCCGTCGCCCTCGGTCCCCGGATCACCGTGAACGGGGTCGCCCCCGGCGCGGTCCTCCCCGCCGCGCGGGAGGAGGGCCCCTCGGAGACGGAGGAGGACCTCGACCGCCGCGCCGAAGGCCTGCCGATCGACCGCCCGGGACGCGTGGCGGATGTCGTCGAGGCCTGCTGCTTCTTCATCGACGGAGCGGGCTACACCACCGGCGCGGTGCTGCCGGTCGACGGGGGGAGGCACCTGCTGTGAGCGGTGCGGAATCTCCTCCCGACCTCGTCGAGATCCACGACCTGTCGGTGCGCGCGATCATCGGGATCTTCGACTTCGAGCGGAACGCCCGGCAGGAGGTCCGGATGAACTTCCGGATCGAGACCGACATCTCCGCGGCCGCGGCCTCCGACGCCATCGAGGACGCCCTCGACTACAAGACCGTGGCGAAGCGGGTCATCGCCTTCGTAGAGGGCTCGAGCTTCTTCCTGCTGGAGACCCTCGCCGAGCGGGTCGCCGCCCTCGTGCTCGAGGAGCCGCGCGCCCGGGCGGTCGAGCTGCGAGTCGAGAAGCCGGGCGCGCTCCGCCACGCCCGGTCGGTGGGCCTGCGGATCCACCGCCGTCGGGAGGAGACCACCCCTTGAGGGTCCATCTCCTGATCCTGGGCTCGAACATCACCCCCGAGGCCGCCCTCCCCCGCGCCCGCGCCGCGCTTCGTGAGAAGTTCGGGGAGCTCCGGGAGAGCTGCGTCGTCCTCGCCCCGCCCGTCGGCGCGCCGGAGACCCCGGACTTCCACAACCAGGCGCTCCTCATCGCGAGCGAGCTGGAGGCGGCGGAGCTCCGGCAGCGGCTGCGGGAGATCGAAGCGCG
Organism: Pseudomonadota bacterium; assembly: GCA_017859655.1. Lineage (GTDB taxonomy): Bacteria > Planctomycetota > UBA8108 > UBA1146 > UBA1146 > JAFMMO01. Next base: position 114 of record JAFMMO010000157.1, on the reverse strand, counting down.
ACTGGGCCGGGTCCGCGTCGCGGATCGCAACGCCCCGAGGATCATCGACATCGACCGCGCCGCGTCGCTCGAGGTGTCGGAGCTCGGGGAGGCCCGGGCGGCGACCCGCCCCCT
>JAFMMO010000015.1 GCA_017859655.1 Pseudomonadota bacterium | reverse complement strand
GCGGGCGAGGTATGAGACCGAAGTCTGGGAAGGTGGAGCCGATGCGCGTGATCTCCGAAGAGAAGCTGGTGACCTTCATGAAGCGGTGCGTCGCCCTCTCCGCCGAGGTGATCCTCTCCCTCGAGGCGGATGCGACCTCTCCACCGCCGCCGGAGGTGGCGGAGGCGTGGCAGGCGCTCGTCGCCGACCTTGCCGCGGAGCGGGAGTCGGACGCCTACCTCCAGGACGAGTCGTGGAACTGGATCTTCGACGGGGCTCCCCCCACGAACTCGATCCGGCTCTATGGGCGGCTCGCCTGGGTGAACCTCCAGCTCCTCGAGCTGATCTGAGCTCGCTGCGACCCTTCGGCGAGCCGAAGGTGGACAGGGGTGGATCTGGGGGGGACGTGGGACGGGGTGGACCTGGGGCGCGCTAGCCCTGGAAGCGACGCAAGCTCCGAGACCACTCGTCGAGCGCCTCGCGGAGGCCGACCACGCGGCTCCGGGTCGTGCCTTCGGCGGTGACCTCGCGCCCCTCGAGATCGATCCCCAGCCCATCCAACGGCCCGCTGAACAGCCCACTCAACGATTCACCGTTTCCCTCTCTGGGTCCTTCAATGGGCCGTCCACCGGGCAGCATCGCAGGCGGCCCCCCCGTCCTCTTCTCCTCGATGAACACCGAGGAGCCCTCGGGGTAGACCCACCAGGTCGCGGCACCTGCTTCGCCCTCGGAGTCGACGCCGACGACGATCGCCTCACGCCCGACCGGGACCCGCCGAGCGTCACCCAAGCCGGAGCGGACCCCCTGCAGGAGACTCTCCGAGCTCGCCAGCACGAGGACCCCGCCGACCACTCCCACGGACGCCCGGTCCCCCGCCGTCCCCACGCGATCCACGAGGCGCGGCAGGAGCCACCTTCGCGGCCGGGCCGAGCCCTCGGCGCCCAGCATCCAGATCCACCCACCCGCCTCATCCCTCCAATGGGCGACGCGCCAAGGCCCGGACCCGCGCAGCACTCGCGGAAGAAGACGGGCTGCCGGGAAGGAGATCCCCTCAAGCTCCGCGAGCCGCGGGAGCTCCTCGAGGCCCGCGCGGATCGCCTCGTCCAGCGCCGGGATCACCCCGGGGCGCAGGTCCACCACCCAGAGTCGACCACCGCTCGGAACCAGGTCCCCCGGCAGCGGGAGCGGCGCCCCGCCGAGGAGAAGCCAGTGGAGTGCAAGGAAGGTGAGGAGGATGAGACTTGAGACGAGGACTCTTCGACGAAACCGCACGGGAGACCGACCGTGCGAGGGGCGGGAGGATCGAACGGGGTTCCGCGCTCCTCGCAGGGGGCGAGACGCGGAGCTTCGATCCCGACGCCGCATCACATCCGTTCGAGCGGGGCGATGCCGAGCCACCGGAGCCCGTTGCGGAAGGTGACCCGGAGCCGATCGACGAGGGCGAGGCGATCGGTGGTCCGTCCTCGCGCCGCAGGGTCATCATCCAGAACACGGTGCTGGGCGTAGTACGCGTTGAAGCTCGAGGCGAGACCGAGCAGGTACTGCCCCACGATGGAGGGCTCCGCCTCCTCCGCCGCGCGGGCCACCACCTCCGGAAAGAGCAGGACCTCCTGCAGGAGGGCGAGGTCCGCCTCACCATCCAGGTGCTGCCCCGTCGCTTCGGAGACGCTGTAGCCCGCCGCCTTGCGGAGGATCCCGCAGAAGCGGACATGGGTGTACTGCAGGTAGGGCCCCGTCTCCCCCTCGAAGCTGACGATCTTGTCGAGGTCGAAGTTCACATCCTTGCCCCGCCGGGCCTTCATGTCGCTGAAGATCACGGCGCCGACCCCGACCGCCTCCGCGGTCGCCTCCGGGTCGTCCACCTCCGCCCCCTTCTCCTCCATCGCGCGACGGGCGCACTCGACGGCGTGATCGAGGACCTCCTCCAGGAGGACCACTCGGCCGTCCCGCGTCCGCCCCTTCGCCCAGCCTCCGTCCACCGGCATCCGCATGACACCGAAGGCGGAGTGCTCCAGCCGGTCGGCGCACGGCCACCCGAGCTTCTCGACGACCGTGAAGAGTTGGCGGAAGTGGAGACCCTGCCCCGCGTCGACGACATAGAGGCATCGGTCGAAGTGCCATGTCTCCCAGCGCTGCTGGACCGCGGCGAGATCGCGGGTGCCGTAGAGGGTGGTCCCATCCTTCTTGCGGACGAGGAACGGCGGGACATCCTCCCCCACCGAGACGACCTGGGCGTCCTCGCTCTCCTCGAGGAGCCCCGACGCCTCGAGCTCTTCCACCACAGTCCCCATTCGCTCCTCGAAGGCGCTCTCCCCGATCACCTCGTCGAAGGAGACACCCAGGCGATCGTAGAGACGCTGGAAGCGGGCGAGGCTCAGGTCTCGAATCTCCCGCCAGCGCGCGCGCGCGAGGGGGTCTCCTGTCTCGAGACGTCGGAACCACTCCCGCGCCTCCTCCTCCAGTTCGGGGCGCGTCTCCATCTCCGCGTGGAATCTCGTGTAGAGAGAGTTCAGGGTTGCGATCGGATCATCGCGCTCGGCGAGGGGCCGAGCGGTGAGGCCCTCCGCCTCGCCGAAGTGCTCCATGGCGCAGAGGAGCTTCCCGAAGCTCGTCCCCCAGTCTCCCAGATGGTTGACCCCGACAACCCTGTAGCCCGCCGCCCGAAACAGGTTCGCCATGGCCTGTCCGAGCATCGTCGAGCGGAGATGATGCACCGCGAGGTGCTTGGCGATGTTCGGGGAGGAGTAGTCGATGACGACGGTTCGCTCTCGCCCGGTCTCGCTCCGACCATACTCCTCGCCCGCGGCTCGCAGCTCCGCGAGCGCAGCCGTGGAGAAGCGCCCCCGATCGAAGCGGAAGTTCAGGTACGGGCCGGTGGCCCGGACCTCCTTGACCCAGGGCACGCCGAGATCCGCCTCCGCGAGCTCTGCCGCGATCTGCGGCGGGGCGGTCTTCCGCAGCTTCGCGAGCGGGAAGCAGGGTAGCGCGAGGTCCCCGAGGGAACGATCCGGCGGCGAGGAGAAGAGCCCCTCCAGCGTCTCCGGAGGAACATCCGCCACCGCTGCGATCGCGGCTGCGAGCTCGCGCTTGAAGGTCTGCACCCGTTCTCCTCCTTGAACACACGACGCTGCGGCGACCGGGCAGGCTCTGCGGCCATCGGCCGCCAGAGGCGGTTCAGGCCCGGGATGGGCCGATCCACATGAATCGACCGTCCACGGCCGCGTCCTCCAGGAACCCTCTGACCGCAAATCCGACCCGGGGAGGGGCGTGTCCCTCCGGGGCGGTGCCTTTATAGTGGAGCGCCCGGAGCGGGCCAAGCCGAGCCGCGGATTCCGACACCGTGCGGCTCTCTTCGCGAGACACTCCTGCCGTCTTCGACCCGAAGGAGACCCATGGTTCCTCAGCGATCCCACCCGTTCCACCGCCGTTCTCGGCCCCTGCTCCGCGCGGGGCTGCTCCTCAGCCTCCCCTTGGGCCTCCACCTGAGCCTCCTCCCCGGCCTCTTCGCCGGAGCGATCGGTGCGTCCGGAGCGGCCGCCTCCATCGAGTCGTCCGGGTCGCCGGAGGAGGAGACCGCGGATTGGGCCGAGACTCCGCTCGGCAGCGTCCCGAATCGGTTCGGCGAGCTCTTCGCCGTGACCCAGCAGTCCGAGGCGATCTCGCTCCTCTTCCGGAACTCGGACCGTGAGCTCCGCCTCCTCGAGAAGACCGGAAACACCCTCCGGCTCGAAGCCCTCGTCGTGACGCGACTCCCCGAGGATGCGGGCGCCCCGAAGATCGGGACGAAGCGCACCTCCGAAGAGGGCTGGACCGAGATCCACGCCGCAAACATCCCCCCTCACTTCGGATCGGTCGTGGGAGCACACGGCAATCGCCGGGAGGGTGGCGTGCACCTCATCTTCGAGGCCGAGGACGGGGATCTCCGGGTGATCCGCTGGAACGCCACCGGGTTCGATCCGGAGGTCCGTCGCCACGCCCGCTCCTCCAGCGATCCCTCTCGCTCCGACGGCACGCACTTCCGTGGGCCGCAGCCGGGGGACGCCCTCGCGGGGACGCGAAGCCCGGCGCGCCGAGAGCCCTCTTCGTGGACCGAGGTCCGCGAAGGCGTCCTGCCTCGCTGGCTCGGGCGCCTCGTCACGACCTCCTCGCGGAACCAACGCTTCCTCTTCTGCTTCGAGAGCTCGCTGGGAGACCTGCAGATCGTCGAGACCCAGGCGGGGCGCCGCGCGGTGCAGAATGTTCAGATCCTCCGGAGCCCCCTCGACAAGGAGGGGAGAGACCTGCGGCGGAAGGAGATCGAGGAGCGGGCGCGGGATGGGGGAAGCCCCTGGAAGACGCAGCTGCTCCGGACCTTCATCCCTGAGGAGTTCGGGGAAGTCGTCGGCGCCTCGGGAATCCCCGCCGTGCTGCACCTGCGCGATGCAGCAGGGACCGATCGCTTCGTCACGGTGAACGAGGAGATCCGCAGGTCTTTCGAGACGATCCCCCGCGACCCGGATGCCAAGGGGAGCCGGAAGGAGGCCGGCTGGTCCCGTGTGGACATCGGATATGTCCCCGCCTCCTTCGGTCGCCTCCGGGCCGTGACGAGCGACCCCGACAATCCGAAGCGGCACCTCTATCTCTACCAAAGTGACGGCGGGTTGCTGCACCTCGTCGATCGGGTCGGGCCCAAGCTCCGGGAGAGCTCCCTCCGCATCGATCGGGAGTACTAGGCCGGCGGGAGTACCGGGCCGGCCGGAGGCGGGGCGAGATCCGAGCTCCCCTCCCCCTCCCCTGCACGCCCTCCGACCCGTCCCCGGCCGACTCTCCCTCGCCCTTCCGAGAGCCGGAGGAAAGCCGAGCGGGTCTCCGCGGGTGACGGCACCTTGGGGACGTCACCTTGGGGACGCCGATCGAGTCGAGGCGCACAGGGCCTCCGTCAGAGCATGGAGCGGTGGTCGGGTCACCCGGCTCTCCCGATGTGCTGGCGAGCGATCCCACTGGTTTTTCGTGTTCCTCCGCAAGCATGGAGCCCCCCCATGGGACTCGGCGGAGGTCGGCAAGACCCTGGGGTCCCCGAACCACCCTCCCAACCTCCTCGCGAGCCCCGCCTCCTCCTCCCGAAGTGACCCGCGGCGACCGAGCAGCTCGGAGCGCCGGGCCCTGGGAGTGATCCGCGCAGCAGGAAGCGCCGAGTGAGGAAGTGACCCCCCTTTCCAGATGTCCCGCCGGACACCGTCGCGTGAAGGGCACCGAACCGGGGGTGCCGACCCGTGCGCGACCAAACCCGAGGGAGCAAGCCTTGTTCCCACCGCCGAGCGCAGACCTCCTCACCCGAGAAGCCCTTCGCATGACCCTCTCCCCCGCTCCGCTGTGGCGGGGAGTCGCCCGAATTCGGACGCGCGGACTCCCCTGGACGGACTGCAGGGACGTCACGGCGCAAGTCCGGGGAAGATCCCGCGCCTCCTGCTCTGGTCCCCCTCCGACGGGAAGGCTATCCTCCGCTCCACGAGAGGAGTCCCGGTGTCCCCACCCCCTTCCCCCAGCGAGCCGGCGGCAGGCGATGCCGCCCGCGACGGGATCGAGCCGGACACCCGCCCGGCCTGCTCCCTCACCCACCTGAAGGGGATCGTTGATCGCCTTCGCTCCCCCGGTGGTTGCCCCTGGGACCTGGAGCAGACACCCGCCTCGCTTCGACCGTTCCTGCTGGAAGAGGCGCATGAGGCCGCAGAGGCGATCGACGACCCCGACCCGGGGGCCCTCTGCGGCGAGCTCGGGGACCTGCTCATGAACATCTTCCTGCAGGCGCGCATCGCGGAGGAGGAAGGTCGCTTCACCCTCTCGGAGATCGCGGACCAGATCTCGGAGAAGCTCGTCCGTCGACACCCGCATGTCTTCGGGAGCGTCGTCGCCGATGACGCCGACGCGGTCCGAAGGAACTGGGAGGCGATCAAGCAGGAGGAGAAGGGAGAGACCGGGCCCGGGAGCGCGATCCGTCCCCTGCCCGCCTCCCTCCCCGCGCTCTCCCGGGGCGAGCGGGTCGGAGCCATGGCCGCGGAGATCGGCTTCGACTGGCCCGACGCGGATGGCCCCCTCGAGAAGATCGCCGAGGAGCTGCGGGAGGTCCGGCGGGCCATCGCGGAGGAGGGGCAGACCCGGGTCGAGGCGGAGATCGGAGACCTCCTCTTCGCCATCACCTCCCTCTGCCGCCACCAGGGGGTCGACGGGGAGCAGGCCCTCCGCGGTGCCCTCGATCGCTTCACCGAACGATTCCAGCGGATCGAGGAGCGGGTGCGGGCGGAGGAGAATCCGACGCTCGCCCGTCTCGACGAGCTCTGGGCGGTCGCCAAGGGAGAGGCGGTGGATCCGCCCCCCGCCCCAGGTGGGCCCTGATCCCGCCCCAGATGGGTCCTGATCCGCCGAGATGACTGGATCCGAACCGGCCGGAGCACCGATCCTAGGAGAAGGGGACGCCGAGCCCCTGCGCGAGGAGAAGCCCGATGACGAAACCGATCACACCGGAAGAGCGTGACCTCCTGCGGCGGATGCCCGAGATCGCCGAGCGCCTTCGCTGCGGCCTCGGGGAGCGGGTCCTCGGTCAGGAGCATACGGTCGAGCAGCTGCTCACCTGTTTCGTGGCGGGCGGGCACGCCCTCGTCGTCGGCGTTCCCGGGCTGGCGAAGACTCTCCTCGTCCGCTCCCTCTCGGAGCTCCTCGATCTGGACTTCGCCCGGATCCAGTTCACCCCCGACCTGATGCCCTCCGACATCAGCGGGACCTCGATCCTCGTTCAGGACGAGGCGACCCAGAGCCGGGAGTTCCGCTTCCGCGCCGGGCCTCTCTTCACCAACCTCCTCCTCGCGGACGAGATCAACCGGACCCCGCCCAAGACCCAGGCCGCCCTCCTCGAGGCGATGGAGGAGGGTCAGGTGACGACGATGGGCCGTAGCCACCGTCTCCCCCCGCCCTTCTTCGTTCTCGCCACCCAGAACCCGATCGAGCAGGAGGGGACCTACCCCCTCCCCGTGACGCAGCTCGACCGCTTCCTCTTCCAGATCCTCATCGACTATCCGGAGACGGAGACCGAGTTCGAGGTCGTCGCGATGACGACCGCCCGGGCCGAGGAGCCGCTCGCGCCGCTCCTGAGCCGGGCTGAGGTCACCGCCCTCCTCGCTCTCCCGGGCAAGGTGGAGATCCCCGAGGCGATCACCGATCGCGCGGTCCGACTCGCCCGGGCGACCCGGCCCGAGGAGGGAAGCGCGCCGGAGAGCGCGCGGGAGTACCTCTCGTGGGGAGCCGGCCCCCGGGGGGTCCAGGCGATCCTCGGAGCGGCTCGGGCGACGGCGGTCCTCGCGGGTCGGGATCGGGTGGAGCCCGCGGACTACGAGGCGGTGGTCACCCCCGCCCTCCGGCATCGGGTGCTCCTGAGCTACCACGCGGAGGCCGAGGGGATCGCGGCGGATCGGGTCCTGCGCCGGGTCCGGAAGGAGATCGGCGACTGGAGCGGGGAGACGGAGGAGGCCACCCCTCGGGGGCCGGGGCTCGTCCGACGGTGGCTCACGAAGGCCTCGGAGACCACCCCGCCGTTCCGCCCGCGCGGCTGAGGCCGCCGCGCCGCCGGAGATCAGCGGTTGCGCAGGACGAACGCGATCACATCGCGGGCGCAGTTGCGGCAGTAGCCGTACTTCGACGACATCGACTCGAGCGCCTTCTCGACCTCCTGCCGCTCGCGGGAGTCGAGGAACTCCTTCTCGTCGGTGAAGTACTTGAGGATGTTCTGCTCGATCACCCGCAGCGCGCGATCCCGCTCTCGATAGAAGCTCTGCTTGAGCAGACCGTAGATGTCCGGGAAGAGAACCGCGTAGTTGATCGACTCGTCGGGATGATCGATCGAGTAGGCCGCGATCTTCGTCATCAGGCTGGAGCGGAACGCGTTCACGTCCTCGCGCAGCTCCAGCAGCCCCTCGATGCGCTGCATCAGGTCCTCCGAGGGGTGCACGTACTCCCCGCGGGACGCCACGAAGAGCTTCTCCCCGAGGTCGAACGCCTTCACGTGATGGAAGTACTCTTGGAAGACGCGCTCGTACTCTTCCTCGTCGACGAGCCCGATGCTGTCGAAGACCTCCTGCTGCACGACGCGGAGGTAGTGCTCCTTCACATCCTCGATGAAGCGGAAGCAGTCGTTGTATCCGTTGTCGACCGGGACCCGGAGGAACTCGTAGACCGAGACGTCCCGGACCAGCTTCTCCAGTTCGTCCAGCACCGCCATCGGCACGAGGCAGTCGTAGCTGCGGTTCTCCGCCGCGTCCGCGAGGAGGGTCATCATCTCGCGAGGCGAAGCACCGCGACGCCCCTCGTACTCCGCGCCGTAGATCCCCTCGAACTCCCCCTCGGCCTCGTTGTGCTCGTCACGCAGGGCGCGGATCGAGCCCTTCAGCAGCTTCCGCTCCCCGTCGCGCAGACCCAGGGGGAGCTCCCCGTGGTCGTAGAGCATCGCCTTCTGCAGCGGCGTGAGCCGGGCCACGATCGGCGAGAGCTCGGGGGGATGGTTCTTCGGGCTCGGACGACGAAGACGGCTCAGGACCGCCCAGAGGGCGGCGACCATCGCCGTGTGCGGCGCCACGTGACGACCCCGGGCGTAGAGATCGATGTGCCGGCCATAAAGCTCCTCCTCCCGTGAGTACTGCAGGAGGTAAGGGACATGGATCAGCGCGAAGCGTCCCTTGAAGCTCGAGAAGTCCGGGTTTCGCTTGAAGAGGGCGAGCGGCTTCTCATTCGCGGTCGCGAACATCACGAGGTCGAGGTAGGCGATGTAGCCCTGGAGACTGATCGTGCCCTTCTCGGAGGTCGTCAGGAGGTACTTGTTCGCCTCCATCGGGCGCTTGAGGAAGTCGGAGTACTCGACGATCCCCTTGTTCGCGTCGACGAGGTCCCCGACCGCCTCGATGAGCGTCACGTTCCTCAGGACCGAGGGCACCTGGGAGAACGGCTCGTACTGGAGCGGGCGGGCGCCGGCATCGATGTTCCCCTGGGGCTCGATCGAGACCGCCGACTGACGATACCGCTTGGAGTGGAAGAACCGCTCCACCTGCACGTGGCGCATCACCTGGCCGAGGTCCCCCTGGTAGGCGGAGAGGAGCGCCTCGTAGATCGCCTTGTTCTTCGGACTGAGTCGCCCCTCGATCAGCCAGCGGTAGTTCAGCCCCGGGCGATCCCTCAGCTCCGGATGCTCGTCGAGGACCCGCTCGATCAGGGGAGTCCGCTCCTGATGCGGGATCAGGAAGAGGGGCGAGTCCTTGAGCTCGCACTGGATCCGGGCCCCGAGCTCCTCCGGCCCGAGGAAGGCGTAGGTGTCGAGGGACTCCGTCTTCCGCCGGGTGTCGAAGCCGATGGAGGTCGCATCGTCGGTGCGTACCGGGAACATCCAGTTGAAGCGATAGAGCGCGCCCTCGTCGGTGGTGCTGTAGTTCTCGCACCCGCGGATCAGCGCCTCCACCGTCGTCGACTTCGAGGAGCCGCTCGGGCCGTGCAGGAAGAGCAGCTTGTCGGACTGCCCTCGCTGGGCGAACTGGTAGAGCTGACGGTAGATCGCGTTCTGGACCCGCTCCTGCCCGACGAGTCCGTCGAACGGGCGGTCGAACGCGAGATCGAAGACCTTGTACCGACGATCCACCATGCCGATGCGATCGACCTCCTCGGTGCCGAAGAAGTCCATCATGTCGACAAGGTAGCGGGCGGAGTTGCGGAGGTAGAGGTAGGGACTCGCGTGGAAGTGCTCCAGGAACTGCCCGAAGCTCCGGAGGCGATGGCGCGCCTCGAAGCGCTCCCGGGAGCATTGACCGAGCCGATCGAGTTCCTCGTGGATCACGCTGTTCACCCCAATCCGGGGACACCACGTCCAGAGGCGGCGACGAGCCGCGGAATCCGGGACGGAGTCCTCGTCTCATCCTTCGGTCGGATCGGCTCACACCTGAGGGACTTTCGGGGAGAGAGGGGGTCGGTGCCCCCCTCCCCCCCGCTCCGGGGCCCGGGGGGGCTCAGGAGTAGGCCGCGATCCCCGTGACGCTCTGCCCGAGGATCAGCGTGTGGATGTCGTGGGTCCCCTCGTAGGTGATCACCGACTCGAGGTTGAGCATGTGGCGCCCGACAGGGTACTCGTGGGTCACCCCGTTCGCGCCGAGCATGTCCCGGCAGATGCGGGCGATGTCGAGGGCGATCCTCACGTTGTTGCGCTTCGCGAGGGAGACATGTTGCGGGGTCATCGTCCCGGCCTCCTTCATCTGGCCGAGACGCAGCGCGACGAGCTGGGCCTTGGTGATCTCGCTCAGCTGCTCGGCGAGCTTCGCCTGCACGATCTGGAAGCTCGCGATCGGCTTGTCGAACTGGATGCGACTCCCGGTGTACTTCCGGGCGCAGTCGAAGCAGGCCATCGCCGAGCCGACCGCCCCCCAGGCGATGCCGTAGCGCGCCTGGGTGAGGCAGGAGAGGGGCCCCTTCAGGCCCTGGACATCGGGGAGGAGGTTGCCCTTCGGGATGCGACAGTCCTGGAAGTGCAGCTCCGAGGTCACGGATGCGCGCAGGGAGAACTTGCCCTGCTGCAGCGTCGTCGAGAAGCCGGGCGTGCCCTTCTCGACGATGAAGCCCCGGACGACTCCGTCGAGCTTCGCCCAGACGACCGCGACATCGGCGACGCAGCCGTTCGTGATCCACATCTTGTTGCCGTTGAGGATGTACTCGTCACCGTCCTCGACGGCGTTCGTGATCATGCCGCTCGGGTTCGAGCCATGGTCCGGCTCGGTCAGGCCGAAGCAGCCCACGAACTCGCCGGTGGCGAGGCGGGGAAGGTACTTCTGCTTCTGCTCCTCGGTCCCGAAGCGCCAGATCGGATACATGACCAGACCACCCTGGACCGAGACGAAGGAGCGGAGCCCGCTGTCCCCCCGCTCGAGCTCCTGCATGATCAGCCCGTAGGAGATGTTGTCGAGCCCGGCGCAGCCGTACCCCTCGAGGTTCGCGCCCAGGAGGCCGAGCTCCCCGAGCTGCGGGATCACCTCCCGGGGGAAGGTCCCGTCCATGAAGTGCTGCTCGATGGAGGGGATGATGTTCTCCTCCACGAACTCACGCACCGTTCCGCGGATGAGGCGCTGCTCCTCGGTGAGCAGGTCGTCGAGGCGGTAGAAGTCGATGGACTCGAAGGGTTCCATGGGGCCTGGCTCCGATCTAGGGGTAGCTTGAAATCGTACCCCTCAGGCCCGGACGGGCGAGCGAATCCCGCCGGGATCCCGGCTGCGCGGGCGGGGGAGGCCTCGGACGGCCTCAGGGGGCACGCAGAGGGGTTCGCAGCGGATCCCCGTTCGGCTTCGCTCTCCTTGAGAACCGAGAGGACCGTCTCCTGCGGGGTGAGGTTGATCTGACGACGAACCTCGAGGGCGTCGAGTCCGCGCCCGGAAGACCCGGGGCCCGGCGCACCCCGCACGTCCGTGACCGGAGAGTGGGAGAGAGTCGCAGGAGAGTCCCCCCGGGGGAGATCGGGTGGTAGAGCTCGGGGCGGCCCGCGGACTCGAGCGGGGGGCGCGCCAGAAGGGGGCGTAAAAAAAGAGAGCCCCGGGCCGAAACCCGAGGCTCCCTGCGATTCAATGGTGACCCCTAGGGGATTTGAACCCCTGTCGCCAGGATGAAAACCTGGTGTCCTAGACCTGACTAGACGAAGGGGCCACGGTGTTTCAAGTGAGGGCTGCTGGGCTCGAACCAGCGACCATCGCCTTAAAAGGGCGGTGCTCTACCAACTGAGCTAAGCCCCCCGTGAACTCCGGACCGAGCCGCGGAACCCCGACAGACACCCCCTCGGGGGTCGAACTCGGGGACTCCTGCGGCCGCCCGCAATGCGGGGGCTCGAGCGCCAAGGCGCCGGAGCAGGTGGAGGATCATACCGAACGCGATTTCCGCGTCAACTCCGGAAGCCCCCTCAATCCGGTGGATTCGGAGGCGATCAGACCTCCAGCAGCTCCTCGGTCTTCCGGGAGAGCTCGCCGTCGACCTCTCCCTCCTTCTGCTTGGTCGTCCCCTGGATCTCGTCCTTGAGGCGCTTGAGGTCATCCTCGCTGAAGAGCCCCTCCTTCTGGGAGGTCTCCGCGCTCTTGTTCGCATCCCGGCGGACATTCCGGATCGCGACCCGCGCCTCCTCGGCGACCTCCTTCGCCCGCGCCACGAGCTTCTTCCTACGCTCCTCCGAGAGGGGCGGGACGGTCAGACGCAGGATCTTGCCGTCGGAGCTCGGGGTGATGCCGAGGTCCGACTTCAGGATCCCCTTCTCGATGTCCCCCAGGGCACTGACATCGAAGGGCTTGATCATGATCTGATCCGCCTCGGGGACCGAAATCGCCGCGATCTGCTTGAGCGGAGTCGGGCTGCCGTAGTAATCGACCCGGATCGGCTCCACGAGCCCCGGGTGGGCCCGCCCCGTTCTCATGCCGCGCAGCTCGTTTCGAAAGACCTCGATCGCCTTGTCCATGCGGTCATCGGCGTCGATCAGGATCTCGTCGTAGTCCATGGCTTCCTTTCTCGGTGCTCGCGTGGCTCGACTCTCGTTGCTCCACCGGTCCGATCTCCCCGCGCCCTCCGGGCCCCGGTCAGCCTCAGGACTCCGGCTCCACGAGGGTCCCGACAGCTTCGCCCAGCAGGGCGCCGCGGAGGCCCCCTTCCTCGATCATGGAGAAGACCCGGATCGGGAGGCCGTGCTCCCGGCAGAGCGCGACCGCCGCCGCGTCCATCACCCCCAAGCCGCGCTCGAGAACCTCGGTGAAGGAGATGCGATCGAATCGGACCGCTCTCGGATCCCGCGCCGGGTCGGCGCTGTAGACCCCGTCCACCTTGGTCCCCTTCAGGACCTCCTGGCAGTCGAGCTCGAGCGCCCGGAGCGCCGCCGTGGTGTCGGTCGTGAAGAAGGGGCTGCCCGTTCCACCGGCGAGAACCGCGACTCCCGCGCCGGAGAGGTGCTGCCGCACCGCCCGCGCGGAATAGGGCGCCGTCTCTCCCCCTGTCGGCCAGGGGGAGTAGACCTCGGATTGCAGCCCCGCCGCGGCGAAGGAGGCATTGAGGAGCAGGCCGTTCATCACGGTCGCGAGCATGCCGGCGGTGTCCGCCGTCGTCCGGGGCACCGCGGGGGCGTCGAGGGCTCCGCCGCGGCAGAGGTTCCCCCCACCGATCACGATGGCGACCTCAACCCCGGCGCGGACCGCGGGCGCGACCGTGGATGCGACAGCGGTGAAGGACCCGGGGTCGAGGCCGCTTCCGGCCTCTCCTCCGAGGACTTCACCGCTGAGCTTCAGGAGCACGCGCCGGCTCACCGGCGTCCTCCCTCCGAGGTCCGCTGCCGCGCTCTCACTCGGCGCCGAGCTCGAGACGCGAGAAGCGGCGGATCACGATGTTCTCACCAAGCGTCCCGATCGTCTCGGTCAGATGCTGGGCGATCGTCTTGTCGTTGTCCTTCACGAAGGCCTGCTGAAGGAGGCAGTTCTCCGAGTAGAACTTCTGCATCTTCCCCTCGACGATCTTCTCCTGGATGTTCTCAGGCTTGTCCTTCACCTGTCCCAGGTAGATCTCGCGCTCCTTGTTGACGATCCCCGGGTCGAGCTCCTCGGGGGAGATCGCGAGGGGGTTCGTCGCGCAGATGTGCATGGAGAGGTCCCGGATGAACTCCTGAAACTTGTCGTTCTTCGCCACGAAGTCCGTCTCGCAGGCGACCTCGACCAGCACGCCGATCCGGCCCCCGTGCACGTAGTGCCCGATGAAGCCCTGCTCGGTCGCTCGGTCCGACTTCTTCGCCGCGATCTTCGCGTCCTGCTGTCGGAGATAGACCTCGGCCTTCTCCATGTCGCCCCCCGACTCCTGGAGGGCCTGCTTGCATGTCATCATGCTGGCGCCGGTCTTCTTCCGCAGCGCAGCGACGTCCTTGGCGGAAATGTCTGCCATGGTCGGCTTCCCGTTCCACTCCGCGGGGCCGTGAGGCCGGACCGCGGAGGCTTCGTTTCAAGTTCGCCCGGACCGGAGTCCGGGGTCCGCGAGGCCCGGCGGCCCCGCTCGCCTATCCCTCGTTCGCGGCCTCGGCGCCCCCGGCCGGAGCTGCGGGCGGCGTCTCCGCCGGCTTCTCCGCCGCCTGCTCGGTCGCAGCGGCCGCCGCGCGCTCCTGCGCCTTGCGGCGGGCCTCGGCCTCCTCCTCCTGACGCTTCTTCTCCTCTTCCGCCTGACGGGCGACGAGGAGATCCTTGCCGGCCAGCACCGCATCCGCGAGCTGGGAGAGGAGGATCTCGATCGAGCGGAACGCATCGTCGTTCCCCGGGATCACCACGTCGACGATGCGGGGGTCGCAGTCGGTGTCGACGATCGCGACGACCGGAACTCCGAGAGAGCGCGCCTCGTTGACGGCGATCTCATCCCGACGGATGTCGGCGACGACCACGGCGCCGGGCAGCCGGTTCATCTTCCGCACACCCTCAAGGTTCCGCTGAATCTTGCGGCGCTCCCGACGGATGCTGGAGATCTCCTTCTTGGAGCGCCCCACGATGGAGCCGTCCGCCTCGAGCCGCTCGAGCTCCTCCATGCGACGGAGGCGGGAGCGGATCGTGTGGAAGTTGGTGAGGGTGCCGCCGAGCCAGCGATGGGTGACCCAGTGCATTCCGCAGCGCTGCGCCTGCTCCTGCACGATCTCCTTCGCCTGAGCCTTGGTCCCCACGAAGATCACATCATGCCCCGCCTCGACCACCTTCGTGAGGAAGTGCGAGGCGCGCAGGAGACCCTTGAGCGTCTCCCGCAGGTCCACGATGTGGATGCGATTGTGCTTCTGGTGAATGTAGTCTTCCATCGCCGGGTGCCAGCGACTGGAACGGTGGCCGAAGTGAACTCCGGCCTCGATGAGCTCCTGGATCGATGCGACGCCCACGACGGGCCCCTTTCCTTGTCCGCGCTTCTCCGACGATCTTCGGCGGCCGAGGATCCCTCGCCCATCGCGAGGGGTTCGGCACGATCCCGGAGGCGGCGCGGGGAGGCTCAAGGTCGTGTCGATCCGGGGCTCCGCCCCGGCGCGATCCACTCCGCTCGAGTCCTCCTCTGGTGTTCTCCGACCCGGATCCGCCCGGATCCCGGTCACCGCTCGTTCCGATCCCCATCCGTTGCGCATTCGACGAATCGGAACACGCGTGGATCTCTTGGCGATCGGCAGGATCCACCCTCCCCTCGACTCCGTTTCCGGCGGAATCGAGGTCCCGCGTCCGGAAGCTCCGAACCTGGAGCCGGCCTTGCCCGCGCGAGGGGCCGGAGGGGGTGAAAGAGGGGCTCCCGGAAGGAACCGCTCGCAGGGTGGATGCCTCCACGATGGCGAGGGCGGAGGATAGCAACGGCCCCGATGCCCATCAAGCGAAGCGGTCGAGACTTAGGGCGGAATCGGCGGGGCGGGCGGGAGATCACCCTCCCCGGGGTGCATCCCCGGCGCGAAGGGCCTCGTGACGCGAGCGGATCTCCCCCATGACCCGCTCCGCGGCCTCCATCGCTCGGCGCCCCTGGAGGCCGGTCACCACCGGAACGGAGCGGTCTCGAACCGCGGAGACGAACGCCTCCAGCTCCGCCTTGAGGGGCTCGTACTCCGGAATCTCGAGGAGCTCTCGATCCAGAGCTCGAGCGAGGAGAGCCTCCTCCCCGCCCTCCGAGACGAGCCGCCCGCTCGCGTCGAGGAACTCCCGGGGATCGTAGTCGTCCGCGAGGCGGAGGTGCATCCCCTGACGGGCCACGAGGTCGAGGGAGAGATACCCCCCCGCGCAGAAGACCCGGATCTTCCGGGAGCGGTTCATGGCGACACGGCTGGTCTTGACCATCGCGGCCTGACCTCCGGAGAACCGGAGAATCGCCAGAGCGAGGTCATCCGTGGGCGAGAAGACCGGGGTCCCGAGGGCGGAGAGCTCGACGAGGTCGTCGGGGATCACGTGCAGGACGAGATCAATGTCGTGGATCATCAGATCGAGGACGACGCTCACCTCCGTCGAGCGAAGGCTGAAGGGGTGGATCCGATCCGCCTCGATGAAGAGGGGACGATCGAGGCGGGGGAGCGCGGCGACGAGGCAGGGGTTGAAGCGCTCGATGTGTCCCACCTGCAGCGTGGCCCCGCCCCGCTCCGCGAGGGCGAGGAGCTCGTCCGCCTCCTCGAGCGTCGCGGCGAGAGGCTTCTCGACGAGCACTCCGCGCCCGGCCTGCAGGAAAGGGCGCGCGCTGGCGAGGTGCTCGGGGGTCGGGGTCACGATGCTGACGGCGTCGACCCTCGGGACCAGCTCCTCGATCTCTCCGAAGGCGGCCACCCCATGACGATCGGCGATCTCCCGGGCCCGGGCGGGGTCGGCATCGACGACCCCCACCAGCTCGACGCCGGGGAGCTCCGAGTAGACCCGGGCGTGGTGCTGACCGAGGTGGCCGACGCCGACGACACCGACCTTCACGGCTGCCTCGCCCGCCCCTGCTTCCCCTCCTCCGCGGCCCGGAGGAAGGAGCGCAGGATCCGGCCCTCGCCCGGGGCGGGGCCGCGCTGCTCGAGGAGCTCGAACGCCTCCCGGCGAACCACCTTGTGGCTGTAGAGAAGGCGCTGCGCCTCCTTCAACCACGAGATCGCCTCCTCGGAGACGCCGGCCCGCTTGAGCCCGACCTTGTTCACCGCTCGGACCCGCGACGGGTGTCCCTCCGTGATCAGGTACGGGGGGGCGTCCGAGGTCACCCGGGTCATTCCCCCGATGAAGGCGAGGCGCCCGATCGTGACGTAGTGATGGACCGCCGACAGTCCGCCGAAGCCGGCCCCGTCCTCGACGGTGACATGCCCACCGAGCTGGACCCCGTTCGCGATGATGATGTGATTCCCGAGGACGCAGTCGTGGGCGACATGCACTCCCGCGAGCAGGAGGCAGTGGCTCCCGATGCGGGTGTCTCCCCCGCCGAGCCCTGTCCCCCGGTTGACGGTCACGGACTCCCGGAAGACGTTGCCATCCCCCACGTGGAGCCAGCACTCCTCGCCGACGTACTTCTTGTCCTGGGCGTCCCCGCCGATCACCGCCCCCGGATGGATCTCGTTCCCCTCCCCGAGGATGGTGTGGGAGTGGATCGTCGCGTGATGGAGGATCCGCGTGCCGGCGCCGACGCGCACCTGAGGCCCGACGAAGGCGTACGCCCCCACCTCGACATCGGGGGCAAGCTCCGCCGACGGATCGACGATCGCGGTGTCATGGATGGTGGCGGTCAAGAGTCGCTCCCCGTTCCGCGCCGCGCCTCCGTGGGACAACCAGCCCGTCGGAGATCGGGTCTCACGCGAGCCCCCCGATCGGGGGTCGCCGGGAGGTCCCTTCGCGGCTCGCAGGGCGGGACCCCGACGGACCCGTCCTGCCGCTCCTTCCGAGTGACGCGGAGGGAGGCGGGACGCGAGCTCGCCCCTCCCTCTCGTCTCCTCACGCGCCGACCCACCCGACCCGCACCCGAGGTGTGGGCCCCGGGCCCCTCCCCGCGAAGGGAGGACGATCGAGATCGCGCCGCGCAGCGGCATCCTACGGGTTGGGGGCGTAGGAAGGCAAGGAGGACCCCGTTTCCGGGGGGGAGGATCAGTAGGCGTCGACGATCATGAAGCGGAGCGTGGCCTCGGCCACGACCTGTCCCTCGACCAGGGCGCGGGCCTGGACCTGCCCCGTGCGACTCCGGAGCTTCTTCAGCTCCGCCTCGAGGATCAGCTGGTCCCCCGGCACGACCGTCTTGCGGAACTTGACGTTGTCCACGCTCAGGATGTAGGCCAGCTTGTTGATATCCTCGGTGTTCCGCAGCAGGAGCACCCCGGAGAGCTGGGCCATCGCCTCGATCTGCAGAACCCCGGGCATGACCGGCTGGCCCGGGAAGTGCCCCTGGAAGAAGTCCTCGTTGTAGGTGACGTTCTTCAGGCCGACCGCCCGCACGTTCTGATCGATCTCCAGAATGCGATCCACGAGCAGGAACGGATACCGGTGCGGCAGGATCTTCTGGATCTGACGGACGTCGAGCCCCCCCTGGGCGTCGATGAGGATCGCCTCCACATCCCGCTCCCGGGAGTAGACCTCCCCGAGGCGCGCGGCGAGATCCCCGTTGAGGGCGTGCCCGGACCGATGGGCGACGAAGTGGCCGACCAGATCGGAGCCGAGCACCGCGAGATCCCCGATCATGTCGAGGATCTTGTGACGGACCAGCTCGTCCGGGAAACGGAATTCGTTGTCGATCGGCCCCTCCGGTCCGATGACCAGGGTGTTCTCCGTTGTCGCGCCGCGCCCCAGGCCCCGGCTCTGGAGGTCCTTGACCTCGGACTCCATCACGAAGGTGCGCGCCGGCGCGATCTCCCGGCGGAAGGTCTCGGCGTCGAGCGTGAAGCTCTGGAACTGGGTGATCGGCGGGGTGCTCTGGTAGTGCAGGGTGTAGCTCACCCGGAAGCGATCCTCCCCGGGGAGCGCGACGAGGGACGAGCTCCCGGACTGGACGCCGGTCGCCTCCCGAATCGTCAGGGAGCGGCCGCGCTGCTCCTGCGCGACGACCCCGGCCTCCTGGATGCGGTCGAAGAACTCGACCGAGCTGCCATCCATCCCGGGGACCTCCGGGCCATCCATCTCCACGATGAGGTTCCGAATGCCGAGGATGTGGATCGGGGCGAGCAGGTGCTCGACCGTGTGCACCTCCGCGTCGCCGACCGCGAAGCTGGTGCGGCGGGGATGCTCGCGGCGATGTTCGAGGTCGAGGGGGATCTCCACCACCGGATCGAGATCGATGCGGCGAAAGCGGATTCCCGTCCCCACCGGGGCGGGCCGGAGACGGACCGTGGTCTCCTCACCGGTGTGCAGCCCCGCACTCCGGAACTCGACCTCTCCGCCGATCGTGTGCTGCTGTCCGCTCAAGGGTGGCGCGCCTGATCCCTACTCCAGGGCCGCGATGACGCGGTCCGTGATGTCGTACTCCGGGCGGACGTAGAAGCCGACGCTCCACACGACCGGAGTCTCCGGGAGCCGGAAGTCCCGCTGAACCACGATGTCGAAGCCCTCCTGATCGCAGACCGTCTGAACGACGGCGCGGATCTGCGCGAGGAGTCCATCCCGGGCGTCGACGAATCGCCGCTCGAGCTCCTCTTTCCACTGCTCCGACTGGAACCGGAAGTCCGCCTGCTTCGCGTTCAGCTCCCGCTCCTTCGCGAGGTACTCGGGGTGCCCCTTCTGGAGGAGGCCGAGCTCACCCTCGATGCGCTTCAGCTCGGCCCGCAAGGACTCGGCCAGAGCCTGAAGCTCATCCTGGCGCTCATTCAGCGAGGCCTCGATCTGCGCCAGCTGCGGCGCATTGTCGAACACACGGATCACATCCACCATGCAGACCCGGGCCGGAGGGATCTCATTGCTCGAACGCGCCGAGAGCCCGAGG
The DNA here is from genome assembly GCA_017859655.1 of Pseudomonadota bacterium. Taxonomy (GTDB): domain Bacteria; phylum Planctomycetota; class UBA8108; order UBA1146; family UBA1146; genus JAFMMO01. The sequence continues at coordinate 10,451 of JAFMMO010000015.1, read as the reverse complement.
TCGAACACGCCGGCGAGCGGCAGCGCGAGCAGCGCCGCGACGAGCAGCAGACCCGGGGCGGATCGGCGCCGGGCGCCTTCGCGAACGGACCGGTTGCGGGGGGACGGATCGGCGAACGGTGTCATGGGCTCTCCTCCTGGTGCCTTGCGGATCCCGAGGTCCGGGCGCGTCGTGCTGCGGGTCTCAGAAGTCGTCCTGGTATGGAGCGAGGTCCTCGAAGCGGAGCTGCTCCCCGATGAAGGCCAGATCGACGGAGCCGGTCGGACCATTCCTCTGCTTGGCGATGATGACCTCCGCCTTGCCCTTCGCCTCCTCCTTCTCCGGGTGGTAGTACTCGTCCCGGTAGAGGAGGAGGATCAGGTCGGCGTCCTGCTCGATCGCCCCCGATTCGCGGAGGTCGGACATGCGAGGCCGATGCGACTCCCTCGACTCGACGGCACGCGAGAGCTGGGAGATGGTGATCACGGGGACCTCCAGCTCACGCGCGAGCATCTTCAGCGAGCGCGAGATCGCGGAGATCTCCTGCTGGCGGTTCTCCTGACGACCCCCGCCCATCTCGAGGAGCTGGAGGTAGTCGATCACGATCAGCCCCAGATCATGTCGGTTCTTGAGCTTCCGCGCTCGGCTGCGGATCGCCATTGTGTTCAGGCCCGCTCCGTCATCAACGAAAATGGGCAGCTGCTGCAGCTTTCCCGCCGCCTGTGCGAGGATCTCCCACTCCCGCGTGCTCATGTCCACCTTGCGCAGCTTGTGCGCCGGCAGTTGGGCCGACCGGCAGAGGAGGTTGATCGCGATCTGGCGCCGATCGACCTCGAGGCTGAAGACCGCCACCGTCTTGTTCTGGGACTGAGCGATGTTCTGGGCGATGTTCATGCTCAGGGTGGTCTTGCCCATGCTCGGTCGTCCGGCGACGACGATGAGCTCTCCGGGGTGCAGCCCCCCGCTCGTCATCTGGTCGAGCTCCCGGAAGCCGGTGGCGGTCCCGGTCTCCCCCTTCTCCCAGGTGTCGATGAGCTCGAACGCGTCCTTGACCGCATCTTCCATCGGAACGAGGTGGCGCGCGCCCTCATGCCCGGAGAGCTCGAGGATCCGCACCTCCGCCTGGTCGAGGAGGGAGCGGGCGGGGGACTGATTCTCGTAGGCGTCCTGCACCACGTGGTCGCAGGTGTCGATGAGACCCCGCCGGAGATAGCGATCGTGGATGATGTAGGCGTACTGCTCGGCGTTTCCGCTCGTCTGAACCGCCTCGGTCAGGTCGAGGAGGTACTCGAGGCCTCCCGCCGCATCGAGGTTTCCCCCGCGCTCGAGGACCTCCTTGACGAGGACCGTGTCGACGTTCTGGTGCTCGTCATGGACGGCCCGCACCGCCTCGAAGATGAGCTGGTGTCGCCGGGAGAAGAAGGAGTCCCCCTTCAGGACCTCGAAGATCCACGAGGTGTCCCCGCAGGCGATGAGGAGGGCCCCGAGGAGGTTCCTCTCCGCCTCGATGCTGTGGGGCGGAGTCCGCCCGCGAGCCCCGGCATCGGAGAGCAGCTCGTTCGTCTCGCGGCGTCGACGCTGGATCTCCCCGGTGAAGGCACCGGACCCGTCCTGCAGCATGTGACCTCCCCGAAAGCTCGTGGTGCTCGACTCGTCTTCGACGCGCCCCCGCTCCCCTCCCGGGAGCCCGCGTTCACGAGCTTCGGCATCCGGACCCCGATCGAGGCGAGCGGGAGCGGTGTGGCGCAAGCTCGGGCGAGAGGACGGACCCACCGACCGGAGCGGGGCTCGACGGGAGGTGGGGAAGCGACGCCCCACCCGACATCGGATCCGCGGAGACGGTCCGCCGGGTGGGACGCGGGAGGTTACCCCAAGCGAGCTCGGCTCGGAAGCACCCGCAAATCCCGGACCTCGTGAGGCGAGTCCGCCGGCGCGTCGGGCGGCTCCCATCCGCGAGCGGATCGGTCCGGGCCTGCGCTCATCGCTCGCCCGCGAAAAGACGAGACGCCCGCCCCCACCGTTGCGTGGGGGCGGGCGTCCGCCGCGAGGTCCCATGACCCGAGCCGACTCCGCGGTGGGAGAGGGTCCGGGGGGGCGGGCCGGGATCAGGCGCCGTCCGACGCGGGCTCCTCCGGAGAGGGAGGCGCGGCTTCCGGCTCGGCCACCCCCGACTCCTCAGCCGCGTCCATCGCCTCGAGGGCGGAGCTGGACTCGTCCCCCTTGACGACCCAGACCTTGATCTGGGCGGACACCTCGGCGTGGAGGACGATGTCGATCGGGTAGATCCCGAGCTCCTTGATCGGCGCCTCGAGGGCGATCGACTTCGTCTCGACCTGGAAACCGTCGCTCGCGAGGTGCTCCGCGATCACCTTCGGCGTCACCGAGCCGAAGAGGTGACCCTCCTCGGTGGCGCGGGCGATGATCGTGCAGGAGGCTCCCTCGAGCTCCGAGGCGAGGAGTCGGAGCTTCTCCTTCGACTCCTCCTCCTGAGCGATCAGGCGGCGCTTCTGCGCCTCGAACCACTGCAGGTTCGCGTTGGTGACCTCCATGCCGAATCCCTGCGGGATCAGGTAGTTCCGCGCATAACCCGGCTTCACCTCGACGATCTCACCGAGGGCGCCGAGATCGGGGATGTTCTTCTTCAGGAGAAGCTTCATCGCTACGTCCCTTCCTAGCCCCGACCTACGGTCCGTAGGGGATCAGGCCCATGGTGCGGGCTCGGTGGACGGCCTTCTTGATCCGATGCTGCATCCGCGCGTCGCAGCCGATCTGGCGACGCGAGAGCATCTTCCCCTGGGAGGTGACCAGCTTCTGAAGCAGGTCGACATCCTTGTAGTCGATGTACTCGCGCCCCAGGACCAGCGAGGGGCGCTTCTTTCTCGTGAACATTTCAGTTCTCCTGGGGCCTTCGCCCCGGGGCGGCCGGCCGGCGTGACCGTCCCGCCCTTTCCATTCAGCGGAGTCGGGTCTTCGGGATCCGGGGCCTAGAAAGGCACCTCGGAGTTGAACTCCTCGACGTTGGAACCGGACTCACCGGGGAGATCGTCGTTGAAGTTGCGGCCGTAGCTCTGCTGGCCACCGCCTCCCTCTCCACCGGCGCCCCGGGGGAAGAAGTTCACGCGATCGGCGACGATGGAGTGCTTGCTCCGACGCTGACCGTCCTTCTCCCACTCGTCGAGCTTCAGGCGCCCCTCGACGAGAACCATGCTTCCCTTCTTGAGGTACTGGTTGCAGTTCTCGCCCGAGCGCCCCCACACGACGACATCGACGTAGCAGGTCTCGTCCACCATCTCCCCCGAGTCTCCCCCGCGGCGGTAGCGGCGGTTCGAGGCAAGGCGAAGGTCACAGACCGCGGTCCCCCCGCCGGTGTAGCGGAGCTCCGGATCCTTCGTGAGGTTCCCGACCATGAAGATCTTGTTCAGTTCCATGTTGCAATCCGTCCTTCGCTCATCGGGACGGGGGCACGGTGTCCCGTGACCGCCCGTAGTCGCCAGCCGCGTTTGAGGCTAGCGAGGGGGATGGGAGAGGTCAATCCGCGGGCTTCTCCTCAGCGTCCGCCGCCTCCTCGGGGGCGGCCATCTCCGCGTCAGCCGGCTCGGCGGCATCGCTTGCGGAGGCCTCCGTCGCCGGGGCCTCAGCGGCCTCGGGAGCAGCGGCCTCCTCGGGAGCGGCGTCCTCGGCCGCGGCCTCGGCGGCGGGTGCCTCCTCGGTCGCGGTCTCGGCGGTCGGAGCCGCAGCCGGCTCGGGGGCGGGAGGCGGAGGCTCGGGCTTGCGGCTCGCCTGCTCCCGCCTCCGGTTCATCTCCTCCTCGAGGTAGTCCTCCTGGATGGCGAGGAAGCGCAGAATCCGGTCGGAGAGCTGAATGTCGGCGCGAAGGCCCGCGATGCTGGTGGTCGGAGCGGTGAAGTAGGTGAGGAAGTAGGTTCCCTTCCGGACACCCTTGATCTCGGTCGCGAGACGCTGGTCAGGCCAGCGCTCCGAGTACTGGAGCCGCGCGGAGTGCTTCTCGAGGAGCCCCGTCATGTGGCTCTCCAGATCGCTCCAGCCTTTCGCGGCCTCATTGGAATCGAGGAGGAACAACCCCTCGTACAGTCTCTCGGTCAACTCTGCTCCTTCCGGCGCACCGATCCCGGTGCGCGCATCCACGGACGTGGCGCCTTTCGAGGAAGACACGGCCCCGGCTCTCCCGGGCCCCTCCACCGAGGGGATCTCCCGCTGACGATCTCGCGCTCGCTCCGACCATCGAAGCGAGCTCGGTTTCCAGTTCACGGAAGCCGGGGACTACGAACGCCCCGAGGCTCCTTCGCGATCGACCGCCTCGGGTCGCGTCGCGTTGGCGATCTCGATCGCCGGGTCGAGGCCCGACTCGATCCAGGAGACCACGGCCCGGCAGGCGGCCCCGATCATTCCCTCCACGGAGGTGCGCTCCTCCGGAGAGAAGCGGCCGAGGACATGGTCCTCGGCGCTCTCCCCCTCCGTCGGCCGACCGATCCCGAGGCGAAGTCGCGGGAAATCGACCGGAGGCTCCCCGGCGAGAGAAGGCTCCTGGGCGGGACGGAGATGGGTGATCAGGTCGCGAACTCCGTTGTGGCCGCCGTGACCGCCCCCCCGCCGCATGCGCAGCGCACCCAGCGGGAGATCCAGATCATCGAAGACGGCGAGCACGAGGCTCGGATCGATCGCGAAGCGGTCCCGAACCTCGGCGGCCGGGGCTCCCGATCGGTTCATGTACAGCTGGGGTCGCAGGAGGAGCACCGTGCGGGCCCCCTCCCCGGTTCCGGGGAGGTCGATCCGCTCGAGGAGGCCTCCACGGCAGGAGACCGCCACCGGGGACCCCGGCAGTGCCTCACCAAGGCGCTCCACGACCTCGAATCCGACGTTGTGCCGCGTCCCCTCGTACGCTTCCCCCGGATTGCCGAGACCCACGATGAGGAGGACGGACGCGTTCATCGATCGATCACTCTCCGCCAGCGCTCGCCGCGTCATCCCCCTCGGGGGCGTCCTCGGGCTCCGGCGCGGTGCCGTGGACGATCACGACCGCCTCTTCCCCGTCGAGCAGGCAGACCACGCCAGCGGGGAGGGAGAGGTCGCCGACCCGAATCGAGTCCCCGATCATCAGCGCCTCGACATCGAGGTCGAGGTGCTCCGGCAGGTCGCGGGCCTTTCCGCGGAGCGGAAGCTCGTGGCGGGCCACATCGAGGGTCCCACCGGAGCCGACCCCCTTGGCGACGCCGACGGTGCGCACCTCGACGTTCGCCTCGATCTCCTCGTCCATCGAGACCCGGATGAAGTCGACGTGGGTGATCCGGTCGCCGTAGAGATCGAACTGCAGCTCCTTCATCAGGCCGACCTCGGTCGCCCCATCGATCTCGAGCTGGAGCAGGTGCTGACCTGCGTGGACGAGCTTGTTCAGGGCCATCTGCTCGACCATGAAGGAGACGTTCGGCTTGCCGTGGCCGTAGATGTTCCCGGTCGCGTAGCCTTCAAGACGCATGCGGCGCGCATCCGCGCTCCCGTTGCCCGTGCGGGGCTTCCCCTTGAGGACGGTCTGCTCCATCTTCGACTCCTCCTGCGGCGGGGGGGCACCAGCCCGCTCCTCGCCTGTTCCCATGTCCGCGTCCCCGGGGGACGCGCTCGGCTCTCGGTTTCAAGCTCCGCGGCTCGCCGCCGCCCCTGGGGATCCGACCCTCAGGAGACGCGGCTGGCGGAGTGATGGATCTGCTGGATCGCGTCGGCGAAGGTGCGGGCGCTCGAGAGCACCGTCACACGATCCCCGGAGTACTTGCCATCGATCGGGATGGTGTCGGTGACGATGATCCGACCGGCGGGGCTGGCTTCCAGCTTCTCGATCGCCGGCCCGCACAGCACAGGGTGGGTGCAGACGATCGTCACCGAGCTGGCCCCCTTCTCGTCGAGGAGGCAGGCGGCCTGAGCGATCGAGCCGCCCGTGGCGATCACATCGTCGGCGATGATCGCATCGAGGCCCTCGACATCCCCGATGACGAACCCGATCTGGGTCTCCTCGCCGCTCACGCGCCGCTTGTCGACTGTCGCGAGGCGGGCGTTCGGAATCCCCCGGGAGTACGCCCGCGCCATCTTGATCGCCCCGACATCCGGGCTCACGACCACGGGCTGCGGGAGCCCCAGGTCGCGCAGGTGATCGACGACAATGCCCCCTGCGTAGACGTGATCGACCGCGATGTCGAAGAAGCCCTGGATCTGCTCGCAGTGCAGGTCCATGGTCACGACACGGTCGGTCCCCGCCGCGGCGATGAGGTTCGCGACAAGCTTGGCGGTGATGGGAACGCGCGCGCCATGCTCCCGACGGTCCTGACGCGCATAGCCGAAGTAAGGGATCACGGCCGTCACTCGGGCCGCCGAGGCGCGCTTGACGCACTCGATCAGCACGAGGAGCTCCATCAGGTTCTCGTTGACCGGCGGACAGGTCGACTGGACGACGAAGACGTCCTTGCCGCGGAGGTCCTCCATCAGCTCGACGGAGATCTCACCATCCGGGAAGCGCGAGACCTTCGCCCGCCCCGGCTCGGTGCCGAGGTGAGCGCAGATGTCCGCGGCGAGCTTCGGGTTGGCATTCCCGTGCAGGACGACGAGCTGCTCATCGATGTCGTGGACCACTAGACCTCTTCCCCGTCGCTACCGCCCCGCCCGAGATCCCTGAGATCGAGATGCTCGGTCGGGGGACACTCCGCCTGCGGGTCCACCCCGAAGGCCCATCCCTCTCACCGGACCGCCCGGCATCCGCCGCGCGACCGGCCGCTCCCTCCCCTGCCGGAGATCGGGACCCTGTGGTCCTGTGCCCGCCCCGGCGCGACGCCAGCACTGCGATGGCCTCGCCGCGAGGGGATCGGCTCGGGATCCACGAACCCGGGGGGAGTCGTCGGAGCTTGGCCCGAGAGACTACCGGAGAGGACCCCCCGCGTCACCTGCAACTGACACAAAGAGGGGGATTTCCGGCGGCGGGGAGGGCCTCAGGCCCGCCCCTCCTCCGCTCCTCCTCCTGCGACCTCCGGAGCGATGGGGCGGGCCCGGGCCGGAACACCCAGAACGGTCTCTCCGGCGGGGACTTCCGAGCCCCGAGTCACCACCGCGCCCGCTCCGGTCCGGGCCCCGGCTCCGATACGGGCCGGGGCGACGATGATCGTCCCCGAGCCGATGAAGGCCCCATCCTCGATGACCGTGGTCGACTTGTGCTCCCCGTCGTAGTTCGCGAGCACGGTCCCCGCCCCGATGTTGACGCCGCGGCCGATCTCCCCGTTCCCGAGGTAGGTGAGGTGCTTCGCCCGGGTTCCCCGTCCGATCGTCGACCGCTTCACCTCGACGAAGTTGCCGATCTTCACATCGTCCTCGAGCACGGTCCCCTCCCGGAGATGGGCATGGGGCCCGATCTCGCACTCCGCGCCCACCCGGACTCCTCGCCTCAGCACCGACCCGGGGTGGATCGTCGTCTCCGGACCGATCTCCACGTCGCACTCGATCCAGGTCTGGCTCGGATCGACGACCGTCACCCCGGCCCGCTGGTGGGCGGCGACGAGTCGGGCGCGCAGGAGCGACTCGGCGCGGGCGAGCTCCACCCGATCATTGACCTGCTGGAGCTCCGAGACCGAGTCGCAGGGAAGCGGAGCCGCCTGCACCCGGCCACCGGCCTCGCGGATCGGGCCGAGGATCGGGGGGAAGTAGATCTCGGCCGGACCCTCCCCTCCCTCCTGGAGGCGGGCCTCCTCGGCGGAGCACCAGGCGGTGAGGGCCGGAGCGAGATCTCCGAGCTCCGCCGCGTAGAGCCCCCCGTTCACCGTTCGGATCCTCCGCTCGGCCTCCGTGGCATCCTGCTCCTCGACCACGCCGAGGATCTCCCCATCCGGTCCCACCCGCATGCGCCCGTATCCTCGGGGATCCTCCAGATCGAGGGCCAGAACCGTGAGCGCGGCGCCGGCGTCGCGGTGGTGGCGGAGGAGCCCCGTCAGGGTGCTCCCCCGGAGGAGGGGCAGGTCTCCGTTCGTGATGAGGACCGTTCCGTCGCGCCGGGGAAGGACGGCCAGGGCCCGAGCCACGGCGTCTCCGGTGCCGCGCGGGGGGTCCTGACGCGCGAAGATCGCCTCGACCCCCTCCGGGAGCTCCGCTCCCACCGCCGCCTCGACCGCCTCAGCACCGAAGCCGGTGACGAAGACGACCGTCGAGCACCCCGCCTCGACCAGGGCCCGCGCGGCATGCCCCACCAAGGGGACTCCCCCGACGGTGTGGAGGACCTTGGGGGTCCGTGACCGCATGCGAGTCCCCCGCCCGGCGGCGAGCACGATGCCGATCAGCGGGGAGCCGATCGTGCCCGGATCGGAGTCGGTGTCGCTTCGCTGCTCCAACGGGGTGCTCCTTCCGACGTTCCGAAGACGTCCCGGCCCGCCGCTCTCACACGGAGGGGCTCGAGCCAAGACACCCCGGAAAATGTAAACGACGGAGGGAGGAATGCCATCGATCGAGGCGGGCCGCGACGGACGAACGCCCCAGGGGCCGACGGCTGCCCCCGGCCCGCTCGCCGGAGGCGGAGCGGCAAGGAAGGGCATGAGGGAGGGGGGAGGCGGAATGAAGTGGCAACCCGGCGAGGACTCGAACCTCGAATGACTGGACCAAAACCAGTTGTGTTGCCAATTACACCACCGGGTTGCGGTCCATCGGGGTGACCCCCGACGGTCGGTCTCGACAGGTCGTCGACCCGAGGAACGCCGCGTCGCGACGCGAGGTCCCTCCGGCCTCTCCCTGGCCAGTCATCAGGCCCGGATTCTAGGACACCCGTCGCAGAGGTCCACCCCTCCTCGCTCTCGAAATCCGCAATCGGAAGAGTGGGCGCTCTCTCGATCGGCCGGCTAGGGGGAGGCGGAGATCGACCCAATGGAAGGATGGAGGGCGCGGGACCAGGTCTCCATCCGCTCCTCGAAGCGCGTGAGCTCCGACGGCGCGACCCACCGCCCGATGAGAGTCTCCTTCTCCCGGATCGCCACCGGCTCGGGGAGCTCGATCCGGCAGGCCAGCCCGAAGTGGACCCTCCCCACGGCGTTCGACGGGTCTCGAATGAAGCCGAGGAGGGCCGGCTCCAGGGAGCCCGAATCGGGGAGGTCGATCTCCTCACAGACCTCCCTTCGCAGACCCCGGACGAGGAGCGGCTCCGGTCCGGGAGGCTCGGGGTTCACATGCCCCCCCACCCCGATCGAGAGCTTCCCGTGCAGGCGCGCCTCTCCACCCCGGGCCGTGCGCTCGAGGAGGAGGACCATCGGCCCGCAGGTCAGGACGACATAGGGAATGAGCTGCTGGAAGGAAGGGTCTTCCTCGACCTCGTTCCGAGGTCGGAAGTAGCCGACCTCTTCGAGGGTCCTGCAGAGCTCCCGCAAGGAGAGGTCCGTGCCCTGAAACCCCGTCACCGGCCCGGTGATCTCCAGGAGGCGTTCGGTGTCCACCCCGAAGACCTGTTCGATCGACTCCTGCATGCGGCCCCCTCTCGACGCGCCCACCCAGGACGGCGGACGCCGCCCGAGGGGAGGAAACTAACGCATGAGGGGGGGATGGCGAGGAGAAAGCGGCGGGGCCGGGAATTCGATCCGCGCCGCTCGATCGCAGCATCCGAGCCGATCCAGCCTGGCGGAGGCTCAGGGTCGCTCGGGGCGCCCCTCACCGGCCCGCTCGCCGCGCAGACGGAGAATCGCGCGGACCGGCTCGGCCCCCCAGCTCCCGAGGGCCGGGACGGGGCGCGGGTGCACCCGCCCCTCCTCGACCGAGATGAGGAAAGGGCGCTCGGCGAGACTCCACCGGCGCAGGCTGGCATCGATGTCCCCGAGGAAGTCCTCGCCGCCGATACGGGAGAGGCTCTCCACGGCGAAAGAGTAGATCGAGATGTCCTCGTGCTCGAGAAGGGGCAGCAGCTCGTAGGGGAGTCGCTCCGGGATCGCCTCCTCGAGGCGGCGCAGCGCGCGGACCCGAATGTCCCAATGCTCCGAGCCGAGGAGCTCCAGGACCGCCGGCAGATGCTCCCTCACCCGACTGTTCCCCAGCGCGTCGAGCCCCGAGCTCACCTGACGGTACTCCGCGGAGCCGAGCAGCAGATCGAGGGCCGCGGAGTCCTCCGGTCGCGCAAAGGCTGCGAGCGCGAGCAGAATCTCAGGGTGCGGATCCTCGCATCCTCGAAACCTCGCGCGCAGGCTCGGCAGGACCCGCGGATCTCCGAGTCCCCGCGCCGCGCGCGCCGCCACGGCGAGGAGCGCCGAGCTCTCCTCCTCACGAAGCGCGTCCACCACGAGCTCGAGGGCCCAGTCACGGTCGATCCGACGCGCCGCATCGAAGAGCCCCTCGCGGACCCGGGCGGACCGATCGTCGCGGGGAGCCCGCGCCCGGAGCCGGGCCGCGCCGCTCCTCGTCTCGGCGAGCTCGCTGACGGCGCGCCCGCGCACCCGGGTGTCCGGGTGCTTCAA
>JAFMMO010000156.1 GCA_017859655.1 Pseudomonadota bacterium | reverse complement strand
CCGTGATCGCGGAGATCCCGAGGCGCCATGTCGCGGGGATCTATGTCGGCGACAACGGCTCCCGCGACCGGACCGCCGAGATCGCGCGGGCGAGCGGGGCGACGGTCGTCGAGGCCGCCCGGCGGGGCTATGGCTCCGCCTGTCTCGCCGCCCTCGCCGCGCTCCCCCCGGCCGAGGATCGAACGAAGGAGATCATCGTCTTCCTCGACGCGGACCACTCCGACCACCCCGAGGACCTGCCCTCCCTCCTCGCCCCGATCCTCTCCGGCCGGGCGCTCGTCGTGATCGGCAGTCGTGTGAATCCTCGGTGCGAGAAGGGCGCGCTTCTCCCCCAGGCGCGGTTCGGGAACTGGCTCGCGACGCGGCTCCTCCGGCTCCTCTACGGGGTCCGCTACACGGACCTCGGTCCCTTCCGCGCGATCCGACGCGATGCCTTCGACCTCCTCGGGATGCGGGACCCCGACTTCGGCTGGACGGTCGAACTCCAGGCTCGGGCCGCCCGCCTCGGACTCCCATCGACGGAGGTCCCGGTCGGGTATCGCCGGCGGGTCGGCCGCTCGAAGATCACCGGCACGATCCGGGGGACGGTCCGAGCCGGGGTGAAGATCATCGGGGTCATCCTCACCGAGCGCCTCCGTCGAGATCGCCCCGCCCTCGGGCCGGAGGACCCGCGAACCGGCGACGAACCCCAGGAGCCGCTGGCCCTCGGGGTCTCGCCCGGCGAGGATCGAGGGGAGCCGAGGAGCTGCGAGGCGGGCGCGAGGAGCGAAGGGGGATCGGGATGAGCCACGGGTTGAGCTGCGATCGATGCGACGAGACGCTCCTGATCGACTCATCGGTCCGCTATGAGCTGCGGATCGTGGTCCAGGCCGCCTACGACCCGATGGAGATCACCTCGGCGGACCTCGAGGGCGCGCGCCCCTCCGACTGGGAGGAGCTCCTCGCGGAGCTGGAGAGTCTCAGCGAGGAAGAGGCGCAGGATCAGGTCTACCGGGAGTTCCGCCTCGACCTCTGCCCGACCTGCCAGCGGGAGTTCCTCCGGGACCCGCTCGGGAACGGGCGCCCGCTCCCCCCCGACGCCATCGTCGGACCGAAGCCTCAGGAGGGGGAGGACCCGGATGGATCCCCGGAGCCCGAGAGCACCTCGTAGCCGAGGCGCCCCCCCGGCTCCTCGATCCCGAGGATCGAGGGCTGGGGAATGACCACATCGATCGCCCCCACCGTCTTGCCGACGACATTCCGGATCACCGGAGGATCCGCCACGAGCCAGGCCCGATGGCTCTCCTCGTCGATCCAGCCGAGGTGATGCAGCAGGGCCGGCACCGCGTGCCGGTAGCCGCGCTCGAGACCGTCGATCGACTTGATCGCGAGTCCTCCTCGCGGTCCCCAGACGACGAAGACACCCTCCGCTCCATCCTTGGAGAGGAGCCCGGGGCGGAGATGCGCGCTCCAGAGGTACGGGAAGCGCTGCTCCCCGGCCATGAGGAGGGGGTGGGCAGCGAGCGCGCCATGAAGTCGCGTGATGGCGGAGGACAGCCCCGCCTCCTCCACGAACTCGCGATCGGTGAGCCGGGCGAACGCCCGGGCGATGGCGCTGAGCGGGACCGCCCAGGTCGGAGCCCCACAGCCGTCCGTTCCGACGACCGCCCCATCGAGGTCGACCCCGAGGAAGGGGCCGAGGAGCCGCGCCACCGCGCGCTGGACCGGGTGATCGGGATCGAGGTAGCTGGTCGGATCGGCGCCGAGAAGCGCGGCGTGCAGCAGCATGCCGGCGTGCTTCCCCGAGCAGTTGTTGCAGAGGACCCCCGGACTCTCCCCCGCCGCGATCATGCGACGACGCTCGGAGGGCGTGAACGGAGGATGCGCCCCACACCGGAGATCCTCCGGGGAGAAGCCCCCTCGGCGCAGGAGCGCATCGACCCTCCGCCGGTGCTCCGGCTCGCCGCCATGGGAAGCGGTGACGAGCGCGATCTCCTCGTCGGAGAGCCCGTGGTGGTCGATCACCCCGCCGCGGAAGAGCGCGAGGGTCTGGAAGGGCTTGGCAACCGAGCGGAGGAAGGTGGTCCGATCCGCCGCGCCGAAGAGGAGCGGGCGCTCCCCGGCGGGGATCACCACGGCGATGGCTTCGTGGACCGACTCCACGAGCGTGCTGCGCCCAATGCGTGTCTCGATCGCGATTGGATTCATGGGTGCACGAATACATCCTGCGAGGGGAGTGGTCCCGGAGACTCCGCGCGGAGTTCCGAGACCTCGGGAGGACCCCGACGATCCCCACGATCGGCGGTTTCCTCGGGGCAGGAGTGGGCCCCCTCAGTCCCCCGAGCCGGGCTCAGGGGTGGGCGGAGTGGAGTCCGTCTCCTCCGGAGTCGAAGGGGTCGGGCGCAGGCGCAACAGGCGGGCCCGGACCTCATCCCCCATAGGATACCGCTCGGAGAGGCCTTCGAGACCATCCAATAGTGCGGTCGGATCGGAGATCGGGGCCTCCCGCTCGAGGATTCCCAGGAGCCACTCCCGGGCCGTCCCCCGGAAGGGGCCCCCCTCCGCCGCGTCGAGGGTGCCCGAGGCCTCCTCCCGAGCGAGAGAGGACTCCAGCGCGGTCAGGACCGCCGGGGTGTCCTCGGCGCCGAGCGCCGCAGCGATGGCCGCGCGACTCTCCGCCGTCGCGAGGATCGAGGCGAGGACGACGCGCACCGGATCGAGGGGATCGGCCGTGGCCGGCGCGCCCCCCTCTTCCGCCTCTTCGTTGCCGGAGACCGGACCGAGGTACTCGACGGCCGCCGGCAGCTCCTCGAGGACCCGGGCCAGTCCCTCCTGGACGGTCATGAGGTCCGGGCGCGCGAGGACCGCTCCGACCCGGGCCTGCCAGTACCGGCCATGCAGTCCTGCGAAGCGCTCGAAAGCGTCCGGTCGCTCGGTGCGGAAGTCCGCGAGCTGGAGCGCCGGGTCGAGCAGAGGCGCGATCGCATCCCGCCCGAGAACGCTGAGGAACCACCGACGGGGCTCGCCCGCGTCGTCGATCAGGAAGCGATCGAGGCCCTCGAGCGTCGGATCGGCGGTCGCGAGGCGCGTGCCCACGGCGAGGAGCGGGCGCTCGATGACCGCCGCGACCTCGGGCTGGGAGAGGAGATCGACGACCGCGTCGAGGGCGGCGCCCCCTCCGATCTCCTCGAGGCTCTGGAGGGCGATGCCGGCGAGGCCCGCGTCGATGCCGTTGCGGACGAGGGCCTCGATGAGGATCTCGATCCCCTCCGCCTCGCCCAGCCGTCCGATGGCGATGATCGCCGACTTCCGGAGGTTCTCACCGTCCGCGGTCCCGCCCTCGCCGCGAACCAGCTCGGCGAGCACTTCGAGGGCCCCCGCCCGGGCCTCGACCGGCACCGGCCGAAGGAGGGCGTTGACGACATCCTCGCTCCACTCCGGGCGGTGCGGCACGATCCGCCCGAGAAGCTCGACCGTCTTCGGGCGAACTCCGATCGATGAGATCGCCCGGAGGACCGCCCCGAACGGCGCGGTCGGGACACGCTGCCAATCCGCCGCGCTCTCCGGGGAGCCGATCAGGTCCTCCAGGGTGTCGTCGAGGAGCGGGCCGAGCGGCGCCCTCAGGGCCCCGGCGACCTCCACGGCGATGAGCCCCAGCTCACCCCGGCGCGTGCTCGTGTCGAAGTGCTCCGAGCGAAGCCCGGAGATGAGGCTGCCGAGCAGCTCCAGCACCTGAGGATCCTCGCGGAAGATCGCCATCGAGCGGAGAGCCCGGACCGCGTTCACCCGCGTCGCGTGGACTTCGGCCGGATCATCGGACTCGTCCTCCGTGATCTCCCCGGAGATGATCTGCTGGAGCCGCCGGAGCAGCAGCCCGAGGAGGTCCCCCTGGGTCTGTTGATCGACCGCATCCTCGCCGGTCGTGATCCGAGCGACGAAGTTCTCGATCTCCTGCAGCGCGCGCCGCCGGACCGGCCCCGGAGACTCCTTCGGATCGAGGGACTGGAGCAGCCAGGTGCGCTGCTGCGCCGGCGGCCCCTCCGCGATGATCTTGTTCGCCAGAGCCCACAGCTTCACCGTGCGCGCGTTCGCGCGGCCCCGCGCGCGGTCGACGATCTGCTCGTGAATCGCGGAGTACCGATTCTCATCCCACCAGGAGATGAGGGCCCCACCGTCGGAGAAGCGGCGCCCGAGGAAGCGCTCGATCGCGGCCCGGACATCCTCGCGGGGGTGCTCGCGGTAGAAGGCGATCGCCCGACCGACGATCGCTCCCGGCTCGTGGGGGGCGAGGAGCGGGAAGACCCGGGGAAACAGATCGGGGGGGCTCTCCGCCTCGTGGGTGAGGATCGAGTCGACGAGACGCTCACGCCGGACGGGGTCGGCCGCGATCCGGGTGATCGCCGCCTCGATCTGGGGACGGAACCCCTGGTTCTCGGCGAGGAGCAGCTCGAGTAGGACCCACTCCCCCGGGTCGGGGGTCCGCAGGATCTCGTCCCGCAGCAGCCGCCGCGTGCGATCGGGGATCTCGAGCGCCCGCTCGAGGAGGTACTCCCGCAGGAGGGGAGCGATCCACCGCGGGACCGGGCGCGGAGCGCCCCCATCCCCGGGGCGGAGGGCGCTCGCCAGCTCGATGTTCAGCACGGTGAGCCCTCGGACCCAGTCCTCGGGGTCATCGGAGTCGAGGAAGCCGCGGACCTGCGTCTCCTGGGGGGAGGGCGTCGGCGCCACATCCCCATCCTGCGCCGAGTGGCTCCTGAGGGCCCGCAGGGGGCGGAGCTTGTCCTCCTCCCCGGACGCGGCGGGGCCCCGGGCGAGCCGACTCTCCTGTCGGGCCGCGAAGACGGCACCGGTCGTGCTCAGGTTGAGGATGAGCAGAAGGAACAGGAACCCCACCCGACACCCGCCGGATCGAGAGGGTCGCGGTGGTGGTGGAGCGGTCCGGAGCACTCGAGCTCTTTTCTCGACAGGGATCACGAGACGGCGAGCTCGCGATCCGGATCGATCGGGCGGCGGGTCCGGTCGGGGGGTGAGCGGCGTCCCCTGAGTCCGGGCGGTGCAGAAGAGTACATCCTCGACGCCGCGAGGGGGAGGGCCCAGAGCTCAGAAGATGCCGGCGGCGAAGTTGTCATCGGGAGGGGGGAGGTCCCGACCGCCCCCCCCTCGCGGGGTCGGCTGCGCCGGTCGCTCCGCCTGCGCCGGCCGGGGCGCGGGGCGATCGATGGCGCGGGGGTCCCGATCCAGGTCGCGGACCGGTCCGAGGGTCGCGGAGGAGCTCGGCGCGGACTCGCCACCGGGGGACTCCTCGGCGTCGCCGGTGGCGAGCACCGGGCGCCGCTCCTCGGGGGGCTCGATGTCCTCGAAGTCATCGAGATCGCGGGGGCGGTAGTCCGGGCTACGGGAGGCCTCGACCTCCCGCTCGTAGGCCTCGACCACGCGGGCCTGCAGCTGCTCCCGGCACTCGGAGTGGATCGGATGCGCGATGTCCGCGTGGACCTTCGCCCGTCCGTCGACCGCGCCGGACTCCTCGGGGAGCCCCTTGCCGCAGT
This sequence comes from Pseudomonadota bacterium, assembly GCA_017859655.1. GTDB lineage: Bacteria > Planctomycetota > UBA8108 > UBA1146 > UBA1146 > JAFMMO01. The sequence continues at coordinate 2,815 of JAFMMO010000156.1, read as the reverse complement.
CGTTGCAGTAGTTGCTCCGCACCTGGTTCTTGAAGCCGCAGCGGGGACAGCGGCTCGTCAGCTTCCGGCTCGGCATGGCGACGAAGAGTCCCTTCGTCCCATCGATGATCTTGAGGTCCCGGACCACGAACGCCTCGTCGATGGTGATGCTGCAGAACGCGCGGAGCTTGTCCCTCCCGCTCTCCACCAGCTTCACTCGGACCTCGGTGATCTCCAAGTCGGCCTCCTCAGTGTCCACCGACGCAGCCGCGCCGTCGCCGAAGCCCCCACGGGGACTCCCGGGGAGGGGCTCTAGGGGGTCGGGGGAGTGTGGGAGAGGAGGAGATGCGGACGCGCGCAGCGGGTCTCGACCGCCACGCCTGTCTCCGCGGTGAACCGCTCGAGCGCTCCTCCCGGCCTCCGCAGGCGATCCTCCAGACGACGCGCGTCGGTCAGATCCCTCGCGGGGAGGAAGAAGGCGGACCCGCTCCCGGTCATGATCGACCGACGCGTGGTGGATGCGGAGGAGGACATGCGATCCGCCGGGACGAAGTCCCGCGCGAAGTCTGGAGGGCGGTCGGCGATGGGCGACGGGACCGGGGCCCCGGGTCCATCTCCGCTCCGCGCTCGCTTCCCCTGATCGCGGCTCTCGACGAGGTCGTTCTCCAGGTGCTCCACGAGTCGAGCGAGCGGGCGGGCCGCGTCGATGACGCTGCCCTCGAGACGGTTGAAGACTCCCCTCTGCCATTCCCCTGAATCTTCAAAAGTCTTGGCGGGGACGCTAATTGGGCCCTCAGGATCTGTCAAGGGGAACGCCAGTCGCGCGAACGCCGCGGCGGTCGAGGAGTGCAGCGCGGGGAGCACGAGGACGAAGGCGACCGGCGCGCCGCCGAAGAGCGGACCGCGGAGCGGGGAGAGGGTCTCACCCCGGCCGGTTCCGATCGCCGACGCGTGATCGAAGAGGAAGAACGGGATGTCGGAGCCGAGGGATGCCGCGTCCTCGCGGACCCCCTCGACTCCCCGCGGATCCGGATGAAGATCGTGAAGGTGGGCGAGCACCCCCGCCGCGTTCGCGCTGCCACCCCCGAGCCCCGCACCCATCGGCGTGCGCTTCCGCAGGTGCACGGAGAGGGGAGGGATCGGCCGACTCGCGCGCGCGCGATCGATCGCCCGAAGCACGAGGTTCGTCCCATCCTCGGGAGCGGGCACGCCGCTCACCCGGAGGGAGTCCCTCCCCTCCGGAGCGCACCGCACGAGCATGGTGTCTCCGGCGTCGAGCGCGAGGAAGAGGGACTCCAGCTCGTGGAACCCGTCGGGGCGGCGCCCGACCACCTCGAGGAAGAGATTGAGCTTGGTCGGGGTCCCGATCGCGTGCGCGGTGCCGATCGCCCGCCGGCGGATGAGTGGGAAGGGCCTCAAGCGCCTCCCCCCTCCCCCCCGAGGGCGATGTTGTCGATGAGCCGGACCGACTCGAGCCGCGCCGCGACGAGGAGCCGCCCGCCCCGCTCCGGGTCGACCGCATCGAGGGGAGCGAGGGTGACGGGATCGACGAGTTCGAGGTACTCGAGGGAGATCCGGGGATCCTCGATCTCCACCGCCGCGCCCGCGATGAGGCGCGCCGCATCGCGCTCGCCGCGGTCGAAGGCCTCGCGCGCCCGGAAGAGGCCGCGGGAGAGCGCGACGCCGACCTCGCGTCCTTCGGGAGTCAGGTTGGAGTTCCGCGAGGAGCGCGCGAGCCCGCTCTCCTCGCGGACGAGCGGGCAGCGGACGATCTCGATCTCCAGATCGAGGTCCCGCACCATTCGCTCGACGAGCACGCACTGCTGGTAGTCCTTCTCCCCGAAGAACGCATGGGTCGGTCGGAAGAGGTGGAAGAGCTTGAGGACGATGAGCGCCACCCCGGGGAAGTGAACGGGGCGATCGAGGCCGCAGAGCCGCCGCGCGATCGGGGGGAGATCCACGGTCGTCGCGAAGCCGGGAGGATAGACCTCCTCCTCCCGGGCGAACCAGATCGCGTCCGCGCCGGCGGAGCCGGTCCGCTCCGCGTCCCCCTCCCGATCCCGGGGATAGCGGTCGAGGTCCTCGTTGGCGCCGAACTGGGTCGGATTGACGAAGACCGAGACCGCCACGACCTCCGCGGCCTCCCGCGCTCGGGCGACGAGGCTGAGATGGCCGTCGTGGAGGGCGCCCATCGTCGGGACGAACCCGACCGTGGCTCCCGGCTCTAGGCCGCGACGCCATGCCCTCAGCTCTTCGATCCCGTCGAGGATCCTCATCGCGCTTCCTTCCACAACTCCACTCTCGGTCCCGCCCCGGCCGAACTCCTCCGCTCGAGCTCCGCCAGCGCTTCGGCCACCGTGCCCCCCGTCGTGGGGATCGACGCTGCCCCATCCACCTCGGCCCACGGGACGAGGACGAAGCGCCGCTCGAGGCACGCGGCGTGGGGCAGGCAAAGCTCCGGCTCCCGTCGGACCTGATCCCCCACCGAGAGGATGTCGATGTCGATGATCCGAGCCGTGTTCCTCGGTGCGCCGCGGTCCCGCCCCATCTCGACCTCGATCCGCTGAAACCGATCGAGCAGCTCCCTCGGATCGACGCAGGTCCACCCCACCAGGACCTGGTTGAGATAGTCCGGCTGGGCCGGGCCGACGGGATCGGTCTGCCAGAGCGAGGAGGAGCGGATCCGCTCCACCCCGGACTCCCGGATCCTCTCGCGCGCGAACGCGAGGTTCCCGGCCCGGTCGCCCAGGTTGGAGCCGAGCCCGAGCGTGATCCTGACAGCGGCACTCACCCGGGCACCTCCGGTCCGTTCTCCCCCCGCATCATACGCGTGCCC
>JAFMMO010000155.1 GCA_017859655.1 Pseudomonadota bacterium | reverse complement strand
AACGGGCTCTTCCTCGGGGAGCGAGAGTGCTCCCTCCAGCGGAATCACCAGAAGCTCGTGGAGGAGACCCCCTCCCGCGCGATCTCCGACGCGGTCCGCGCGCGCATGCGCGAGGCCTCCCTCGCCGGAGTCGCCGCGCTCTCCTACCGGGGCGCGGGGACCTTCGAGTACCTCTACGATGAGGCGCGGGAGGAGTTCTACTTCCTCGAGATGAACACCCGGCTGCAGGTGGAGCATCCCGTCACGGAGCAGGTCACCGGCCTCGACCTCGTGGCGGAGCAGCTCGCGATCGGCGAGGGACGCAGCCTCGAGGGAGTGCCGGAGCCGACCCGTCGGGGGGCGTCGGTGGAGTTCCGGATCTACGCGGAGGATCCCTATCGCGGCTTCCGCCCCTCGACCGGGACGATCCGCGCCCTCCGCCTCCCCCACACCCCCTTCGGCCGCATCGACGCGAACCTCCGGGATGGTCAGGAGATCACCCCCTGGTACGACCCGATGCTCGCCAAGGCGATCGCGTGGGGTCCCACCCGCCTGCAGGCGATCGATCGGCTCATCGCCCTGCTCTCCCGCATCCGCATCGGGGGGATCCACACCACCGTCCCCCTCGGCATCGAGATCTGCCGGAGTGAGTTCTTCCGCGCCGGAGACTTCCACACCGGGACTCTGGAGGAGTGGCTCGACCGCCCCGAGCTCCCCCGGGAGCGCCCCGAGCTCCTCGAGCGGCTCGCCGCGATCATCGCCCGCGATCAGATCGGGGCCCGCCGCCCGGTCGGTGAGGAGGCCCCGGCGGACGGAGGGTCCTGGGGCCGGGTCGGGCGCCTGGAGGGCACCGGACGGAGGGCAAGACCATGAAGTACCGTGTCGCCGGCGATGGCTGGGAGGACGAGTTCCACGCCCGCTCCGGTCCCCTCGGCCGCCATTGGCGGATCGTCGACCCCGATGGGGGCGAGCACTCGATCGCGGTCGAGGAGCTTGAAGAGGGGGTCCTGCGCCTCGCCTATGGAGATGAGACCCATCACCTCACCATCCTCCCCGGCAACACGCCCGGCCAGCCGGTGCGGTTTCTCCTGAATGATCAGCCCGTGGAGTTGATCGCGGAGGATGAGATCGACCGCCTCCAGAAGAGCCTGGGGGGCCCCGAGGGCTCCGGCGGTCGCCGGGAGCTGAGAGCGGTCATGCCCGGGATCATTCGAGGGATTCAGGTGCAGCAGGGGGAGTCGGTCGAGGCGGACGCCCCGCTCCTCATCCTCGAGGCGATGAAGATGGAGAACGAGATCCGCTCTCCGGCCGCGGGCACCGTGACGCGGATCCACGTCGAGGTCGGCCAGACGGTCGCGGCGGGGGAGCTCCTCGCGGTGATCGAGGGCTGACCGCCCCCCCACTCCCGGGCACCCTCCAGTGGTCTTGCTGGAGCTCGGGAGGCCTGAGCTTCGCAGACACATCCGCCTCGGGAGGAGCTCTCCCGCGCTAGACCCTCCGGGGGTCGTCGAAGGGGTTCTTGATCGGAGGCCGGGGGGGCACGGGTGGCTTCGGGGGGCTCTCCGGGGTCGGCACCGGGACCTCCCCCCCCGCGCCCTCTCCGCCCGCTCCCTCACGGGTCGACTCACTGCGCTCTCCCATGTCGCGCTCTCCCTTGTCGCGCTCCCGACTCTCCCGCTCGAGCTGGGCGTCGCTCACCGGTCTCGGCTGCAGGCCGCCCCCCTGGCAGGTCGAGCAGGTGCTTCGAGGCTTCCCCTCGCAGGCTCCGCAGGGAGAGCTCGGCGGCTCCTTCCCCTCGCAGCTCGTGCACGGCGCGCTCCCACGACCATCGCACCGGGGACACTCCACCTCCCCCGAGCCACGGCAGTCGCGGCACCGCTCCTTGACCTTCCGGCCGCGGGCGGGGTCGAACCGCTCCACCTCGCCTCCGCCCGCACAGCGGCGGCAGCGGACGGTCGCCCCCTCCTTCCCCCGACAGGCACGACAGGGCGTCCCCCCGGTTCCCTCGCAAGTGACGCAGGGTTTCCGGACGACCCCCTCCCCCTCGCACGGGCGGCACTCCGTCACCCCCGTGGCCCGGCAGGTCCGGCACCAGCGGCGAGGGTGATCATGAATGCGCGCGCGGATCTCGACCGCCGGGAGGCCGCGCTCCAGCTCCCGCGCCTCCTTCAGCAGCTGACGGTCGCGAGCCCAGACGATGAGGGCCTGATGCCCCGCCCGATCATGGGGGAGCAGACGCGCCCGGCGCTCCTCGAACTCCTCGAGCGGGGTCGCGCCACGCTCGATCCTCAGGATCTCCCCGCGGTCGATCCAGAGCTCGGAGGTGATCCCCGCCGATGTGACGCGGATCCGGATCCGCCCCTCCTCCTCGGCCACGATGCGGCCCACGAGCCGCTGCCCCCCGCGCTTCACGATCGTGTCCGCGCGCGCATCGATCGCGGTGAGGAGGATCCCGACCACGGCGAGGAGGACTCCGAGGACCACTCTCGAGGAGACAGGGGGCACGGCGAGGCTCCTACTCATCTTCCGGGCGGGAGGGACCCGGCGCATCCGCGGTCGGACTCTCGAGACCGGCCCCCACCCCGGGAGAGGGCGCCAGGGCCCGACCGGCTCGAACCAGCTCGTCATACCCGGGGCGGCTCAGGCGCAGCAACCTCACCGCGCTCGATCGAGCGAGCACCCCGCCGAGGACGAGGAGCAGGCCGGCCGCGACCGCGTGGACCCAGAACCAGACCCCGTACTCGAGGCCGGTCAGCTCGTTCCCCCGCCCCTCGAAGACGACCGCCGTGATGAACGGCGAGAAGGAGCTGCCCATCTCCTCCCCGTCCCGACCTCGCAGCGCGATCCGTCCGACGGAGAGGAGAATGACGAGCACCGCCGATCCGAAGGTGAGGAACCAGTTCAGGCCGCCCCGAATCCCGGCCGCCGCGAGCGCGAAGCTGAGCCCCACATGGGCGGCGGCCCAGACCGCGAGGTGGATCAGGACCCAGGTCAGGATGAACGCCAGGGGGAGGCCGCGCAGCCGGGCACCGTCGCCGAGGAGGGCATTCAGGTCGAGGATGAACACGCCGGCGCTGAGGGTGATGAGGAGGAGCGCCCAGAGCGGACCGCGGATCCCCCCCGGCAACAGCGGCCAGAGGAAGAGCGCGCGACGAGGCTCCCTCGCCCCCAGATAGACCGCCCGCAGCGGGGTCTCGACCGCCCCCCCCGCCTGGGGCATGAGCAGCAGGAACCACCCCACGCAGAGGATCGACCCGCAGACCTTCAGGAGATCGAGGAGCAGTCGAGCCGAGAAGCCGTCCAACCCCCCACCGGCGAGGCGATTCGCGAACTCGAGGCGGGGGATCTGCACGAGCAGGAGGACGAGAAAGATCGTGCCCACGAGAGACAGGAGGCGGATCGGAACGCCGCGGAGCGACTCGCGGGAGCTGAGGTGGTAGTTCGCGCCGCACCAGCAGAGGAGGAGGACGAAGGAGGAGATCGCTCCCACCGTCTGCATGCCCAGATGGGAGTCCGGATCCGGCCAGAAGTGGCGGATCGCATCGAGGACGCCGTCGAGACCGTTCTCGGCGAGGACGACGGAGTAGCCCACGGCCGCCCATGTGGCGAGAAACAGCGAGAAGGCGTAGGTCGCGACGATCGCGACGAGGCTGTTCCGGAAGACCGAGCTGACGAGGATCCCCCAGCTGGTGACGAGGGTCGCGAGGAGGAGCAGGAACAGGAAGTCGACGATGAGGCCGAGCGGGGAGACCCCCCCGGAGAAGAGACAGACCGCGAGGATCGGCAGGGTGGAGATGAGGAAGAAGAAGGCGCTGCCCAGAATGCCGAGCAGCTTCCCCCACATCAGCTCGATCGGGCGGAGGTCGCTGACCACGAGGAGGTCGAAGGAGCGCTCGCTCCGCTCCGCGCTCACGCAGGTCGCCGAGAGCCCGGGGAAGATCAGGCAGATGAGCCAGATCTGGATGATGAAGAAGGTCCGCACGAGGCGGAGTCCGATGTCCTCCGGAGCGTCCCCGCCCGAGACATGGCCGAGGTAGAAGATCGCCATGCCGACGGCGAGGACGAGCAGGTAGCTGAACTGCGCCCAGAACCACCGGTTCCTCCGCACCAGGGCGAAGACCTCCTTGCGGATGATCGGCGCACCCAGATTCCCGAAGAGCAGGGTCCTCTTCCAGAGTGGGGAGTCCGCGCCCTCCATCAGGAGACCTCCCCTCGCGTCAGCTTCATGAAGAGGTTCTCGAGGTCCTCCTCGTGACGCTTCACCGAGACGAAGGCGAGCCGCCGGTCGCAGAGCGCACCGAAGACCTCGTGGACCTCCGGCTCCTCCCGGGTCCATCGGAAGCGAAGCACCCTCTCGTCGAGGGTCGCCGCTTCGACCCCGGGGATTGCGAGGATCGTCTCGAGTGCGCCGTCGGGCGGGACCGCGAACTCGACCTCGAAGGCGGGCGCCGCCCCGCGGAGCTGCCGATGCAACGCCTCGACGTTCCCGTGGGCGACGAGCTCTCCCTGCTCGATGATCCCGACGGAGTCGCAGACCTCGGAGAGCTCCGTGAGGATATGGCTGGAGAGGAGGATCGTCTTCCCGAGGCGGCGCAGCTCCTTCAGGAGCGCGCGGAACTCGATCCGGGCGCGGGGATCGAGGCCCGAGGCCGGCTCGTCGAGGATCAGGAGGGCAGGATCGTGGATCAGCGTCTGGGCGAGGCAGAGGCGCTGACGCATCCCCTTGGAGAGGACCTGCACCTCCGTCTCGAGGAGGCTCCCGAGGTCGGTCAGGTCGATCACATCCCGGAGCAGGTCCCGCCTTCGCCCCCCTCCGATGCGAAAGGCCCCGGCGAAGAACTCGAGGTACTCGAGGACGGTGAGTCCGGGATAGACCCCGACATGGTCCGGCATGTACCCGATCCGCCGGCGTACCTCCTCCGGGTGCGTCACCACATGCCAGTCGTCGATGAAGACGTTCCCCCGGGTCGGAACCTGGAGGGTCGCGAGGATGCGGATGGTCGTCGTCTTCCCGGCGCCGTTCGGCCCGATGAACCCGAAGATCTCCCCCCGGGGCACCTCGAAGTCGATCCCCTTCAGGACCTCCTTTTCCCCGAAGGTCATGCGGAGACCGGACACCCGCAGGATGGGAGTCGCGCCGCTCATCGGACACTCCCCGGCGCGAGGAGGATCAGGAAGCCGCGCGCCCCCGGCCGGGAGCCTCCCCATTCCCCCGCGAGCGCCCCCGGGTCGAACTCGGAGATCGCCCGCAGGAGCTTCCGGTCCCGACGGTCCGAGTAGAGCGCGCGCGTGACGCGCACATGGTCCTCGCTCCTGGGGTCGGGGAGGCCGACCAGCGGCGCGCCGTCTCCCGCGGGAACGGCGGGCGCGAAGACCAGGACCTTCCCCTCGACGGCCATCGTCGGGCCGAGAGGAAACGGGAGGGTGCTCGTGATCGCCCCCGTGCCGTCCCAGTTCCGCAGGCCGCTCAGGGAGACTTCGCCGAAGCGCCCGGCGCGGGCGGTGACGAAGTGCCGCAGGCCCCAGAAGGGGACCGGGTAGTCGACGAGGCCGGCCTCCTCGCCGTCGAGGCTCCACTGCAGCGGTCGCTGTCGGGCCGAGGGATGCGCCGGGAGGGGGAGGGTCGCGCCATTCCCCGATGCCAGCGACCGTCGCCCGCTCACCGAGGAGTACTCGCTCCGATAGTGGAGGAGCACTCCCTCCGCGCGCCCCTCCTCGAGGACGAGGAAGTAGGTGTCGTCGACGCGGTGCGTCACGCCGAAGGTGCTCCAGCCGATGATCCCGGTCAGGAGCAGGAAGCAGGCCACGACCGTGGGCTGCAGCCAGAGGAGCCAGTGAAGCCTCCCGCGATGGCGCAGGTAGAAGAAGAGGAGCGGACCCGCAACGACGAGGTAGACCACGACCAGGAGGAAGAGGGCCCGCGGATCGATCGAGCGGCGGAGGATCGAGTCGATTCCCTCGGTCAGGCCCGGATCGAGGAGAGCCAGCGGAGAGCTCTCACCCCGCGGCTGCCCCGACACGCTCGCAGTGAGGATCTCCGTTCCCATCCTCGGGAGGGGGACATCGAAGTCCGGGGGAACCCCCGTGTGCGTCCCTCGCACCCAGGACCCGAGCCCATCGGGATAGCGGAGCCAGCTCGGGACCGCGGACCGGGCGCTCCGCCCGATCGCCTCTCCCGGATCGCCCTCTCCCCACAGGTAGCTCCGAAGCCGCCCGGCCTCATCGCCGTAGCTCCGCAGCTCCGGGCTCACCTCGGGTCCGAACCACTTCAGGCCCTCTCCCCCCTCTCCCGGCAGCACCCACACCTCAAGCCCGAGGCGGACCGCCGCGCGCAGCGCCTCCCGCTGGCTCGCGGCGAGGTCTCCTGGGTCGAACCGAAAGAGGAGCACCCGGTGGATCCCGTCGTAGGCATCCGGCTGGGACGGGAGGGCGCGAGGCTCCACCGCCTCCCAGGACTCCCGGGCGGAGGTGCTCCCGAGCTGTCCCCGCACGGCATCCCCGTACCCGAGCCGCCAGTTCTCCGGGACCTCCACGCCCTCGGGGCGGACAACGAGGGTGTTCAGGTCGGCCCCTCCCCCGGACGGTGAGTTCGCGACGATCGCCGGGGTCTGAAGCGGCACGACGAAGTCGGCGGTGGTGCGGTCCCGCGGTTTGAGGGCTCTCCCGCCGCTTCGGAGTGAGATGGTCCCCATCAGTTGAGAGCTGTAGGGGCTGTGATCGATGAGGGAGAGAGGCACGATCTGGCGATGGACGCGGGGCCGCCCGACCTCCGCCGCCGAGAGGACGAGGGGCAGGCGGTGTTCCCGGGTGTACTCCCCCATTCGGAGCCGCAATCGAAGCTCCAGCTCCTGCCGCTCGGTCGAGGTGCTGCGAACCTCGACGAGTACGGGACGCCAGAGCTCGGAGATCCCGCCGGGGAAGAGCGGTCTCACCGTCACCTTGATCGCGTCGCTCTCCCAGGTCCCGATCTGCGCGGAGAGCGGGGCGGGGGTGAGGGAGGACCCGAGTCCGAGGACGAGCAGGAGCGTCCGGAGGAGGAGGGTGCGGCCGGTCCCGGCCGCGAGCGGCATCCGTCCCCGGCGGAAAGCCGGATCGCGCATCAGCATCGGTGCTCCCCCTCGAGCCGCGGCTCCCGCGGGTCCCCCCCGGCCGGTCCGCTCAGCGAATCTCCTCGTCGGTCGCCCGCGCCCGACGCCCCTCGACCGCATCCCGTATGATGCTCTGGTTCATGTACTCGATCTGCCCGCCGCTCGGCAGGCCCCGCGCGAGCCTCGTGACGGGAATCCCCGTGCCGGTGAGGCTCTCCTCGAGGAGCAGGGCGGTGCCGTCCCCCTCGAAGTCGGGGTTCGTCGCGAGGATCACCTCACGCACTCCTCCCGCCCCCACTCGCTCGAGCAGGCGGACCACGGTCAGGTCATCCGCCCCCCGGCTCTCGAGCGGCGAGAAGCTCCCGCCGAGGACATGGTAGAGACCGCGGTAGGCGCCGGAGCGCTCGATGGCGAGGAGATCCTTCGGCTGCTCCACCACGCAGATCGACTCCCGGTCCCGCGACGGGTCGGCGCAGATCTCGCAGCGCTCATCCCGTGCGATGGAGAAGCAGTCGACGCACTGGCGCAGGTCCTCCTTGACGCGGCGGATCTCCTCCGCGAGGGAGAGGGCGCTCTCGCTCGGCTCCTTGAGGATGTGATAGGCGAGGCGCTCCGCGCTCTTCTCCCCGATCCCGGGGAGCCGGGCGAACGCCTCGATCAGGTCCCGGAGCAGACCGTCACCGGACACGCGCACTCCTCCCTCAGAAGAGGCCGGGGAACTGCCCCCCCGTGACCCGCGACATCTCCTCGTCCGAGAGCTCGCGGGCCTTCTCGAGACCCTCGCGCACGGCGACGAGGACCAGGTCCTCGAGCATCTCGACGTCGTCGGCATCGACGACCTGAGGATCGATCTCGACCTTGAGCAGCTGCTGGGAGCCGTTCACATAGGCCTTCACCATCCCGCCCCCCGACTCGCCGAGGACGGTCCGCTTCTTCAGCTCGTCCTTCACCTGACGCATTTCCCGCTGCATCTTCTGCGCCTGCTGCATCAGGCCGCCGAGGTCCATGTTCACCGTCTCCGGTCCTTCCAAGCCCCAGCGGGGCGTCTCCGGGCGCGTGAGGCGCCGATCAGTTTCGGGGGGGGGCGCCGCGGAACAGCTCGCCGCGGAAGATCTCCCGGGCCTTCTCCACGATCTCGGGCACCTCCGCATCGGCGAGGGGCACGACCTCCTCCGCCGGAGCCACGGAGTCCTCCGGCTGACCCTCCTCGGGGAAGCTGCCCTCCTCGATCCGGACCGGACGATCGAACGCGCGGGCGAGCTCGCGCCGCAGCGCATCGCGCTTCTCCGCGAGGAGCTGGAGCACTCCAGCC
>JAFMMO010000154.1 GCA_017859655.1 Pseudomonadota bacterium | reverse complement strand
AAGGAGGCGGAGCCGGTGATCTCGAGGAAGGTGTCGACCGTCTCCGGGAAGATCGACGCGCCACCGATCACGAGCAGGTTCTCGATCCCCGGCGTCCCGATCCCGTCGGTGAACCGGATCGGGGAGAAGACGCTGCCGGTCACCGAGTTGTCGATGGAGAAGTGCATCTTCGCGATCGGCAGCGGGACGCCGCTCGCCGGGATCATCTGCTGACCGTAGGGCGGCAGCACATCGAGGAGCACCCCGAGGATCGCCTCGCCCGGGACCACATCGATGATCTCCTCGACGAACTCGGCGTTGGAGAGCTCCGTGATCGTGTCCACGATCCCGAGGTAGGTGCAGGTCATGACGGCGGGGTCGTAGGTGATCGCGAGGGAGAACCCCTGGATGTTCACTTCGTTGTTCAGAATCACATCCACGAGGTGATCGACCGCCCCCGGGAAGGTGGGAGCCGTGTCGAAGGCGAGCTGGTGCTCGGAGAAGTGACTCAGGACCCCGGACACGGTCACCGGATCGCGCGGAATCGAGCTCGCGTAGACGGTGTTGTCGAGGGGCGGGCTGCCGAGCCCATCGACGAAGTCGAGGGTCAGCGACTGTCCTGGGAGCAGATCGTCATCGACGGAGCAGAGCACGGTCCCGAGGAGCTGATTCTGACCGGGAGGGAGGAACAGGTCGAAGGGGACGGTCGAGTCGAGGATCCAACGGATCGTCGCGCTCTGCCCTCCCGGTGCGATCTCGACGAGGGAGAGCTCCAGGGGGAGGCCCTCGAGCACCCCGCCCACGAGGATCACATCATCGATCTCGAGCAGGGCGGAAGAGGTCTGGAGGCCGATCTCGATCCCCTCCACCGAGTTGATGTGGGAGAGGGTCAGCTCGACGGGCACCCCGGACTGCCCGGGATAGACCGGGACCGCAGAGAGGGCGAGGGTCGGGGACTGCGCATCCGCGACCCCGCCGCCCCCGAGGAGACAGAGGATGAGGCTCAGGGCGATCCAACCGGCGGTCGGAAGCGTCCTGGAGAGCCTGCTCATTCGATGCCTCCGGTTCGGGAAAGGGGGAGCCTCGAGCCCGGCGCCGCCCGATCGGGCGATCGTTCACCGGGGAGGTCCGGGCGCGATGTTCAGGAAGTCGGGTTTGGCAGGTCGGAGCCCAGAGTGGGGAATGGGCCCGAATCCGACACTTCCCTGATGATACCGGTGGGTCGATGACCGACAACCCTCCGACCATAAGCGACTCAAGTTGCGCGACTTGCGAACTTGCCCGACGGTCGGAATGCCGGAGAACCCGGGCCAACAGAGCTCAGGAGAAAAGGGAGGGGGCTCCGGCCGAGGAGGAGGGGCCGAGGAGGAAGGGGATGGGCGTGAGGTGGCCAGGATGAAAAAGAGGGGGGAACTGTCTCCGGATCGCTCGGCGAAAGCCCGCCACTCAGCCGAACGATCGGTTGGGTTCCCCCCCGATTTCGAATTTTGAAGTAAGGGGGAACACACCCCGAGTCACCCGGCGAAAGCCCGCCACTCGAACCGGACGACTGGTCTGATGTTCCCCCTCGAAGCTTGGGATTTCAAAAGAGGGGAATGGTCCCCGGAGCGCCCGACGAAAGCCCGCCACTAAATCGAGCAACCGGTTCTGATTCCCCCCCAAGGTCTGAGTTGAAAAGGGGGAACTCGTCTCGAGAGACGCGGCGAAAGCCCGCCACTGAGCCGAGCCTCTCGTCCAGGTTCCCCCCCAAGGTCCAAACTGGGGGACGCGCTCGGTCGCGCGTCGGGTGAGGAATAGCAGCACCAGTGCCAATTCCTCTCGATTCCCGTAAACCGCAACTTATCCGGTACTTAGCTCTTCGCGCCTGCGATGCCGAGAATCGACGACTGCTGCACTTTGGTGCACGCCCTCCCCACGGCTCCGCCGTAACCCTTTTGACAGCATAGGTTAACGTGGAATGCACGGATACGGGCGCGATGCACGAATTCGGGCGCCCGGGCTCTGCCGCTCCTCGCCTCAGCGGACCGAGACCCCGCGCGAGCGGGAAAGGGGTGCACGACGAGGGAAGGCCGCTGGAGAAGGCCGATGGAGAAGGCCGACGGGGAAGGCCGGGGGGAAGGCCGGGGGTAAGGCAGGAAGGGCGCTGCAGAGGGCCGTTCCGAAGAGATGGGAGAAGCGGAGAAGTCCGCTCGCGGAGACCCACGGCGGCCTCCCAGATCCGCTCAGGCGGCTCTGAGCCCCCATCCGGGGGCCGCTGGACCCCGGGGAGAGCCGATCTGGACCGCTGAGGGGCTCCGAGGGCCTCTCCGAGGCCTCAGGACTCGTGATCCCGCGGGCGCAGCAGGCGAGCCAGACGGTTCCGGTGGATCCCCAGGAGAGCCGCGGCGCGGGTCTGAACACGGTTCGCGCGTCGCATCGCCTCCTCGACATGGCGGTCCACGACCGTGTCGAGGGTGGGGAACGCCTCCAGTGGACCGCCCTCCCCCGCTGTCGCGCCGAGCACCGCCCCCGTGCGAAGCTCCGGAGGAAGGTCGGACGGTTCGATCGAGTCCTCGTGACGGCCCAGGGCGTAGGCGCGCTCGATGACATTGCGCAGCTCCCGGACGTTTCCGGGCCAGGGATAGGCGGTGAGGATCTCCCTCACCGCTGGCGTGATCACCCGCTCCGTGACCCCGTAGCTGCGCGCGACCCCTCGGGAGAAGTGCTGCGCGAGGAGGGGAATGTCCCCGACCCGCTCCCTCAAGGGAGGGACGGGGATGCCGACCACGTGAATGCGATAGTAGAGGTCCTCCCGGAAGCGCCCTTCCCGGATGCGGTCCATGATCCGGCGGTTCGTCGCGGTGATGATCCGGGCGTGGACGGGGATTGTCACATTCGAGCCGAGGGGGGTCACCACCTGCTGCTGGAGAACACGCAGGAGCTTCACCTGCAGATCAACCTCGAGCTCGGTGATCTCGTCGAGGAACAGGCTCCCCCAGCGAGCGGCGACGAAGACCCCCTCCTGATCATGGGTCGCCCCGGTGAACGCCCCGCGATGATGTCCGAAGAGCTGGCTCTCGAGGAGGGTCCGCGTGAACGCGCCACAGTTCACGGCGAGGAAGGGATGGCGGGACTCGGGGTAGTCCCCTTCCCCTCCCTGACTTCGGAGATACTCCATGCGACGATCGTGGATCGCCCGGGCGATGAGCTCCTTGCCGGTCCCCGGCTCCCCCTCGATGAACACCGGCGTGCTCATCCCCGCGATCCGGTCGATCATCTCGTAGATGGCCCGGAGCCGGGGGTCGGACCCCACCATGCCGAAGTACTCTTCCGTCCCCTCCGAGACGAGGGCCTGAAGGCGTCCGAGCTCCGCTCGGTGCGCGAGCTGCTTGCCGATCCGGACCGTGAGCTCTCTCGGCTCGACCGGCTTCAACAGGTAGTCCGCCGCCCCGAGCTGCATCATCTCGACCGCGGTGTTCACGCCGCCGTGGCCGGTCAGGACCACGACGGGAGCGCCCTGCGACTTCTCCACCAGGATCTGGACGAACTCTCCGCCGTGGATCCCGGGCATCTGGAGATCGGTGAGGATGAGATCGAAGCGCTCCTCGGAGAGGAGCGCGAGGGCCTCCGACCCGGTCGTGACCGCCGCGATCGAGTACCCGGAGGCCTCGAGCACGAGCTCGAGACCGGTCAGGACGTTCGGCTCGTCATCGATGAGGAGCAGGCGCGCGCTCAAGGTCCGGAGCCTCCGACCGAAGGCAGCGGCGGGAGCGGGAGAGCGATGCTCGTCGTGCCCCCCGCATTCAGGGCCACCCGTGCCGGATACCCCCGGGAGTCGAGCTCGCGGACGATCGACAGGATGCACTCCTCCCCGACGCCGTCCAGCCCGACATGCAGGACCGGAGCCTCCCCGGGAATTCGCTGGATCTCGAGAGACAGCGTGGAGCCCTCCGAAAGCCGGGGGAGGGCGAGAGAGCAAGCGGCGGCGAGGAAGTGGCTGGTCGTGACCACGTCCACCGACTCCTCCATCCGCGGGAGATCCCGGACCACGATCTGAGCCTCGCTCCGGCGCGCCCGAGCCTCGAGCAGGGAGGCGGCCCAGGGGAGAAGCTGCTCCAGAGCTCCCCCGGGGTCTCCGTCCCCGAGCTGCTGAATCCCGTCAAAAGCCTCGAGCAGGGACAGCGCACGACCGAGGGCGTCTCGCAGCAGCTCCAGGGAGCGCGCGGAGACCTCCGTTGACCTCCCCGCCTCCGCCTGGGGGAGGGTGAAGAGGACACTGCTCAGGACCATCTGCTGATTCCTCAGCTGATGGGTGAGGTCTTCGACCCAGATCCTCTCCGCCTCGAAGCTGCGGCCACCGCTGCGGCGCGCGACCCGGATCGCCTCCCCGGCGGAAGTGACGATTCGTCGGGCGACCCAGACGCTCCCTGCGGGGCCCCCGGTCGAGATCGGCTCCCCGAGCCGCTCGAGAGCGCCGAGGATCGCGCGAAGAGCCGGATCATCGGGGGGGATCAGCGCTTCCAGGGTCGGGGGGAGGACGCCTGCGGGGTGTCCCCACTCCAGAAGGAGCCCGGGGTCCGCGGCGAGAAGCTCGCGGCTCTCCGAGAGGAGGAGCTCAGGGGGAATGTCGGAGGTGCTGCTCATGCGGAAGACGGGACCCATCTCCAGAGGAGGGGCCCGAAGATCGGATCGAGATCCGCTCATCGGTGGAGACCTGTGGCTTTCCGCCTCACCCCCACCCCGGTGGCGGCTCCCCGGAGAGAGAGGAGCACGGGATCCACACGCGGTCTGGGAGAGGCTGGAGCGTCGACCCTCGGGAAGGACCGAGCCCTCGAGGATCAGCATCGGCATTTTTGTAGAGGATGCAACCAGCTAGACGGAGGGGCCCGGGCGCCGGGGGAGGGCCCCGCAGAGCCTCTCAGACACGAAAAGAGCAGGCAGCCGGGGGCATCCACACCACGGTTTGCCCGGCTACCTGCTCGTGTTTTGAATGGAGGGGCGTGACGTGGTGCTCTTTCTGTGAAGTAGCTTCCCGGGCGTCGAGCGCACCCTCCGGATGGCGAGGGGAAAAATCAGGCAGCCGGCCTTTTCCTCTTCCAGCACACCAAAACTAACGACACTCCGGCTGCCTGAACTCGGATTGCGTTTTCGCGCGGCCGCTCGCGCAGCCGTCAATGGAATGTTCCATCCCCTCCCGGGATCGACCAGTGACAATTTTGGTCACCTCCCTCACCCCCCGGGAAACGGCGTGAATCGGGGTCCCGGCTTCAAGGGCGCGGGGGAGTCCGCTAGGATGCGGTCCCGAGCACGGCCGGTGGCCGGGCCCGGGTCTCCGCCCGGGGAGCGCGCGTGCTCTCCCCCACCAAGAATGTCCTCGGAGTCCTGCAGCGCGCCAGCGACCGGCGCTCCCGGACTCCCCATCCCGGAACGAGGCACCGCCGATGTGCGGCTTCTTCGGCATTCTCGGCTCTCCCGAGACGATGGTGAGCCCGGAGATCTACGACGGCCTCCTCATGCTGCAGCACCGGGGACAGGATGCGGCGGGCATGGTCACCTTCGACGGGCGCTTCCACCTGAAGAAGGGGACCGGCCTCGTCAGCGACATCTTCCAGAAGCGCAACATGCAGCGCCTGCAGGGATCGATGGGGATCGGCCATGTCCGCTACCCCACCTTCGGGGGCGGTACGGCCGAGGACGCCCAGCCGTTCCAGGTGCACTACCCCTACGGGATCGCGATGGCCCACAACGGGAACATCACGAACTTCAACGAGCTCGAGAACTACCTCACCCACGAGAAGAAGGCGCTGCTCAACTCGACCTGCGATGTCGAGGTTATCCTGAACATGTTCGCGGTCGAGCTCGGCCGGATGGGCGTCCCCGATCCGTCCCCCGATGTGATCGAGAGCGCCGTGCGGGGGGTCTTCGAGCGCGTCAAGGGGGCCTACTCCGTGGTGGCGATCATCGCCCACTACGGGCTCATCGCCTTCCGGGACCCGATGGGCATCCGCCCGATGGTCTACGGTCGTCGCCGCGCAGCGGATGGCAGCTGGGAGTATGCAGCGGCGAGCGAGAATGTCGCGCTGGACATCCTCGGCTTCGAGGTCCTCCGCGATGTCGAGCCGGGCGAGCTCATCATCTTCCGCCAGGGAGAGGAGCCGGTGCACCGGCAGGTGGCCCGCCGCGGCCGGAAGCCCTGTGTCTTCGAGCATGTCTACTTCGCCCGGCCCGACAGCGTCATCGACACGGTGAGCGTGTACGAGCTGCGCCGGCGCTTCGGGGAGCGCCTCGCCCACCGCTGGCGCGAGACGGGGCTGAGCGCGGATGTCGTCATCCCCGTGCCGGACTCCGCGTGCACCGCGGCGGGGACCCTCGCGCGGACGCTCGGGCTCGAGTACCGCGAGGGGCTGGTGAAGAACCGCTACATCGGCCGGACCTTCATCATGGCCGGGGATGGGGAGCGTCGCTCCAGCATCCGTCGGAAGCTGAATGCCATCCCCAGCGAGTTCGCGGGGAAGGATGTGCTCCTGGTGGATGACAGCATCGTCCGGGGAAACACCTCTCGTCAGATCGTCGAGCTCGCCCGGCAGGCCGGGGCGCGAAAGGTGTACTTCGCATCCTGCGCGCCTCCGGTTCGGCATGTCTGCGTCTACGGGATCGACATGTCGACCCGGCAGGAGCTGCTCGCCCGGGATCGGAGCATCGAGGAGATCCGCGAGTACCTCGGCGCGGACCATGTCATCTATCAGACGGTCGAGGACCTCAAGGAGGTCGCCCGCCCCGGGAGCGAGGCGGTGGAGGGGTTCTGCATGGCCTGCTTCGACGGGGACTATGTCACCGGGGATGTGACCTCGGCGATGTTCTCGCACATCGAGGAGAGCCGCACGCACCAGCACTCCATCGAGTCCGCCACCTCCTGATCCCCGCGCCGTGACTCCCGAATCCTGACGCTCCCCCTCCGGATTCCCCGGCGATCAGGGGACGCAGGGAGGGAACGAGGGACAGGGCAGGGGACCCGCGGCGGGAACGGTCGGATCGGGCCCGCAGACCGTCGGGGGCGGAACCACGCCCCCCCCTCCGACCGGCGGGAAGAGCACCGAGAGCAGGAACACCGCATCCGCGATGTTCACCACGCCATCATCATTTCCATCGCAGGCCGCCGGACAGATCGGGGCCGATCCGCCTCCGGGCGGCGGGAAGAGAGCCCCGAGCAGGAAGATCGCATCCGCGATGTTGAAGGTCCCATCCGCGTTGCAGTTCCCCCGCTCGAAGGAGGGGCTGATCGACGGCAGCTCGAGCAGCTCCCGGTATCGGGAGGCGAGCAGCACCTGCCCGGACGCGGGGAACCCACCGAACTCCCAGCTCTGAACGATCGACGGTGCCCCGATCGTGTGGCGGGCCGCGATGCCGGTCACATATCCCTGCCCCCCCTGAACCCAGATCGCCTCGACGCTCGACACGCCCGGATCGGCGGGGTCGGCGACGAGCCGGTCGGTCGTCTCGAAGGGCTGATCCGGCAGATACCCCACGATCGCCGGGAAGGACCCGGTGAGGTCCGCCCAGCCCCCTCCCCCCGCCGCCGCCATCGAGACGAAGGAGTCATCCCCGTCGATCTCGGCCGTGGTCAGATGCCCGTCCCGGGCGTCGAGGGCGCTCGGCAGGTGGAGGAAGCCCCAGTGATCGGATGACTCGAGGTAGAGGGCGACCCCGCCCTCGTTCAGGGCCGCGAGCCAGTCCCCCTCGGCGGCGGTCAGGCGGGAGTCATCGGGGAAGGTCCCGAGGCAGACCCAGATCGAGCCGACCCCCGAGAAGTCCAGGCCGAGGGAGTCCAGGTCGGGGGCGACGATGGTGTGGACCTGCTCCCCCAGGGCGATGAGCGCAGCCTCCAGCGCGGCCCCGCTGTCGATCGCGCCGGGGAAGGGCCCCGAGAGACGCTCCTTCGCGACGATCACGGCCGTCGTCCCGTCCGGGATCTCCGGCTCGACGAACAGGTCGCAGGAGGCTGTCGGGCCCGCGGCGCCGGTCAGGGCGCAGCTCCACTGCAGCTCGTAGGTGTGGGCGCCGGGGGTCGGCGCGACGATGGAGATCGTGGTCCCCCCTCCCGCCGGGACGGTGGCGACGAGCACTCCGTTGTCGAGGACCTCCACCGCTCCCGCGATGCTGGGGTTCGCGCTCCAGCTCAGGGTGACGGTGTCGAGGGCCGGCTCGTGGATGCAGCCGAGGGGCGTGAGCAGACCGCAGTCCTCCGCGAGGGTCAGCGTGCCGGCCCCCGAGGTCCCCCCCGCCGAGCCGAGCTGGATGAGGAGAGAATCCCCCACCGAGACGGTGACGATCACCTCCGCGCCGAGCCCGCCGGGGCCACAGCCATCATCATCGCAGGCGAGCCCCGCCGCGAGCGGGCCGGGGCAGCCCCCCCCCCCGGCG
>JAFMMO010000153.1 GCA_017859655.1 Pseudomonadota bacterium | reverse complement strand
TGGGGATCGCCCCGATCGAGACCGGCTCGCTCATCGCGACCTCCCATCCCCCGCGGTTGCCAGCCAGCGGCCCCGGTCGATGGCCGCGGCGCCCGCGCGCCACAGTCGCCGGAAGTCGGCGTCGATCCCTCCGCAGTAGACCCGCAGGAACCGCGCCCGCTCCCCGATCGAGAGGGGGAGTCCGTCCCGCGCGTGCAGGCGCGCCCAGGATCGCAGCAGCCGGAGGAGGTTCCCCTCCGCGGAGTGGGCCTCCCGTCGGGTGGGGGGGGCGGGGTCGAGGTCGATCAGGATCACGGGCGGGGGTGCGCCCGCCCGCCCGAGGGAGGACTCCCGCACGAGGATGTTCCGCAGGTTGAGGTCTCCGTGTCGGAGCCCCGCGGCGTGGAGCCGGGCGATCGCCTCGGCGACGGCGGCGAGGGCGACGCTCCGCGCGGACGCATCGAGGGTCGGGTCGGCCAGGAGGGCGGCGAGGGTCCGGGTCTCCGCCTCGTGACGGATCAGCTGCTCCACCCGATGGACGCCGGGCGCGACCCGGGTGATCGCGAGGGCGGCGAGGTCGGTGACCGGGATCCCGGCGCGTCGCGCCTGCTCCAGGACTCGGAGCTCCTCCAGAAAGCGCCCGATCCGGAGGTAGCGATCGCGGAGGAGGTGCGCGGCGGCCCCGCCACGGCGGCAGCGCTTCCAGAGCCAGGTGCCGTGGGGAGGGACATCGACGAGGGGGTGGATCGTCCGGCCCCCCTCGACGCCGCGCTCGGTGCCCCGGCGCTCCCCCCGCACGAAGCCGGACTCTCGCGCGACCTCGAGCGAGTCTTCGCGCACGATGACGCGACGCCGCCCGTCCTCGACGGTGCGGTAGGCGGGGGGGATCGCCGCGACGGGGCGCGACGTCTCCGGAGTTCCGGGGGGAGAGCGGTCCACCTTCGGGACCTCCTCGGGATCGGGTCGCCGGCCACCGCTCGCGGGGGGCGGCGCGGGAAAAAGATCGCGGTCCCCAGCGTGACCGCCGAGGACCGCGTCAATGGTCGGGCTGAGAGGATTTGAACCTCCGACTTCCACGTCCCCATCGTGGCGCGCTACCAAGCTGCGCTACAGCCCGAGCAACGAGGATCGTAGTGGGGGCTCTCCGCAGGTCAACACTCCCCGGGGGAAACTCCTGCCCGGAGCCCGGTCCGGGCGCCGCGGAGGAGACTCGCTCGGGGGTCGATTGGGGGAGGATGGGCGGGATTCCGCTTCAGCTCCCCTGCGCCGGGGTCCCCTCGCCCTCTCCGGTCGTAACCCCGCTCTCCCCCTCCGGCGGCGGGGGGTCGAGACGGCGGGTCTTCAGGGAGAGAGGCGGCACCTGGCGGGGGGGCAGGATCACCCCGCCGGAGATCGTGAAGCGGAGCGCCTCGTCGACGGTCATGTCGAGGGGATGGACCGTCTCCTTGGGGACGAGGATGGTGTAGCCGGTGACCGGGGTGGGGCTCGATGGGATGAAGATCGAGACTACCGTGGACTCGGTGAGCTCCGAGACCTGTCGGAACCCCTCGCTGGTGACGAAGCCGACGGAGTAGATCCCCTTCCGGGGATACTCGACCGCCACGCAGCTCTCGTACTGGATCGCCTTCTTCTCCTGGAAGAAGAACTCGGTGACCTGCTTGGCGTAGGGGTAGATCACCTTGATCAGCGGGATCCTCAGGATCCAGGACTCGATGAGCCGGATCGCCTGTCGCCCGAGGTAGCCCTTGAAGAGGAAGCCGACGAAGAAGACGAGCACGAGGGCGAGGATGAAGCCGACCCAGTTCGGGACATGGGACCGGACGCGCTGCTCGAAGGGGATGTCCCCGCGGGGATGACTGACGAGGAGCTCCTGCAGCTCCTGGGAGTCGGCGGGCAGCACCTCGTCGTCGAGGAGGACATCGGGGAGGTTCCAGACCTTCTTCCAGTAGTGCTCCTTCGCCCACTCGGTCTGGAGCCGGGACTCGATCTGCAGGGTGATCGGCGTCGCGATCTTCTCGCTGAGGAAGTTCCAGGCGAATGTGAGGATGAAGATCGTCAGGACGGTGGGGAGCAGGGTTGCGACGCCGGCGAAGAACGCCTTGCGCAGGCGACCGGGGGCCTTCTTGGCCATCGTGTCGGGACTCCTCCCCCGCGGGGGCTGTGAGGGGTTGGTCGGGTGCCGCTCGGGCGCGGGCTCGCCCGGGGCCGCTCTCCGGCGACCGCACCGTTTTACGGGGTCGGCGGCCGGGGGACAACGCCAACTCCCCGGGGGAGCGGGCCGGGAGCTCTCCCGGGTGCGTCGACAAGGTCGGAGCGCTCGGGTAGTTTCCCCCCTCGCTTCTCCCCTCTGCAGCTCCCGACCCGAGGAGGTCGATCGTGCGGATCCTCTCCGGCCTGACCCCTTCCAGCGCGGGCATCCATCTCGGCAACTACTTCGGCGCCGTCCGGCAGTGGATCCGGCTGCAGGAGGAGCACGACGCCTACTACTTCATCGCGACCTACCACGCGATGACCTCGATTCAGGACGCGACGCTCCTGCGCCGCAATCAGCTCGAGGTCGCACTGGACTACCTGGCCCTGGGGCTCGACCCGGAGCGGTCCACGGTCTACCTCCAGCAGGACATCCCGGAGGTCACGGAGCTCGCCTGGATCCTCTCGAACCTCTGCCCGATGGGGATGCTGGAGCGCTGTCACGCCTACAAGGACAAGGTCGCGAAGGGGCTCTCCGCCGATCACGGACTCTTCGCCTATCCGGTCCTGATGGCGGCCGACATCCTCATCGTTCGCTCCAGCGGGGTCCCGGTGGGGCAGGACCAGAAGCAGCACGTCGAGGTGACCCGCGACCTCGCGATGAAGTTCAACCAGCAGTTCGGGGAGGTCTTCCCCCTGCCGGAGCCGCTCATCCTCGAGGGAGCGGCGGCGAAGGTCCCCGGGATCGACGGGGAGAAGATGAGCAAGTCGTACGACAACGACGTGAAGATCTTCGATCCGGAGAAGCGGCTGCGGAAGCGGCTCATGTCGATCGTCACCGACACCTGCGGGGTGGATGATCCCAAGGAGCCGGAGGGGAACACCATCTTCGAGCTCTTCCGCCTCGTCGCGGACGACGCCGCGGTCGCCGCCATGGCGGATCGCTTCCGCGCGGCGAACACGGGCTACGGCTACGGGCACGCCAAGCAGGAGCTGTTCGAGGCGCTGATGGACCACTTCGGCCCGGCCCGTCGCGAGCGGGCCCGCCTCGAGGCGAGCCCGGGCGAGGTGGAGGAGATCCTCCGGGCGGGGGCCGCGAAGGTGCGCCCGGTGGTGGAGGACACGATGGCGGAGGTCCGCCGGGTCACCGGCCTGCGCTGAGCGACCCCGCTCCGCGCGGATCGATGAGGAGGCGCCCGTTCGGGGGATCCCGACCGGGCGCCTCTTCGTTCCCGACCGCGGCGGGGGCTCCCTACATGATCGAGGGGAAGCGCTCCGCCATCTCGCGGACCTCGCTCCGGATCGCGGCGATCCTGTCGTCATCGCCGACGCTGCGGAGCACCTCGACGATCCAGTTGCCGATCCGCTCGATCTCCTCCGGGCCCATTCCCCGGCTCGTGACCGTCGGGGTCCCGATGCGGAGCCCGCTCGGCTGGCGCGGGGGGTTCGGATCGAAGGGGATCATGTTCATGTTCACGACGATCCCGGCCCGGCCGAGGGCCTCCTCCGCCACATCGCCGCGCAGGTCGAGGGGGCGGAGATCCACGAGGACGAGGTGGTTGTCGGTCCCGCCGGAGACGAGGCGCAGGCCCCCCTCCACGAGGATCTCTCCGAGGCGGCGGGCGTTCGCCTTGATCGCCTTCGCGTAGCTCTTGAACTCGTCCGTCATCGCCTCGCCGAAGCAGACCGCCCGCGCCGCGACCTGGTGCATCAAGGGGCCGCCCTGACCGCCGGGGAAGACGGCGGAGTCGATCTTCTTCTGCCGCTTCTCCTTGCAGAGGATCAGCCCGCTCCGCGGGCCGCGCAGGGTCTTGTGGGTGGTCGTCGTGATGACATCCGCGTGGGGGACCGGGCTGGGATGCTCCCCCGCCGCGACGAGCCCCGCGATGTGCGCCATGTCGACGAGGAAGCGCGCCTTCACCTCGCGGGCGATCGATCGGAACCCCTCGAAGTCGATGACCCGGGAGTAGGCGCTCGCGCCCGCCACGATCAGCTTCGGCTGGAACTCCATCGCGATGTCGCGGACCTGGTCGAGGTCGAGGCGCTCATCGTGCTCGCTCACGGTGTAGTGGCGGAAGTCGTAGATCTTGCCGGTGATGCTGACCCGGGAGCCGTGGGAGAGGTGACCGCCGTGGGCGAGGTCCATGGCGAGGACCTTGTCCCCGGGCTTCAGCAGGGCGCCGTAGGCGGCGAGGTTCGCCGAGGTCCCCGAGTGCGGCTGGACGTTGGCGTGGTCCGCTCCGAAGAGCTGCTTCGCGCGCTCGCGCGCGAGATCCTCGACCTGATCGACCACCTCGCAGCCGCCGTAGTAGCGGGCGTGGGGGTAGCCCTCCGCGTACTTGTTTGTCAGCACCGAGCCCTGGGCGGCGAGGACCGCCTTGCTCACGATGTTTTCGCTCGCGATCAGGTTCACCTCGCCCCGCTGCCGCTCCTCCTCCTTCGCGATGAGGTCGGCGATCGCGGGATCCTGGCTCTGGAGTCTCTCGTTCAAGGGGCTTCCTCCTCGGGTCGACGGACGGCGGAGCTCGTCCGGAGTTCCTACTCGCTGGTGGTCTCGGCCTTCTGGCGCAGGAACGTCTCGATGAAGTCCTGCAGCTCGCCGTCGAGAACCGCGTCGATGTTTCCGGTCTCGTGCTTGGTTCGGTGGTCCTTCACCTGCTTGTACGGGTGCAGGACATACGATCGGATCTGGCTGCCGAACGCGATCTCGCGCTTGGCTCCGGTCTCCCGGGCGATCTCCTCCTCGCGCCGCTTCTCCTCGAGCTGGACGAGGCGGGACTGCAGCACCTTGAGGGCCTGGGTCCGGTTCGCGTGCTGGGAGCGCTGGTTCTGGCACTGGACCACGACCCCGGTCGGGATGTGGGTGATCCGGACCGCCGAGTCGGTGGTGTTGACGTGCTGCCCGCCCGCCCCGCTCGCCCGGTAGGTGTCGATGCGGAGGTCGGACTCATCGATGGAGATCTCCGCCTCCTCGACCTCGGGGGATACATCGAGGCTCGCGAAGGAGGTCTGGCGCCTCCCCTGGGCGTCGAACGGGGAGATCCGCACGAGGCGGTGCACGCCATGCTCCGCCCGCAGGTATCCGTAGGCGTAGGGACCGGCGATGTGGGCGGAGAAGCTCTTCAGTCCCGCCTCTTCCCCGGGCAGCTCATCGATCACGGAGACCTTGTAGCCCATCCGTTCCGCCCAGCGGATGAACATACGCTTGAGGATCGTCACCCAGTCGCAGGCGTCGGTCCCGCCCGCTCCGGACTGGATCGTGATGTAGGCGTTGCCGCTGTCGTAGTTGCCGGAGAGGAGCGCGCGGAGCTCGAGCTTCTCCACCGCGCGCAGGAGCTGCCGCGACTCGCTCTCCGCCTCGGTGATCGTGTCGGCGTCGCTCTCCTCCTCGCCGAGGGAGAGGAGGGTGCGGGCATCCTCGAGGCGGGAGGTGACCTCATCCACCGAGGTCACGGTCTCCTTGACCCGCTTGAGCTCCTGGATGACCCCCTCGGCCTTCTCGGAGTCCTCCCAGAAGTCCTGCGCGCTCATCTGCTCCTCGAGCTCGCCCAGTCGGAGCTTCTCGCTGTCGTAGCGGCTCGCCTCCTTGATGCTCTCGATGAGGGCGGAGACCTCCTCGAGGCGGCGGCGGATTTCCTGAGTCACGACGAAACGGCTCCGTATTCCGGCTGGGGGAGGCTCCGGTCGCACGCCCACCCCCGGGGATCGAACAAGGATGTGCCCTGGATCGGGCCCGATGGCCGATCTTCGCCCGCCGGGCGGCGAGGCTCAAGGATTCTGCCCGATCCCTCCGAAAAGGAAAGGAGCAGGGGCGTTCGGAGGAGGATCATGCGCCATCTCATCACCGGGGGAGCGGGCTTCATCGGGAGCCACCTCGCGGAGCACCTCGTCTCCGGGGGGGACGAGGTCTTCGTCATCGATGATCTGTCCACGGGTCGGGTCGAGCACCTCCGCAGTCTCCGCGATCACCCCCGGTTCACCCTCGCGACCCAGCCCCTCCTCTCGGGGGGCCTCCTGCGGGAGCGGGCCGAGTGGGCGGACTGCATCCACCACCTCGCCGCCGTGGTCGGGATCCGCAGGCGTCTCCAGAACCCCCTCGAGGCGCTCCGGGTGAACCTCCGCGGGACCGCCGCGGTGCTCGATGCCGCCGGCGAGGGCGGCACCCGGGTCCTCCTCGCCTCCACCGGAGAGGTCTACGGGAAGTCCGCCGCGCGGCTCCTCACCGAGGAGGAGGACCTCGTCCTCGGACCGACGACGCGAGGGAGCTGGGGCTTCGCGGCCTCGCGCATCCTCGACGAGCTGGAGGCCCTCGCGTGGCACGAGGAGCGGCGGCTCCCGGTCACGGTGGTGCGCCTCTTCAACACCACCGGTCCACGACAGCGCGCCCTCCACGGAGGGGTGCTCCCCACCTTCGTTCGACAGGCGATCGCGGGAGAGCCGCTCACCGTTCACGGGAATGGGGCGCAGGTCCGGACCTTCGCCTGCGTGCGGGAGGTGGTGGCGTGCTGGGACCGCCTCGCGGCGACTCCGCAGAGCGTCGGGGAGGTCTACAACCTTGGCAGCGATGACGAGGTCTCCATTCGGGACCTCGCCACGCTCGTCACCGAGGTGGTGCGCTCCTCCTCGACGATCGAGACCGTCCCCCACGCCGCGGTCTATCCCGCCGGCTACGAGGAAGCCCCCCGTCGGGTTCCCTCCCTGACGAAGCTCGAGGGGGAGATCGGGCTGCGGCCGGTCGCGCCGATCCGGCGGATCGTGGAGGGCCTCGTCGCTCACGAGCGGCAGCGCGTCGAGGCCTGAGGTCCGCCCCGAGCGCGGGGTCGAGGGCTGCAGGGACTGCCTCCCGTGGTATACTTTGGAAAAGGACCCCCGGGCCGCCGGGGGCTTGGGAGCCTGGCGGCGGGAAGTCACGCCCGCGACGGCTGGGCCAACTCCCTCACCGAAAGGAGGTGATCCGTTGTTCCATCACGGTGACTCTGCGAGGGGGTCGGAGAGTTAGTACTCCCGACGGGGAATTGCGTCCCGAGGCGATCGACTCGCGAGCGACCGCCGAGGATTCCCGACCCGTCGAAACCCGCAGAAGCCCCCCGAATGGCGCACCGCCATTCGGGGGGTCTTTGTTTTTCGGGACCCCGCCCTCCCGTGCTCCTCTGGCGTACACTCCCCCCATGGCCGATCCCTCCTCCTCTCCCCAGCCTCCTCCCCGCCCGCTCGTCGGGCGCCTCGCCCCGAGCCCGACCGGGGTCCTCCATCTCGGGAACGTGCGCTCCTTCCTCCTCGCCTGGCTCTCGATTCGCTCCCGCGGAGGGACCCTGCTCCTGCGGATCGAGGACATCGACGGCCCCCGCATCCGCCCGGAGTGGATCGATCGGACCATCGAGGACCTGCAGTGGCTCGGTCTCGACTGGGATGGAGAGCCGCTCCTCCAATCGAGCCGGCGGGAGGCGCATGAAGCGGCGGCGCGTCACCTCCTCGAGGGAGGGGAGGCCTATCCGTGCATCTGCACGCGCCGGGAGGTGGAGGAGGCCGCGAGCGCCCCGCACGAGCCTCTCGCGGGGGGCGGACCTCTCCTCGCCTCGGATGGCATCCTCTACCCGGGCACCTGCCGCGGTCTTCATCCCGACCTCGAAGCCGCGCGGCGGGCGAGCGGGCGGGAGCCGGCGCTGCGCTTCCGGGTCCGCGACGGCGCGGTGCCGTTCACGGACCTCTTCCTCGGAGAGCAGCCGGGACTCATCGCGGGGGACTTCGTCATTCGGAAGCGGGACGGCGGGGCCGCCTACCAGCTCGCCGTCGTGGTGGATGATGCCGCGCAGGGGGTGACCGAGGTGCTCCGCGCGGATGACCTCCTTCCCTCGACTCCGCGACAGCTCCTCCTCCACCAGGCGCTGGGGCTGACACCTCCGGCCTACGCCCATGTCCCGCTCGTCGTGGGGGTCGACGGGCGGCGCCTCGCGAAGCGCCACGGCGACACGAGTGTCGCGCATTTCCGGCGGGAGGGGATCTCCGCCCCGCGCCTCATCGGCTGGGTCGCCTCGACCTGCGGCCTCGCGCCATCGGACGCCGAAGCCTCCCCCTCGGACCTGCTCCGGGACTTCGATCTCGCGCGGCTGCCGCGGGATCCGGTGGTGGGGGAGAACCCCCCGCTCCGCGACTCCCTTTGATGCGCGGCGGAGGCGAGCGCAGAATGCGGCCCGCGGCGGTGGGCTCAAGGCTTGGATGGA
Organism: Pseudomonadota bacterium; assembly: GCA_017859655.1. Classification (GTDB taxonomy): domain Bacteria; phylum Planctomycetota; class UBA8108; order UBA1146; family UBA1146; genus JAFMMO01. The sequence goes on along the minus strand of JAFMMO010000153.1, from coordinate 135 downwards.
GTCGAGGGGAGGCAGCGTTGGAGGGACGGAGCGGTGTGCATCCCGTCAGGCTGCTTGGGCTCGGGCTCCTCCTCCTGATCCTGCCGCCCAGCCTCGCACCGTCCCCGATCGGGGCGCAGACTCCTGCACCGGAGG
>JAFMMO010000152.1 GCA_017859655.1 Pseudomonadota bacterium | reverse complement strand
CCTCGCTGACAATCCGCTCGTATAGACCCTCGCTCAGCCCCACCGGCGCCCCCTGAAGTCCCCACCCCGTCGAGACCGAGGCGCCGTGCCACGGCGCCTCAACATCGGTCCCTGCTCGTTCCCTGTTTCATTCCACAGGGAAACTCGTCGGCCATCGAGGCCAAGAGGGGAGGATCGAGGGACTAGAGACCGTGAATTCGGTGGGATTCTCCCTGAAAGCGCAGAATCTCCCTGAAAGGGGGCCTGGAACAGGCAATCAGCGGGGCGGGACGGAGAGACGTTCCGACGCATGTCGTCTCAGACACCGCCATTTACACATTGAGAACCCAAGATGAGGTCCGCGATGGGGCCTTTTTTCTTTTTGGTTCAAAGGGGTTTAGCGGGGCCCTCCGACTTTCGGAGACTGGGGCTTTGGCCGAAATCGGTCTCTGAACGCCCCGCGTCTCTTTCCACCCGCCCTTCACCCAAATCGAGACGGATTCAAAAACTTACGTATTTTCCGACGCTTGCCAGAAATGGGCTGCGCCGCAGTTGCGGTGAATTCGACCGCTAGGGGTGCGAACAGAGACAACCAAAGGCGGCGTGTTTGTGCGGGCTGATGCGAAAGACCGCGAGAAGTCTCTGATGAAAAAGAGACTTTCCGCTGATCGCCTGGCGGCATGTCGAATGGGCCCTGGACAGACGAAGAAAACGACCGGATCGTCGCAGATTACTTTGCGATGCTGGCTGACGACATCGCTGGGCACCGATAGAACAAGGCCGGAGCATCGACGGGTGCTTCTGCCATTGCTGAACGAGAGATCTGAGGGATCGATCGAGTTCAAACATCGAAACATCAGCGCCGTGCTGAAGGGCCTCGGTGAGGACTGGATCCCGGGCCACCAGCCTGCGTTCAATTTCCAGATGACGCTTGTTGATGCCGTGGCGCGCTGGCTGGCGTTGAACCCGGCGTGGCTCGGTCGGTATTCGGGCACAGGAGCGCCGACTGGTCTGGCGGAAGCAGAGCCTATCTGGATCGGCCCACCGCCGACACTGTCGAACCAGCCACCGCCACAGGAGCTGGAGCAGATGCTGCACATCGCGCGAAAGTTCGACGTCGCGGCGAGAGACGAGAGAAACCGCTCCCTCGGCCGTGCCGGTGAGGAGCGCGTCCTAGCGCACGAGCGTGCAGCCCTTAAATCAGCGGGCCGCGACGACCTTGCGCGCAAGGTCCGGTGGGTGTCAGAGGAAGATGGCGATGGTGCTGGCTACGATATCGCCAGCTTCGTGCCGGACGGTCGTCCGCGCCTGATCGAGGTGAAGACGACGAATGGCTGGGAACGCACGCCTTTCCACATCAGCCGGAACGAACTGGCTGTGGCAGAGGAGCGGCGCGCGGAATGGTCCCTGTTCCGGCTCTGGAACTTCGCGCGCGAGCCGAAGGCGTTCGAGCTGCACCCGCCGCTGGACGCGCATGTCTCGCTGACGGCAACGTCCTTTCAGGCGAGTTTTCATTGAAGGTCAGCGAAACGTTCGCTCAGCCTGTTTTTGCCAAGCATCCCCCGCCATTTACACTTCATGACTCGTCCCCTGGCCCACCACCCGGGTCTCCTCCACCCGAGCGATCCCCTCCCCAAGCACGCTTCCCCCTGAATCCGGTTCCCTCCGAGGGCGACACCCACTGCTGCTCCTCTGCGCGAGACCTCCCTCGGAACACGAGAGAAGGGGACCTCGCTCGCGCGAAGTCCCCTTCCGTCGTTTCAGGAGGAGGGACTTCAGCCCCTCGACCCGAGTCTTTGATCGCGGTGCTCAGCGCGGCAGCAGCACGCTGTCGACAACGTGGATCACGCCGTTCTTCGCGTCGATGTCGGCGGCGACGACCTTCGCGTCGTTGATCATCACCTGGCCGCCCTTGGCCATGATGCGGATCTCCTGCTTCGCCAGAGTCGGGGCCTTCTTCGCCGCGATCGCGTCCGGGCTGAAGACGCGGCCCGAGACCACGTGGTACTTCAGGATCTGCACCAGCTGGTCCTTGTTCTCCGGCTTCAGCAGGCTCTCGACCGTCCCCGCCGGGAGCTTCGCGAAGGCGTCGTCGGTCGGCGCAAAGACGGTGAAGGGGCCCTCGCCGGTCAGGACCGGGGCGATCCCGGCCGCGGTCGCGGCGGCGAGGAGCGTGTTGAAGGTGCCCGCCTTCTTCGCGGTCACGACAATGTCGTCGGTCGCCGGGAGAATCACGCGGTCGATCACATGAATGATCCCGTTCGAGCAGTGGATGTCCGCCTTGACGACATCCGCGCCGTCGATCCGGACCGTGCCCTCGGTCACCGAGACATCGACCCGCTGACCGTTGAGGGTCGTCGCTCCGGTGACCCCCGCCACCTTCTCGGCCGGGATCTTCCCGGGCACGACATGGAAGGTGAGGATGCTCGCGAGCATCGCCTTGTTCTCCGGCTTGAGCAGGGTCTGGAGCGTTCCGGCCGGGAGCTTCGCGAAGGCCGCATCGGTCGGCGCGAAGACGGTGAACGGTCCCTCTCCCTGCAGCGCCTCGACGAGGCCGGCCGCCTGCACCGCGGCGACGAGGGTGGTGAACTCACCGGCGCCGATCGCGGTCGCGACAATGTCGGCCTTCGGAGCGGCGTGATCGCCGTGGTGATCCGCCTGGAGCGTGGCGGGGGCCAGGAGGGTGACGAGCGCGAGCGTGGCGAGGGTCTTCATGGTCTCTCCTTCGGGGGCCTCTTTCCGGAGGCCGACGGTCGGTGCTGGGGACTGTCAGTGCCGGGGATTGAACGACTCCGCCTCCCCGGACAAGGCGTTGGCGGAGTTTTCGCAACGGGCAGGTCGGGCGGATTCAGGCTTTCTCCGGGACCGTTCCCACGGCCGGGCCCCGGGCCTCGGGATTCACTTGCCGTGGCGAGAGCGGACGGGACAATGTCGAGCCGGCGCGCGAGGGCCGGACTGAAAACGCGAGATCGACGCACGATCTCCCTCCCACTGCACTTCGAGTTGGGGTCGGGCGGTCGACGGCCCGTGAACCTGGTCAGGCCCTGACGGGAGCAGCCACAGCGGTCACCGTCGATGCGCTTCGACCCCTTTCTTCGTTTCCCGCCCCCCCCATCCCACCGCGCGAATGCCACCTTCCCCCCGCGGAACGCTTCGGCGTGGAGCCACCTCGGCGTCCCTCACGGGGGATGCCGAGGGTGAGGTCCAACCCTTGAATTGACCACGGTTTGGGACGAGACTGCGCAGACGGCCGGGGCGGCACCCCGGCTCCTCCGCGCGGGGCCGCCGCGCAAACGATCCACCCGAGAGACGGGGAGCCGCGACGATGTCGAACGAAGTCCTCCAGCACCTTATCGCCGGGAAGCCCCACGACGATCCGGGCACCACCCAGCGCACGAACATCGACCCCGCCACCGGTGAGACCGTCTCGATCGCGCCGCTCGATGCCGTGGCCGCCGCGGACGCCGCGGTCGCCGCCGCCCGCGCGGCGTTCGGCCCCTGGTCTCAGACTCCGGTCGGAGACCGGATCCAGCACCTCTTCCGCTACAAGGCGATCCTCGAGGAGCACGCCGACGAGCTCGCCGCGGGTCTCGTCAAGGAGCACGGGAAGACCCACGCGGAGTCGGTGGGGTCGGTCCGTCGGGGGATCGACTGCATCGAGCACGCCTGCGCGGCCCCGGTCCTGACGATGGGGCGCACCCTCCCCCAGATCGCGGTCTCCTCCTCCTTCTGCCGCACCGAGGATGAGGGAGGGGTCGGCATCGACTCCTCCGCGGACCGTGTCCCGCTCGGGGTCTGCGTCGGGATCACCCCGTTCAACTTTCCGGTCATGGTCCCGATGTGGATGTGGCCGATGGCGGTGGCGTGCGGAAACACCTTCGTCCTCAAGCCGTCGGAGAAGGACCCGATCTCCGCCCTCCGCACCACGGAGCTCGCCCACGAGGCGGGGTTCCCCCCCGGGGTCATCAACCTCGTCCACGGTGGAGCGCCAGTGGTGAACCGCCTCATCGAGCACGACGATGTCGCGGCGGTCTCCTTCGTCGGCTCGACCCGGGCGGGCGCGGCGATCTACGCGAACGCCGCCGCTCACGGCAAGCGGGTCCAGTGCATGGCGGGGGCGAAGAACTTCTCGATCATCATGCCGGACGCCAACCGCGAGGCCGCGGTCGACGGGATCTTCGGCTCCGCGTTCGGGAACACCGGCCAGCGCTGCCTCGCCGGGAGCGTCGTCGTCTGCGTCGGAGACGCGGGAGAGTGGTTCGTCCCCGCCCTCGTCGAGCGGACGCGGGCCCTGAAGGTCGGCGCCGGCGATGCGCCGGGGACCGAGATGGGGCCGCTCCAGGACCCCGAGTCGAAGGCGCGCGTCCTCGACTACATCGGGATCGGGGAAGCGGAGGGAGCCGACCTCCTCATCGACGGCCGGAGCGCGGAGGTCCCGGCCGCGGGCTGCTTCGTCGGTCCGACGATCCTCGACCGGGTGACCCCCTCGATGCGGGTCGCGCAGGAGGAGATCTTCGGACCGGTCCTCTCGGTGATGCACGCCGGGAGCCTCGAGGAGGCGATCGGCTTCGTGAACGCATCGGAGTACGGGAACATGTCGGTGATCTTCACCGACTCCGGGCACGCGGTGCGGAAGTTCGAGCGGACCGTCGAGGCCGGCATGCTCGGCGTCAACGTGGGCGTCCCCGCCCCGATGGCCGCCTTCCCCTTCAGCGGCTGGAAGAAGTCGTTCTTCGGTGACCTGCACGCCAACGGCGAGGATGGTGCACGGTTCTTCACCAAGTCCCGAGTCATGGTTCGCCGTTGGATCTGAGGAGCGAGTCCCGATGCCCAGAGTCACCCGCGCCGCGCTGATCCAGGCGGCGAACGCCCTCCCCGAGAGCACCGATCTCGAGGCGATCAAGCAGGCGATGATCGACAAGCACATCCCCCTCATCGCCGAGGCCGCGGCGAAGGGGGCGAACGTCTGCTGCCTGCAGGAGATCTTCTACGGTCCCTACTTCTGCGCGGAGCAGGACACCCGCTGGTACCGCACGGCGGAGGCGATCCCCGATGGCCCGACCACCCGGCTCATGCAGGAGCTCGCCGCGAAGCATCGCATGGTCCTCATCGTGCCGATCTACGAGGAGGCGATGCCGGGGGTCTACTACAACACCGCCGCGGTCATCGACGACGAGGGGAACTACCTCGGGAAGTACCGCAAGCACCACATCCCCCACTGCCACCCGGGGTTCTGGGAGAAGTTCTACTTCACCCCCGGCGACCTCGGGTATCCGGTCTTCGAGACCCGCTACGGGCGGATCGGGGTCTACATCTGCTACGACCGCCACTTCCCCGAGGGGGCGCGGGAGCTCGGCCTGAACGGGGCGGAGATCGTCTTCAACCCCTCTGCCACCGTCGCCGGCCTGAGCGAGTACCTGTGGAAGCTCGAGCAGCCCGCGCACGCCGTCGCCAACCAGTACTTCGTGGGGGCGATCAACCGCGTGGGGACCGAGGCCCCCTGGAACATCGGCGAGTTCTACGGGCAGAGCTACTTCTGCGATCCCCGGGGTCAGATCATCGTCGAAGGATCGCGCGATGCCGATGAGGTCATCATCGCCGACCTCGACCTCGACATGATTCAGGAGGTCCGGGACACCTGGCAGTTCTTCCGGGACCGCCGCCCCGACTCCTACGAGGGGATCTCCTCCTTCTGACCGCCGGGAGTCGAGCCCCCGGCCCCTTGAGCCCGATCCGCCGCCGCCGCTGAGGAGAGTCCGATGAACCAGACACCCCAGACCCCGCCGATGCCGGCGTGCTCCCACACGCCGGTCCCCTACGCAGGACCGAGCCGGGACTCGGTCCTCGCCGATCGGCAGCGGTACCTCTCCCCCTCCCTCCTGACCTACTACCGCGACCCCGTGATGATCGTCGAGGGGTCGATGCAGTGGCTCTTCGACGAGACCGGACGCCGCTACCTCGACCTCTTCGGGGGGATCGTCACCGTCTCGGTCGGGCACTGCCACCCGAAGGTCGCCGCGCGGGTGCAGGAGCAGGTCTCCCGCCTCCAGCACACGACCACGATCTACCTGCATCCCACGATCGCGGAGTTCGGGAAGAAGCTCGCGTCGACCTTCCCGAAGGACTCGGGGCTCGAGGTCGTCTACTTCACCAACTCCGGGAGCGAGGCGAACGAGCTCGCGATGCTGATGGCGCGCCTCGTCTCCGGACACCATGACCTCATCGCGCTCCGGAACGCCTACCACGGCATGACGAACCAGGCGATGGGGCTCTGCGGTCTTCACACCTGGAAGCAGCCGGTCCCGCAGGACGGCGGAGTCCACCACGCGCAGCTCCCCGACCGCCTCCGCGGTCCGCACGGCTACGACGATCCGGCCGCGGGCGAGAAGTACGCGGAGGAGATCCGCGACCTGATCCTCCACGGCACGACCGGCAAGGTCGCCGGGTTCATCGCCGAGCCGATCCAGGGAGTGGGCGGGACCGTCGAGATCCCGCCCGGCTACCTCCCCCGCGTCTACGAGATGGTGCGGTCGGCGGGCGGGCTCTGCATCTCGGACGAGGTCCAGACCGGCTTCGGGCGGACCGGCACCCGCTTCTGGGGCTTCGAGAATCACGGGGTCGTCCCCGACATCGTGACCATGGCGAAGGGGATCGGCAACGGAGCCCCGCTCGCGGCCTGCGTGACCCGCAGCGACATCGCCCAGAGCATGACCGGTCGCCTCCACTTCAACACCTACGGGGGGAACCCGGTCTCGATGGCCGCCGGCCTCGCCACTCTCGAGGTGATGCTCGACGAGGACCTCCAGTCGCGCTGCCACGAGATCGGCGGGCACCTGCGAAGCGGCCTGCAGAGGCTGATGGACCGACACCCCGTCGTCGGCGATGTTCGCGGGCAGGGGCTGATGCTCGGAGTCGAGTTCGTGGAGGATCGCGACTCCCTCCGGCCGAACCCCGCGGCGTGCGCCCATGTCCACGAAGCGGCGAAGGAAGCCGGGGTGCTCCTCGGCAAGGGCGGGCTCCACGGGAACGTCCTCCGGATCAAGCCGCCGATGTGCCTCACCCGCGAGGACTGCGACTTCGCGGTCGCCGTCCTCGACCACGCGATCGCGGAGGTGTCCTGAGCCATGTCCCTGCTGATCCGGAACGGAACCGTCGTCAACGCGGACGGGGAGCATCGCCTCGATGTCCTCGTCGAGGGAGAGACGATCTCCCGCCTCGAGCCGATCATCGATCCTTCGGACCTCCCCGCCGACACCGAGGTGATCGACGCGACCGGCAAGTGCGTCTTCCCCGGCTTCATCGATCCGCACGTGCACATCCACCTCCCCTTCATGGGGACGAACGCGATCGACGATCACGACTCCGCCACCCGGGCCGCCCTCGCCGGGGGCACGACGACCATCATCGAGATGATCTGCCCCGGCCCCGAGGAGGAGCCACGGGACGCGTTCGGGACCTGGAAGGGGCTCGCCGAGGAGGGCTCCCACTGCGACTTCAGCTTCCATCTCTCGGTGGTCCGCTTCGACGAGCTCGCCGAGGAGCAGCTCCGCGAGCTGGTCGCCGCCGGGGAGGTCGCGTCCTTCAAGATCTTCCTCGCCTACAAGGGGGCCCTCGACATCGCCGACGAGAACCTCTTCCCCCTCCTCGAGCTCGCCCGCGAGCTGGGGGTGATCGTCACCGCACACTGCGAGAACGCCGAGGCGGTGGACGCGATGCAGGCGCGCCTGATCGCGGAGGGGAAGACCGGCCCCGAGTGGCACGAGCCCTCCCGCCCGCGCTCGGTCGAGGCCACCGGGGTCGACCACCTCTGCACCTTCGCCGGCCTCACCGGGGCCCATGTCTACATCGTCCACACCTCCTGCGGCGCGGCGCTCGAGAACGCGAAGGAGGCGCGCGCGGCGGGGACTCAGGTCTGGGTGGAGTCGGTCGCCCCCCACCTCGTCCTCGACAAGAGCTGGGCGGAGAGGCCGGACTTCGAGGGGGCGAAGTTCGTCATGAGTCCCCCGCTCCGCGATGCCGAGGAGCACGATGCGCTCTGGGCCGGCGTGGCGGACCGCTCGATCTCGACGATCGGGACCGACCACGCCCCGTTCAACTTCAAGGGGCAGAAGGACATGGGGCTCGACGCGTTCACGCGGATCCCCAACGGCATCCCCTCGATCCAGGAGCGGGTCGACCTCATCCACACCCACGGCGTCCGGACGGGCAGGATCGACCGCCCGACCTTCGTCGACGCGTGCAGCACCCAGGCAGCTCGGATCTTCGGCATGTACCCGCGCAAGGGGGTCATCGCCGTCGGCTCCGATGCCGACATCGTGGTCTACGATCCGGACGCGAAGGGGACCTTCCGTCATGCGGACTCCCTCTCGCGGACGGACTACTGCGGCTTCGAGGGGATGGAGCGGATCGGGGCCGTGGAGACGGTGCTCCGCCGGGGCGCCGTCGTCGTGAGAGAGGGGACGGTCGTCGAGGACCCGGGACCGGGCGCCTTCATCTCCCGCGCGCCCACCCACTGAGCGAGCGCAGCCAGATCGAGGGCCAAGGAAGCTCAGGGGCTGCCGCCCACCGTCCCCACTCGGGGAGCGGCGCTCCCGAA